>DWUT01000109.1 GCA_019120615.1 Candidatus Mediterraneibacter norfolkensis
TATTCAAAATCCCCTTTCATCTGTTTTCATATATAAATATAGTGCTATGGAATATGAAAATCAATGTCATAATCTGAAAATACTGACGGAATTTTCGGGATTTATGAGAAGATTATGTTAAAACTTTACAAAATCTCAAAAACCTATTGCAAATAGCGAGAAGTATGATAGAATGAAAGCAACGGAAAACCACATGAAAATCTATTAAAAACCACATAAAACAACAAAATAATGTGGCGGATGAAGTTTGGATTTATTTGAGTTGGAGGTAGTAAAGATGAAAGTATTAGATTCAAAATTTGTTCAGGATTTTATAAAAATGGCAGATGACGGTTACAAACAGGGGTGGCATGAGAGGAACGGAGGAAACCTTTCTTACAGACTGAAAAAGGGTGAGGTTGACGCGATCCGCTCCCGTTTATATCAGGATACGCCCTGGCAGCCGATCGGCACGGATGTACCGGGACTGGCAGGTGAGTTTTTCCTTGTGACAGGTACAGGAAAGTATTTCAGAAATATCGCAGTGGATCCGGAGGCGTGTCTGGCGATCATCGAGGTTGATGAGCAGGGGAAGAACTACCGTATCCGCTGGGGGCTTGTTGAAGGGGGAAATCCGACAAGCGAGCTTCCGACCCATCTGATGAATCATGAGGTGAAGAAGAAACTTACAAATGGAAAACACAGAGTGATCTATCATGCTCATACTACGAATACGATCGCGCTTACATTTGTACTCCCGCTGACTGACGAAGTGTTTACAAGAGAACTGTGGGAGATGGCGACAGAGTGCCCGGTAGTATTTCCGGAAGGCGTCGGCGTGATCGGCTGGATGGTTCCGGGCGGACGTGAGATCGCGGTGGAGACAAGCAAACTGATGGAAAAATATAATGCTGTCATCTGGGCTCATCATGGAATGTTCTGTTCCGGAGAGACCTTTGACCTTACATTTGGACTGATGCATACCATTGAAAAATCCGCGGAGATCCTGATCAAGGTTCTGTCAATGGTCCCGCAGAAGAGACAGACCATCAATCCGGATGACTTCAGAAAGCTTGAGAAAGGATTTAATATCTCGCTGCCGGAGCGATTCCTGTACGAGAAATAGAGGGAGAGGGGAGGAGTGTCCGCCGGAGGTATATACTGCCCTCAGGCACGCTCGCGCTGGGAGAACAACGCAGCGGATACGTAGGAGCGCAAAATACGCGCTCCAAGTACCGGCGTTGTTCTACAGCCTTCGAGCAGTATATACCTCCGGCTGGCCTCATCCCGCGGAGAAAGATGTACAAAAGGGGAGCGTTAGTGACTGACACAGCAATGATGTTCATGCTTAGTCAATAGCGCTCCTGTTTTCGTGCACAATTTTACACTCCAGCTTTCTTTTCCCAGGGAGCAGCGCCCTCCATGCCCGCGAATACGTTTTTCAACAACCATGTCCGCTGGTCTCGGACCCATATTCCAACCCCGACAGTCACCCTCTCAGATCCAAAAGCGCTGTGTTTGGAAAAAAATACCTGAAAACCTCTTGCATTTCCGGGAAATTATACTATAATGAAGACGTGAATAATTCCTAGTAAAATACCAGGAATTAAAAGCGGGTTATATTTAAGTTGTCAGCCTGCGCAGATTATAGGCATAGCAAAATGTAAGAATGGAAATGTAAAGGAGGAAAATACAATGGTAAATATACAGAAAGTGGCGGTGATCGGATGCGGTTTTGTAGGATCGACGATCGCATATACGCTGATGCAGAAGGGGACTTTTTCAGAGATGGTGCTGCTGGATGCGAACCAGGCGAAGGCGGAGGGAGAGGCGATGGATATCAGTCACGGGCTTCCGTTCGCACACGCCATGGAGATTTCAGCGGGAACATACGAAGATATTGCAGACGCGGCAGTGGTGATCATCACTGCGGGAGCAAATCAGAAACCTGGAGAGACGAGACTGGATCTGGTCCAGAAAAATTCCAGGATCATGAGATCCATTATCGGGGAGATCAAACGTGTGAGCTGTGAAGGGATTCTCCTGATCGTTTCAAATCCGGTGGATATTCTGACTCAGGTTGCACTTGAAGAATCTGGATTCCCCAAGGAGAGGGTGATCGGTTCAGGAACTGTCCTTGATACGGCCAGATTGAAATATCTGATCAGCGAAAAGCTGGATGTGGACAGCAGGAACGTGCATGCCTTTATCGCAGGAGAACACGGAGACAGTGAGCTTGCGGTATGGAGCTGCGCTAATATTTACGGGATCGGGCTGAAAGAGTTTGCGAAGATGAAAGGGTACAGTGACTTTGAAAAAGAGATGGATGAGATCTATCACGCGGTGAGAGACAGCGCGTATGAGATCATCGAGAGAAAAGCCGCTACGTACTACGGGATAGGAATGGCGGCGGCAAGGATTGCGGAGGCGATCGTAAGGGACAGCCATACTGTGATGCCGGTATCTGTGTCCCTGAACGGAGAATACGGGCTTGAGGGACTGTGCCTGAGCATTCCTTCCATTGTCGGGGGCAAAGGCGCGGAGCAGATTCTGGAAATTGATTTCAGTGAAGACGAGGTGGAAAAACTGAAGAACTCAGCGGAAGAACTGAAGAAAGTTCTCGGACAGATTGAAAAATAAGAAACAGAAAAGTGAATTACAAAATGATAAAGAAACGGATGCAGATCAGATTTCTGCATCCGTTTTCTCGCTGATATGTTTTTTGATCGCTTCAAAACTTTCTGAGCTGATTACATGCTCAATGCGGCAGGCGTCATCAACCGCGACCTGGGGATCGACCCCCAGCTGCTCCAGCCAGGAAGAGAGAAGGGTATGCCTTTCATAAATACAGTCCGCGATCTTTTTTCCTGATTCGGTCAGCGTGATATAACCTTCCGGTGATACGACAATATGGTTGCTTTCTCTTAATTTTTTCATCGCCACGCTGACGCTCGACTTCTTGAAGTTCAGTTCCGTTGCGATATCGACGGAACGGACAACAGGAAGAGTCTGACTCAGCATGAGGATCGTTTCCAGATAATTTTCAGAAGATTCATTTACATGCATTGGATGCTCACCTCAATCGTATTGATATATTTTGCTGCGCTTATTTCTACCTAGTATAGCATAATTAAATATGATCATCAAATAAATTTTCTATAACCCAGCGCCAAAGAATAAATATTGAAAATACGAATTTTACATC
>DWUT01000110.1 GCA_019120615.1 Candidatus Mediterraneibacter norfolkensis
CACGCGGATCCGGGGTTTTCTTTGAAAAAACCCGCCAACGCCCGGTATGGGACCATATTTGTCAGCTGTTCTTTATGGACTTTCAGTTCTTTATCGTGTTCATGAATGGCATTCTTTATTTCCGTTTTCGAGGCGCTGGCAGAAAGACCGCTTATCTTTGACAGGCATTCCACTGCTCTTTCTAACCCGTCACGCACCTCTCCTCCCTGTATACCGCTTAAATGGATATGAAATTCCCGAACCGGATACCAGGCATTAGCAATCATTTCATCTATGACCGCGCCAAAGGTAGTCTCCTCCACTCCTTCCGAGATCAGCCATACCAGAGCCTCCAGCCAGAAAAATTTGTAACAGTAAGAAGGATCCTTCAGCATCCGGGAAAAGCCCTTGATATCCAGCGTATTATTATATTCTCCGTTGATTCTCAGCATATAGCCGATTTTTGAAGAATCGTATTCAGCCATCTTTCCTCTCCCCTTCCGGGACGAATATCCCCGGTGATCCACATCTCCTGAATGACAAGTTCAGAAAAACGTCCGGCGAATTCTGCAAAATCCATTTCTGTAAAATCCGTAAAATATCTCCCGTTTCGTTCTCCCTCAAAGCTTCCATATTTGAAGGAAGCATAAATCATTCCATTTTTCCGCAATGCAGCAGCCATCCTGTGAAAGACATCAGTCAACTCCGATCTGGACAAATGAAGGATGGAAGCGCAGGCCCATATTCCGTCGTAGGAATCCAATGTATCCAGTTCCTGAAAAAGCATCTGCCGGACCGGTATTCCGGTATACTCTCCTGCGATTCGGCACATCTCTGAGGAACCATCGACGGCATCCACCTGAAAACCGCGATTCAGGAAATATCTGGTATCCCGTCCGGAGCCACAGCCGAAATCCAGAATTCGGGCAGACTGCGGCATATGAGACAGGAAATGATCCTGGATGGAGCGGAAATCAAGGGCCTGGGTAGCAGATGTGTAGGACTGGGCGTTTTGGTTGTAGTAAGTTATAGTCTTATACATATTATTTTATAACCACAGTATATTTCTTTCGAAGCCTATTGGAAAGCTCCATATCGGTATAATCAACCACTTTATCCTTCATCAGCCGTCCAAGCACAATCCCCGGATCCCTGTCTATGGAAGCTGCAAAATCCCGAATCGTCTTTTCATCAAAAGTCTTGTTTTCCTGAAGAAATCTTTCATATTTTTCCTGAGGGATCAAACATCTCTGTGCATATTGATCCGCCTCATCTTCTGAATGGTTTTGATTGGTTCCGAATGTAATGCCATAATCTCCATTCATAATATGACCAATTTCATGAAATAGCGTAAACCAAAAAGTATCCGCATAATGTCTTCTGTCATTCACCATCAGCATGACCTTTCCATCTACCTTCTTCGTCGCCCCGTTAATTCCTGAATTCTTCAGATTGGGAAGCACAATCAGAACAACTCCTGCATTGTCAAAAGCTTCGCACAGCGTTGGAAGAAAATTCTCATGATTATGAGTCTGGGTTAAAGCAAATTCAACGCTGACTTCAAATTTTTTCTTATTGAATTTAGGCGCTTCTGTTTTCAATGTACGGTTAATTGCAATCTGCACCATTGCATTAGCATTCACAATGTTGGATTCACTGAGATTTTCCGTATAGCTTCTGAAGCTTACAGCTAAATCTGCCCTCTTTAATACTGTCAGCGATGAAACCGAAAGGAATTCTCTGACCTGCTTAATCTGTTCATCAATTTTTCGCGGAATATCCGGAAGTCCAAAATGTTCCCTAAAATATTTATAATCCAAAAGCTTAAATACTTCTCTTTCCCGCTTCAATTCTTCTTCAGAAAGAAATTCCGCAATTGTCTCATCATAAGCCTGCTGAATTCTCAGCCAATAGGCAACTGTTGTTCCAAGCATTCTGGAAAGCTTTGTTGCAATATCAATGGATAGATTTTGATCTCCATTCATTAAAACGCATAAATTTTTAGGTGTAGTTCCAAGCCTCTTCGCAAAATCTTCCTGAGTCAAACCACTTTCTTCCACAATTTCCTTAATATAATATCCTGGATGAAATGCAATTTTATCATGATATTCAACATAGCTACTCATAATGTGCACTCACCTCCGTAATCTCCACTATTTTGACAATTTCTGCAATCTAATCTATATAACAGGGAACAAATCTTTCCCCTTCATCATTTAAAGGGCACAAAATAATTCTCCACTTATCCCGTCTCCCCTTCACATCTATCGCAAACGAACCTTTCATTTTACCCTGCAGATTATGAAAATGAAATTGCGGCATAACGATGATATCTTTTATCACTTCTGCCTGTTCAATGGCATTTATTCTACCAAGCAAGCTGACTGCCAGCTGTTTGTCCCCACCAAATAATTTTACCGCATCTTTTATATTAGTACACTGCTGCTTAATTTTATTGTTCGCATAAATAATTTCCAACTTCCCCTTCTATCCCTCCCAATCATATTACCTATTAGGTAATTTTATTATAATTTTCTGCAGGTATCCTGTCAACACTTCCACTTATAATTTCTTTGCTATATATGAGAAGCGCCCCACCATCGGCAGGACGCTTCTTTATCTTTATTCCTCTATCCTTTTATCCCCGTCCTTCCCCTCCCAGACTTCTCTTCATTCTTCC
>DWUT01000111.1 GCA_019120615.1 Candidatus Mediterraneibacter norfolkensis
AACAGGTGCCGTGTACTTTGTACAAAGTACACGGCACCTGTTATTTTGTTAACAATCCTTCACCCCAGCCTGGGCACTTCCTGCCCTCTCAGTTCTATAATCGGACCACCCGTTCCTTCGATGTATTCCCGGGTGATCGTAACCTGGCCGATGCTGTCGTCCTTCGGGATCTCGTACATGATATCCAGCATAAACTCCTCGATGATAGCGCGCAGCGCACGGGCTCCGGTGTCCTTCTCCATCGCCTTCTCCGCGATCGCCTCCAGCGCACCGCCATCGAATTCCAGCTTCACCTCATCAAGGGCGAGCAGCTTCTGATACTGTTTCAGGATCGCGTTCTTAGGCTCCTTCAGGATCTTCACCAGCATGTCCTTATCCAGTCCTTTCAGTGTGAAGATAATGGGAAGACGCCCCAGGAATTCCGGGATCATCCCGAATTTTCTCAGATCCTCCACCGTCACTTTGGACAGCAGATCTTTGTCGTTCTCATACTTATCCTTCAGCTCTGCATTGAATCCCATAGACGTCTTTTTCTGCAGACGCTCTTTTATGATCTCCTCCAGATCCGGGAAAGCCCCTCCGCAGATAAAGAGGATGTTCTTCGTGTTCACCGTTGTCAGCGGCACCATGGCATTCTTGCTGTTCGCCCCGACAGGTACCTCGACCTCGCTTCCCTCCAGAAGCTTGAGCATTCCCTGCTGAACAGATTCTCCGCTCACATCCCTCTGGTTGGAATTTCTCTTCTTCGCGATCTTGTCGATCTCATCGATGAAAATGATCCCCTGCTCTGCCCGCTCCACATCATTGTCCGCCGCAGCAAGGAGTTTCGATACCACGCTCTCGATATCATCGCCTATGTATCCCGCCTCCGTAAGAGACGTGGCATCCGTAATCGCCAGCGGCACGTCCAGAAGCCGTGCCAGCGTCTTGACCAGATACGTCTTGCCGCTTCCTGTCGGTCCGATCATGAGCATGTTCGACTTCTCGATCTCAATATCATCCATCGTGTCCGTCGCCACTCTCTTATAGTGATTGTATACCGCGACAGACATGGCCTTCTTCGCATACTCCTGCCCCACCACATACTCGTCCAGTCTGGCCTTGATCTTGTGCGGCGCCGGGATGTCCTTGATATTAAGCTGGTGGAACTCTTTTGGTTTTTCCATTTTCTTCTTGATCTTCTGCGGTCTGGGCTGCATGTTCTCAAAATCTGACATATTAAAGAACTGCACCCCTGGCATATTCATAAGACGGCTCAGATCGATGGAGCCATTGTTCATGACATCAAAGCTTCTCTGCATGCAGTCTGGACACACCGTGATATTATTCGGCAGCTCGATCATCTTACCGGTCACACTCTCGGGCCGGTGGCAGATAAAACAGATCTTCTCATATCCGTCGTCATCCTTGTCCTTCTTCTGCTCCGGGGCAGTCACTTCCGCCTTCTCTTTCTCTCCAGTCTCCTGTGCCGATGAGGAATCTTCTTTCGTTTCATCCTCGTCCAATATGATAAAATCGTGGTCTGACATAATCCATCCCTTCCTGTCAAATAATGCCGGCATCAGCACATACTGACGCTCTTTTTTCATTATAGTACACCGGGAACGGTTATACAAATGAACTTTTTCTAAACCTCATTCCTTACTGAATCTCCTGCAACCTCAGTCCTGCCGTATCCGCCACTGGCAGTGAGAATACTACCGATCTCGCCTTACTCTCAAGCCCCGCGTTCTCCATGATGGATTTCATGATCCTGTTTTTCTGTTCCGCCTTTGACACGATAAAGATCATCTCTTTCTCATCTGCAATGGACACTCCAAGGAATTTCTCCGCCTTCTCAAGTCCGGTCCCCCTGGCATGGATGACCGTTCCTCCGCCGGCGCCCTCCGCCCGCGCCGCGTCCATCACTTCCTCACTGTATCCGTGGTTGGCTATTACAACGATCAGTTCATATTTTGTATCCTTCATCACACTCTCCTCTTCTTTTTCATAACTCTGTCCGTCTGTCAGGAACCGGAATACTTTCTTGCCTCCTATGCTGGAAAGAGGCACGAGAAATGCGATCCCGGTTCCCGGGACGTCGATCTGAAACCGGTCTTCCAGTTCTCTTCTGACCTCTTTCCATGTATCATCTGAAACCACTGTCATAGTGACCATCTTCTCTGTCACTTCCAGGCCGAAATAGTCCAGCGTCTCGCTGGTTGCTGTTCCCTTCGCCAGAGTACAGAGCACAGACGAAAGACCGTTTTCCTCATAGCATGCGACCAGTTTCTTTCCCATCGACCTCTTTGTGATCGTCATCATCCAATATAATTCACTCATATATCCACCTCATGTCGTCATTAAAGTTCTATGATCTCGTCGTCCGGAAGTTGTTCGAACTCTGCCACAGCTTTCGCTGCCTCCTGCTTCTCAAGACGTCTGGAGCTGATCTCATACACAAGTCCCAGGATCTGTATCGTGATCAGCGGCGTCATGGCGACCATTGCCACCACGCCGAAAGCATCCGTTACGATATCCCCGCCCACGCTCACGCAGGCGCCCATCGCAAAGGGAAGAAGAAACGTCGCCGTCATGGGTCCAGAAGCCACACCGCCCGAGTCAAACGCGATCGCCGTAAAGATCTTCGGCACGAAAAAGGAAAGTGCCAGTGCCACCACATACCCCGGAATGATAAACCAGAAGATGGAGATGCCCGTCAGCACACGGATCATCGCCAGTCCCAGAGATACCGCTACACCGATGGAAAGGCTCATGCTCATGGCTCCTGCCGTGATCGTTCCGGAAGTGATATCCTCCACCTGTCTTGTCAGGACAAACACTGCCGGCTCGGCGCGCACGATAAAGTATCCGATGATCATACCGATCGGCACGATGATCCACTTATACAGGTTGTCCGCAAGGACCTGGCCCAGATAATTTCCCGCAGGCATAAATCCCACGTTGACTCCAGTAAGAAAGAGCACCAGTCCTGCATAGGTATACACCATACCGACAGCGATTCGAATGAGCATTCTCCGCTGCATCCTGCGGAAGATCATCTGGAAGATCACAAAGAACACGATAATCGGGAGCAGCGAGACTGCCATCTCTCCCATATAGTCTGGAAGTTCTTCTGCAAAGATCTTCCACAGTTCCACCGAATCGCTGATATTCGGAATATTATCCGCCGTATACTCCGCACTCTCAGGATGATAGATCAGACTCAGCACAAGGACGGAGAGGATCGGTCCCACAGACGAGAGCGCCACCAAACCGAAACTGTCATCCTCCGCCCTCTCATCACTTCGGATCGCGGAAATACCGATACCAAGCGACATGATAAATGGCACGGTCATGGGGCCCGTCGTCACGCCGCCCGCGTCGAACGCCACCGCGATAAAATCTCCCGGTGCCAGAAACGCCAGTGCGAACACGATGATATACAGCACGATCAGCATATGTGCCAGTGTAATGTTAAAAAGCATACGCAGAAGTGATGCCACGAGAAACAGTCCCACGCCTGCTGCCACCGACAGCACAAGGACCATGTTCGGCACCGAAGGTACCTGCTCTGCAAGAACCTGTAGATCCGGTTCAGATATGGTTACGATAAATCCGAGGATGAAGCTCAAAAGGACCATCAGCCACAGCTTCTTCGTCTGTGTCATGCAGGTTCCCACGCTCTCGCCGATGGGGGTCATGGACATGTCCACCCCAAGCGTAAAGAACATCATCCCCACGATCAGGAGCACCGCTCCCAAAAGAAATGCCAGCAGTATTCCCGGCTCGATTGGTGCGATCGTAAAGCACAGGAGCAGTACGATCGCGATGATCGGGATCACTGCCTTTAGTGTTTCATTGAGTTTTTCCTGTAATTTTTCTTTTAATTTGGCTGTCTTAAAATTCACGCCATCCCTGCCTTTCTTGTCTCTGTCGTTTTTCTGTTTCCGTTCTCCCGGCCTCCTTCAGCCGAGCATTTTCATAAACTCTTCCTCTGATATGATCGGAATGCCAAGTTCCCTTGCCTTCCGGTTCTTAGACGAAGTCGAATTCACATCATTGTTGATGAGGTAATTCGTCTTCGAAGTCACACTTCCCGTGACCCTGCCGCCCCGTTTTTCGATCTCATCCTTGACCTCTCCCCGGTTGGCAAAATGTTCCACGCTTCCCGTGATCACAAAGTTGATCCCGGCAAGATTCTGTCCCCCTGCCGGAGCTTTCTCCTCCGGAATATCCACTTCGTCCAGGAGCCGCCGGAAAATATCCCGGTGTTCCTCATCCGCGAAATATTCCACAAACGTCTTCGCAATAACTTCCCCTACGCCCTGTATCTTGTCGAGCTCATCCTCCGTGGCATCCGCCACACGTTCAGGATCATTTCCCATCGCCTGGCAGATCATCCTTGCATTGGAAATGCCGATATTGGGGATGCCGAGACTGTAGACCAGCCGCGGAAGCGTTGTCATCCGGGCATTCCGGATGCTTGTCTGGAGATTCTGGTAAGACTTCTCTCCGAATCCTTCCATGTTCTTGATCTCATCCTCATAGCGCTCCAGATGAAAGATATCTGTAAAATCCTTTATGAATCCATTCATGATAAATTTCTCCAGAGTTGCCTCCGACAGGCCTTCGATGTTCATGGCATCCCGGCTTGCAAACAGGGCGAACGCCTTCACATGCTTGGCCTGGCATCTCGGATTGGTACAGTAGAGAGTCTTTGTCTCATTCTCCATCCGGATCTTCGTCGGACCGCCGCACACGGGACAGACCTTCGGAATATCCTTTACACCGCTGCGAGTCAGGTTCTCCGCGATCTGAGGGATGATCATGTTGGCCTTGTAGACCTGGATCGTATCTCCCATGCCCAGTTCCAGTTCTTCCATGATACTGATATTGTGGACGCTTGCGCGGCTCACAGTGGTTCCCTCCAGTTCCACCGGTTCGAAGATCGCCACCGGATTGATCAGCCCGGTCCTTGACGGGCTCCACTCGATCTCCAGAAGAGTCGTCTCACGGATCTCATCCGCCCACTTGAAGGCGAAGGAGTCTCTGGGGAATTTCGCCGTCGTCCCCAGTGATTCGCCGTAGGCAATATCGTCATAGACCAGGACCAGTCCGTCCGAGGGGACATCGTTTTCTGAAATATGCTCGGAAAACCACTTCACTTCCCCGTCGATGGTCTCTCTGGTGACCGGATGGTATTCCACCACGTCGAATCCCTGCTCTGTCAGCCATTCCATCTGGTACAGCCTGGAATTGTGAAAATCCACTCCGTCGGCTCTCACCAGGGTAAAAGCATAAAACCTGACATTGCGTTTTGCTGTGATCTCATTATTGAGCTGCCGCACGGAACCGCTGCACAGGTTTCTCGGATTCTTATACCTGGCGTCCACGTCCTCAATTTCCTCGTTGATCCGCTCGAAATCCTTATATCCGATGACCGCCTCGCCCCGAAGGACCAGTTCCCCCTGAAACGGAATGTTAAGGGGTACATTTTTGAACACCCGGGCATTGCCGGTGATGACTTCCCCCACTTCCCCGTTCCCACGGGTCACTGCCTTTTCCAGGCTTCCCCCTCTGTAGGTGAGCACGATGGTCAGCCCGTCCAGTTTCCAGGAGATCATGGCCTTCTGGTCTCCCAGAAACTCCTTTAACCGCTCCACATCTTTTGTCTTGTCCAGGGAGAGCATGGGACGCTCATGACGTTCCTTTGGAAGTTCACTTAACACTTCGTACCCCACATTAACAGTAGGGCTGGAAGCAAGAGTCGTATTCAGCTCCTGTTCCAGTCCCTGAAGTTCATCATAAAGTCTGTCATATTCATAGTTGCTCATGATCTCCTGATCTTCCTGTTCATAGGCGCGCCGCGCTCTGTTCAGAAGTTCCACGAGTTCCTTCATCCTTGCCATCTTATCTGCTGCCATAATCTCCTCCTGCCTGTCCTTTTCCGATTTTACTGCCGGAGCCTCCCGGCGTCCCCGGAGAATCCTTGATCAGTTCATATAATCCTTCCAGCTCTTCATCCGTCAGTTTTCTGTACTGACCGTCGCGCAGCCCGTCAAGCCGGATATTCATGACCCGCACTCTCAGAAGATCCTTCACCTCATACCCCAGAGCACTGCACATCCTGCGGATCTGCCGGTTCAGCCCCTGTGTCAGTATGATGGAAAAGGTATATTTTCCGATCTTCTTTACCTGACACGGCCTGGTCACCGTATCCAGGATCGGCACACCGGAGGACATCTTCTCCAGAAATTCCTCCGTGATCTCATGATCCACCGTCACCTTGTACTCCTTCTCATGGCGGTTTGCCGCACGCATCATCCGGTTGATGATATCTCCGTTATTGGTCATGAGCAGAAGTCCATGGGAATCCTTGTCCAGCCTTCCGATATAAGTCACCCGGATCGGGTAATCCAGGAACCGGACAATACTGTTCCTCTCCCGGCGTTCCTCCGTACAGACGATCCCTCTTGGTTTGTTTACGGCAAGGACTACCATCTCATCCTGTTTTGATACGACTCTGCATCCAACCTTCACGACCTGCCCCGGGAGGATCTTCATCCCGGTCTGTGCCTGCTGTCCATCCACGGTCACCCTGCCGCTCTCGATCAGGCGGTCCGCCTCCCGTCTGGAACAGACCCCCGCCTCGCACAGATATTTGTTGAGCCTGACCGGCTCCTTTTTCTGTATAAATTCTTCACTGATCCGATTACTCACTGGCAAACACTCCGCTGATACTGTTATCTGTAAAAAATGTATTCCCGCTGTACAGGAACAGCACGTCCGTGATCCGGTACGTGTCCATAAGATCTGTTATCGTCCCGCTGTAATATCTGGGATCCACCACCACGATCTCCCGGTAGTAGGGAGCAAGGAACGGCACGAAACAGTTTGCAAAAGAGTCCTTGATGACAAGAAGCCTGTCCTGACTGGTGGAAACGGTCCTGATATCCAGGACGGATGTATTTCCTCCAAGGTACACGGAATATTGATCCCTGGTCTCCAGCTTTGAAGAATCATAAAGCGAAGTTGTCCTCTTTGACTCGTCCACATAGCTGACGATCACATCAGGATCCCCCTGTGTCGGTGCATAGATATCAATGGTCTCTTTCTCTCCCAGCCCCACACCGCACTGCGCAGCAAGAAGTCCGTTAAAACTGTCCGATACAGTATAGGAAACATATTTGTCCGATACGTCTTCCTGAATGCCAAGAACCGGAGCCGCCTCCTGAAACACATAGAAAGCTCCCAGCGCAGTCCAGTGTGAATCTGTCTTATAATATATTTTTTCACTTTTGTGCTTATTCAATACCGAAACCGCATCGATCCAGTTTACGGAATCTCCGAGATTTCTCTGTACCATGCTGATCATCTGAGTCTGATCCTCCACCGACGCAAACGCCGGAAGACTGTCGCTGAGCACGCATGCCGCGTCCGGTACAAGAAGCATACTGACCGGGATATCCGGGTATGACTCTGCAAAACTCCTGATCGAGTCCAGATTAGCCGAAAGATGTTCCTGATCCGGAAGTTCGATGGGCTCCAGCAGCTGTCCGTTCTTCCCGAGGTACACGCCGTTTTCCATCCGGCTCCCCCCGAGCCGCGACAGCGTTGTCTTCACTCCGCGCAGAAGGCTTCTTCCCACAAACTGATCACTCATCCAGTTCTCAAACTGCTCCGCGAAATCTCCCGCCATGATTGTCGTCAGATTGAGTTTCGGGCTGGAAGCCAGAACACGGTACTCACTTTCCGAACTCTCCCGGTCCGGAACGATCAGATTTATGAGCATAACGCACAGAAGCCCCAATATGAATATTTTTCCTATCAGGCCCTCGATCCGGCCTTTTTTCCTTTTTCTGCCTCTCATCTTATCACCCTAGAACCTGAAATATAGAAACGGATTATAGTCCCCTGTCACCAAAAAAGCCACCGAGACCAGAAACATCCCAAAGTACAGGACCAGCGCAGCTGCCGTCCGCGCTCTGCTGCCGTCCCATATCTCTGTCACCCCCCGTATCAACCTGTATCCCGCTCTGGTAGATCCGAGCACGGCAAGCAGATACAGAAGCCAGTGAGAGAAGATGATAAACCATGCTCCCCTGTCTGCGATCCCGGCTCCGCCGCCGAACATTGCCGCCAGATAACGAAGCGCATAGCCGATGCTGGGACTGAAGAAAAACACCCAGCCGATCAGAATCAGGACAAGGGAATAAATCCGTCTCACAGGGTTGGGAAACTGATCCAAAGAAGCTCCCCAGACATATTTCTCCATCACGAGAAGGGCACCGTAATACACTCCCCAGACGATAAAGTTCCATGCAGCTCCATGCCACATTCCGGTCAGAGTCCATACGATCATCAGATTGACCATATTTCTCCCCCCGGAACAGCGATTTCCGCCAAGAGGGATATATACATACTCCCGGAACCATGTGCTGAGGGAGATATGCCATCGTCTCCAAAACTCCGTGATACTCTTCGACGTATACGGGTAGTCGAAATTTTTCTGAAACTCAAACCCAAACATTCTTCCCAATCCCAACGCCATGTCAGAATATCCGCTGAAATCAAAATAGATCTGGAAAGCATAGGAAATGCATCCCAGCCATGCCATAAGAACCGTCATCTGGCTCGCCTGCATATCCGATATCTGCTGAAAGATCTCTCCGGTCATATTTGCAATGACCACCTTTTTCGCCAGTCCCCGGATAAAAAGAACTGTCCCCCGACCGAGCCGTACGACCGACGTCTTCCTGTTTGCCAACTGTTCCTCAATGTCTATATATCGAACGATCGGCCCGGCGATGAGCTGGGGGAACATGGAAATATAGACCGCGTACAGCAGCAGGCTCTTCTGAGGTTTCACTTTTTTTCTGTATACATCTATAATGTAAGAAAGATTTTGAAACGTATAGAACGAAATCCCTATGGGAAGAGACAACTCTCTGTACGGAATTTCACCGGGCAGCACTGAGTTCAGCATATCCAGCAGAAACCCGTAATATTTGAAAAAGCCGAGGATCAGGATGTTCACGACAACGGCAAAGATCACACTCCGTTTTGCCCTGACAGGATTTTCTGCCTTTCTGCCGATATCAAGGCCACAGAAATAGTTCAGCAGAATGGAGAGGATCATCAAAACAACATAGACCGGCTCTCCCCATGCGTAAAAGAAGATGCTTGCGACCAGAAGGATGATATTTTTAAGCTTTTCCGGAGCAATATAGTACACTGCCAGTACGACTGGCAAAAACAGAAACAGAAATGTTATACTGCTGAATACCATTTTTACTTCCCTCTCCCCTATAGACTCGTATCAAATGCATTCCTGTATTCCGCTGCCCGGGATGACACCACAAAGAACACATATCTTCCCCGCACGCTCTGCTGCGCGTCTTCCAGAAGTCTGACCTGCTCCGGAGCATATCCCTCAAACGCATCCATTCTCATGCCGATCCGTTCATCGATCGCATCTGTAATCTGCTGGATCTGCCTCCGGCTGTTCACCCGGATCAGCAATACCTCCTCTACAGACATACTGGATGTAGACGTATAGTACATAACTCCGCTGTAATCCGCGCTGTTCAGGCCAAAATTACGCTTCAGCATCCGGTCATCCATTTGGGTGAGCACTTCCGTATCAAGAGAATCACTCACCGACGCCGCAACCTCTTCAAAGGGTCTGCTGCTTCCACTTGCAAACAGCAGGAGCAGAACCACATAGGCAATGACCAGCGCAAATACGATATATTTCGCGATTTCCGGGATTTCCGGCCTGCTCTTTTGGTTGTCTCCCTTCATAACGCTGCCACCTCCGCCATCCTGTCAGCCCAGACCGGATAGAACTCCGCAATAAAATGAATCCCGTCTTCCTCATAATACTGCGTCTGTACAAGATCAGTGCTGTCGATAAATCCGATCTGCATGTCCGTACACATTGTGCGAAGCACTTCATTGTAATCCTGGATCATTTCCAGAGCCGGCTCATCCTCCACGGCCTGATCGAGCACCGGGAAGATTGCATTGACAAAAATATGCGCATTCGGAATCTCTTCCCTGATCTCTCTCACAAGGTCCTCATATTCCGAACGGAACTGATCCGTATCTCCATCTGTCTCAATAACATCACTCCTCCCGTAAGAAAGGAAAATAATCTGAGGATCCAGTTCCTTCACCTGCGCCACCTGATCGTCCAGTTCATCCAGATGCACCCCGTTCTTTGACACAACGCTTGAAGCATTGAGCACATCATATTCTGTCAGTCCTTCCGCGACAGCATCTCCCATCACCACAGAGCTTGCAAACTTCTCTTTATTGCTCCTGGAATCCTCATCATTGCTGTCTGCACTTTCAAGCTGCGCGATCTTCTGTTCGATCGTTGAGATATCCTCCGATTCCGCTGCCTTGATATATTCAATCCCCTGCTCCGTATCCGCACCGGGTGCAGTAAAATAACGCACTCCTCTGATGATCAGAGTTATAAGGACTGCAAGGATCAGAACCGCAATACATATAATAAGTAATCTTTTCTTCTTTCTGTTTAATTTCTTCATAAAATTTATGCTGAACTTTCTGCAAGATGTTTCCGTTAACAGATATTTGATCGTTAGATATAACACACTATAATACCTTCTAATAATACTTTTTTTACCCTTAAAAGTCAATGGCGGGGACATTTTCCCTAGGGCTGTTTCACGAAAAATTATAAAGAACTGAATAGACAT
>DWUT01000112.1 GCA_019120615.1 Candidatus Mediterraneibacter norfolkensis
CCGAGACCTTGGCGACCGCTTACAATCCCGGAATGTGCCTTTGGGCACTTCCGGTGATTGATTTAAGTGGAAATCTGCCGTGAGCTGCCCATGGTATCGCGGGGGACAGGGGCAGGAAAGCTTCCCCTGTCCGGTTTCCATACGGAGAAGGTATGATTTTCCATAATAGACAGGTATTAGACAGGAGCGATCAGAGAAATTTATAATAAAAAGCAACAGAGAAAGAACAGGATGAAGAGCAATACATACTGACAGAAACTGTTTAATAATTGAGAAGAGGAGATTCGTTTGTATGAATGGGGAAATTTTAGTTGTCTGCTATTCCTATTCCGGAAAGACCCGCAGAATTGCAGAAATGATAGAACAGCTGACAGGAGGAAGGCGGAGCCATATTTATCCGAGACAGCCTTATCCAGCAGATTTTGAGCAGCTTTTGAGCCAGGTGAAAAGGGAGAACGAAACAGGAACGTTCCCGGCGCTGCTGCCTGTCACAGAAAGGGCGGACAAATATGATATTATCTTTGCCGGTTCGCCCAACTGGTGCGGGACCATCGCCCCGCCTCTGGCGGCATGGCTGAAAGAAAATGATATGACGGGAAAGACCCTTCTTCCTTTTTTCAGTCACTGCGGCGGAGAGGACAAAGGGATGGAGCAGGCGGTCAGAAACCTCTGCCCGGCGGCAAAAACAGGGAGCAGTCTGTATGTGCTGGAAAACAGAAGAGAAAATCTGCAGGATATGGTACAGGCGTGGCTGGAACAGAATTTACCGGAAAAATGAAAGGACAGTATTATGATCGAAGGAAAGAGAAAAGTGAAAGTAAGGCCAAAAGTCAAACTGGCAGTTGACGTTCTCATGACGCTGGCGCTCCTGTTTCTTATGGGATATCAGATCTGGGGAGAAACTGCTCATGAATGGGCAGGGGCAGGAATGCTGGTGCTGTTTCTTGTTCATCATCTGCTGAACACGGGCTGGTACAGGAATCTGTTCTGGGGAAAGTATACTGTTATGAGAGTGCTGGGAAGTGCAGTGGATCTGGCGCTTCTTGCGGTGATGATATGTCTGATGGCAAGCGGGATCGTGATGTCGCGGCATGTTTTTGCGTTTCTCCCGATCACTGGCGGGATGGGAACTGCAAGGCTGGTCCATATGGCTGCCTGCTACTGGGGATTTGTCCTGATGGCGGTGCATCTGGGATTCCACTGGGGAATTGTGATGGCAAGAGTCAGAGGGATCCTGAGAGTATCGGGGGAATCAGGAATCCGAATCCTGGTTCTGCGTATCCTGGCTTTTCTGATCGCAGTTTATGGTCTGTATGCTTTTGCGACAAGAGATCTGGCGACTTACATGTTCCTGGGGACACAGTTTGTCTTCCTGGATTACAGTGAGTCTCCGATATCTTTTTATATAGATTATCTGGCCATGATGGGGCTGTTTATCTGGATCGTCTATTATCTGTCAGTTTTCCTTCGGAGATCCGGCAGCGATAATTCCCCTCGGGCGAAATAGAAAGCAGTTCCGGAAGGGCCGGAAACAATAGCGGGTCATTCATAAAACGTATGGAAAATGATAAATGACAGGTATTAGACTTGGCAATGGATCCGTCTTACAATATATTCGAAACAAGAAAGAAATCTGAAACTGAAAGGAAGTAAAAGTTGATGAAAAAACATATTGGAAACAGTCTTGCGCTTTATCCTACTCCGCTTGTTGTAGTGGGAACGATGGTAAACGGGAAACCGAATTATGTCCTGGTGGGACATGTGGGGATCATTGGACATGACCGGATCATGGTCAGCCTTGCAAAACCTCACTATACGAATCAGGGAATCAAAGAGACCCGTGCTCTGACAGTAAACATTGTGGACGAAGCAATGCTGAAAAAGGCGGACCGCGCGGGCTGCGTCAGCGGAAATAAAGTGGATAAATCAACAATGTTCGTGTACCATACGGAAAAAACCGGAGCGCCGCTGATCGATGAGGCGCCGGTGGTGATGGACTGTACTGTGGATGATATCTATGAGACAGAAGGTTTTGAGAGTTTTATCTGTAAGATCGACGGCGTCTATGCGGAAGAGAGTGTGTTAAACGAGGCGGGAAAGATTGATTACCATACGCTGAAACCGGTTCTTTTTGAGATGCCTACATATGAGTATCTCCGCACAGGCGATGTGATCGGGAAGTGTATGAATCTCGGTGAATAGCCAAATCAGTTAACAGGCGAATAGCCAAAAACAGTAAATAATAGAAAATCAGGAGGATACCTATGAAATCAAGGTTGCTGAAAAAGGTGCTTTCCGCAGTCATTGCGGGAACTGCGGTTTTCTGCCTGGCTGCCTGCAGCGGCGGAGCGGAATCTGAGCCGGCAGCATCTGATCAGACAGAGGCAGATGCTGAGCCTCAGACGGCAGAGGAACCTGAAACTACAGAAGCTGTTCAGGAGGAGAACGCAGAAAATGGTGAAGAAAGTTCTGGGGAAGACGGCGGCGCGCTGATCGTTTATTTCTCCTGGTCAGGCAATACAGAGGCCGTAGCTCAGGAAATCCAGAGCCAGACCGGTGCGGATCTGTTTGAGATTGTTCCGGCCCAGCCCTATACGGATGACTATGACGAACTACTTGATATTGCACAGGAAGAGCAGAGCAGTGACGCCCGGCCGGCTATCGCGGATACGGTGGATCTGTCAGGATATGACACGATTTTTCTGGGATTCCCCAACTGGTGGGGAGATATGCCGATGATCATCTATACTTTCCTGGATGAGTATGATCTGTCCGGTAAGACGGTGGCTCCGTTTAACACCAGCGGCGGCAGCGGATTTTCCGACTCTCTGGATACGATCGCAGAGATGGAGCCGGAGGCCCGGATCACAGAGGGGCTCTCTCTTGGGAGCAGCGAAGCGGAAGACTGCAGCGATACGGTTTCCGGATGGCTTGGCAGTATCGGACTTGCAGAATAAAAATCTGATTTGAAACAGGAGGAAAACAACATGGCAGAAACAGAAAGAATGCCCAGGATCGCTCTTGGAGCATGGGCATGGGGAAACGATGGCACATTCGGAGGAAATCTTACTCCGGAAACACTCAGACCGGTATTTGACACGGCGATGAAAGAGGGACTGAACCTCTGGGATACTGCGTATGCATACGGCATGGGCACTTCGGAAAAGGTTCTGGGGGATTTTCTCAGAACAGTTCCAAGAGACAGTTATCTGATCTCCGACAAATTTACCCCGCAGTGTGCGGATCCCGCGGCAGAGAACGCTGTGACCGCTCTGTATGAGAAAAGTGCGGAACTGCTCGGAACAGATTATATGGATTTTTACTGGATCCATAATCCGATGGACGCGCCGAAGTGGGTGACAGAACTGATCCCTCTTGCGAAGAGCGGAAAGATCGGGAAGATCGGACTTTCAAATCACAGTCTGGCAGAGATTAAAGAGGCGGCTGACATCCTTGCCGGAGAAGGGCTGAAGATCTCTGCAATCCAGAATCATTACAGCCTTCTGAACCGGTCTTCGGAAACTTCCGGGATCCTGGACTACTGTAAGGAAAATGGAATCATTTTCTTCTCCTATATGGTGCTGGAGCAGGGAGCACTCACCGGAAAATATGATACAGAGCATCCCTTCCCGGAGGATTCTGACAGGGGAAGGACTTACAATCCCATGCTTCCGAAGCTGGAGAAACTCAATGCGGGACTGGAGGAGATTGCAGACCGTCATCATGTGGCGACCGCGCAGATCCCGGTAGCATGGGCAATCGCCAAAGGAACGCTTCCGATCATCGGAGTGACGAAAGTTTACCAGGTAGAAGACGCCGTAAAGGCAGCGGAGGTTGAACTCTCCCCGGAAGAAATCGAGACACTGGAGAGACTTGGAGATGAAGCGCAGGTCAATGTGATCCGATACTGGGAAAAAGAAATGAAATAAAGTTTGTTATGGACCAGCGAACGGCTTTGCTGTGAGCTGACCGCGGTATGGCGATGGACAGGGGAAGGAGACTTCCCCTGTCCGATTGGAGGCAGGATTATGACAGGAAAAGTAAAACTGAATAACGGGATAGAAATGCCCATGGAAGGGTTTGGAGTTTTCCAGATTCCGGAAGAGGACTGCGAAAAGGTAGTCAGAAACGCCATTTCAGAAGGATACCGATTGATCGATACGGCAAGTTCATATCAGAATGAAGAAGCGGTGGGCAGAGCGATCCGGAACTGCGGCGTTCCCCGGGAAGAACTGTTTATCACTACGAAAGCATATATCCAGCAGATGGGATATGAAAATACGAAGGCGGCTTTTGAAGAGTCGTTGAGAAAACTGGGGCTTGAATATCTGGACCTTTATCTTGTCCATATGCCATTTGGAGACTATTATGGTTCCTGGCGGGCTATGGAAGAACTATACAGAGAAGGAAAAATCCGTGCGATCGGTGTATGCAACTTCTATCCGGACCGCCTGCTGGATCTGTGTTACAATGTGGAAATTAAGCCGCAGATCAATCAGATCGAGCGGCATCCCCACTATCAGAGAAAAGAAGATCTTGAGCTCATGGATGAACTGGGAGTACAGGCACAGGCATGGGCACCTTTCGCGGAAGGGCTGAAAGGCATGTTCGACGAGCCGGTACTGAAGGAGATTGCGGAAAAATACGGAAAGACTCCGGCACAGATCATCCTGAGATGGAACGTGCAGCAGGGAGTGATCGTTATCCCCAAATCTGTTCACAGGGAGCGTATGAGAGAAAATATTAATATCTGGGATTTTGAACTGGACGAGGCAGATATGATGCGGATCGCCGGTCTGGACAAAGACTGCCCGTCTATGCTGGATACCCGTAAAATAAGCGAGGTAAGACGGGTTTACGACTATTTAAATAACCCTGTCCTGACAAGTCTATAAGATGAATGTAATTTTGTGGGGACAGAGGAAAAGATAGAATGAGGCGGCAGGACCGCCCCTCTGTCAGGATCATGGAGCCGGGAAATTCCCGGCTCTTTTAAATTGTGCGCAGCATGCCGCTGTTTCGGGAAAAGGATTCTGTAAAAACAGAAAACTATTCAAAAAATGTATGATATATGATAAAGGACAGGTATTAGACTTTGTAAGGAGTCCGTCTTACAATATATATGGAATATAATGTGAAGAAGGGATCGGTGAATATGGAATACGCAAAATTAGGAAACACGGACATTGAGGTATCGAAGCTCTGTGTAGGCTGTATGAGCTTCGGAAAACCCGGAACGCTGCACGACTGGACACTGGATGAAGCAGGAACAGAGGAAATCGTAAAACATGCTCTCGATCTGGGAATTAATTTTTTCGATACTGCAAACGGATATTCGGATGGAACCAGTGAAGAATATCTTGGAAATGCACTCAGAAAGAATATTTCAAGAGACAAAGTCGTTATCGCTTCCAAAGTCTATTTTAATCCCGGACGACTCTCTTCCGAGGCAATCCACCGGGAAATCGAAGGCAGTCTGAAACGGCTTGGTACGGATTATCTGGATCTGTATATCATTCATCGTTTTGACTATGATACGCCGATCGAAGAGACGATGGAGGCTCTGAATGATCTGGTGGTATCCGGAAAAGTACGGGCTATCGGGGCGTCGGCCATGTATGGATATCAGTTCTATAATATGCAGCTTGCCGCCAGGGATAACGGCTGGGCACAGTTTGTAGCTATGGAGAATCATTATAATCTTCTTTATCGGGAAGATGAGCGTGAACTGATCCCTATCTGCCGTCAGATGAATGTATCCCTCATGCCTTACAGCCCGCTGGCAGCCGGGCATCTGACACGGCCGGAATGGAATTCTGATTCTATTCGCAGCAAGACGGACCGGGCAGCTATGGGAAAATATGACCGGACCAGGGATCAGGATATGGAGATCGTCCGCAGGGTCCATCTCCTGGCAGAAAAATATGGCGTGAAAATGCAGCAGATCGCATTGGCATGGGAATGGGCAAAAGGAGTGACAGCGCCGATTATCGGTGCGACGAAAGCATCCCATTTTGACGATGCCGCCGGAGCGTTTTCAGTGAAACTGACAGAGGAAGATATCGCATTTCTGGAAGAAACATACGTGCCCCACAGGATCGTTGGCGCAGTGGACAGTAATCCTCCGGAGGGCACCAAGTTACTGGATGTGAAGAAATAATGGTTTACTGAATTTGCAAAGAAGATATGGCATTTGCAAGAAAGATATAGCTGTCAGACAAAGAAAAGGAGGAAAGAGACAGATGAAGATCATAGTTTTACAGGGAAGTCCGAATAAAAAGGGTTCCACCAGCATTTTAGTTGAGAATTTCACCCGGGGAGCAGAAGAGGCAGGACACAGTGTCATCAGGTTTGATCTTGCAGATATGGATATCCGTCCGTGTACCGGGTGCGTAACATGCGGATATGAAGGCCCCTGCATCCTGCATGACGATAATCAGAAAATACGGGCGGCGGTCCTGGACGCTGATATGATCGTCTTCGCAACACCTCTTTATTACTATGGAATGTCGGCGCAGCTCAAAATCGTGATCGACAGATTCTGCGCCTATAACAGCAGCATTACCAGAAAGCATATGAAGTCAGTGCTTCTCACAGTCGCATGGAACAGCGACAACTGGACGTTTGACGCACTGGAAAGTCATTACCGGACACTGGTGCGCTACCTGGATTTTCAGGATCAGGGCATGGTGCTCGGGAGAGGGTGCGGCACGCCGTCAATGACAAAACACAGCCAGTATCCGGAAATGGCGTATCAGCTGGGAAAAGGGTTGTGAGAATAGGAATCAGGCAACTTGGAATTTGGTCAAATCTGTTCTTTTTTGGTTAAATCTCTTGTAAAATATTGTGCAATGTGATAGACTTTAATCAATTAAAGAGCAATGGCTGAGACGGGAGAGCAACGGGACAACAGAAATGTTGTTTTTCGTTTTGCTCTCTTTTATTTTGCGCGATAAGCCCGACAAGCGGCTGCCGTGCTTGCACGAGCAGACATTTGTCGGGCACCGGCGCTGGATGTCCAGTGGACATCCGCTTAGCGCGGACCGGAGCAGAGCGGAGACCAGCGAACAGCAATGCTGTGAGCTGCCCGCGGTATCGCGGAGGATAGGGGAAGAGAAACTTCCCCTATCCGATCCGTTTTGCATTTAGGAAATACGAAAGAGAGGATTACAATGGACCAGAGATTTTATGACATGCTTGAGAGCAATCCGGTAATCGCCGCGGTGAAAGATACGGAGGGCCTTGAAAAGTGCTGTCAGCTTGAGGATATCAAAGTGGTGTTCATCCTGTTTGGAGATATCCTGAATATACCGGATATCGTCGGAAAGATAAAGGAGGCAGGCAAGATGGCAGTGGTCCATGTTGATCTCATAAACGGGCTGGGCTCGAGAGAGATCGCGGTTGACTATATAAAGAACAGCACTCAGACGGACGGGATCATTTCCACGAAACCTCTCATGATCAAGAGAGGAAAGGAACTGGGAATGTTTACTGTCATGAGATATTTCCTGATCGATTCCATGGCACTGGAGAATATCCGGTCAACCCAGAATGGAGTGAGACCGGATGTGATCGAAGTCCTTCCGGGGCTGATGCCGGACATTATCAGGAAGGTCTGCCAGTCGTCGCGGACACCGATCATCGCCGGTGGGCTCATTACGGATAAAAAGTCTGTCATGGCGGCGCTTTCCGCCGGTGCTGTCTGTGTATCCTCAACGAATCAGGCTGTGTGGACGATGTAAGACGGCAATGCAGGATTTAAGCGCACCGGAGGCGGACGAGGCAGTAGTTAGGCGTACCGGAAGCCGGGCGCTGAAAATAGACAACGGCGGAACGCCGGAAACCAAAGGAGGAACTGAAAAATGGGAAAGTATGTGATGGCACTGGACGCGGGGACAACGAGCAACCGATGTATCCTGTTCAATGAGAAGGGAGAAATGTGCAGTGTGGCACAGAGGGAATTCAAGCAGCATTTTCCGAAACCCGGCTGGGTAGAACACGATGCGGATGAGATCTGGGCGAGCCAGCTCGGCGTTGCGGTGGAGGCGATGAACATGATCGGGGCTTCCGCCGAGGACATTGCTGCGATCGGGATCACGAACCAGCGGGAGACGGCGATCGTCTGGGATAAGAACACAGGAGAGCCGGTGTACAATGCGATTGTCTGGCAGTGCCGCAGGACCTCCGAATACTGTGATTCCCTGGTGGAGAAAGGGCTCACGGAGAAATTCCGGGCAAAGACAGGCCTGGTGATCGATGCATACTTTTCCGCGACAAAGATCAAGTGGATCCTTGACAATGTGCCGGGAGCCAGGGAGAAGGCGGAAAACGGAGAACTTCTTTTTGGAACGGTTGAGACCTGGCTGATCTGGAAACTGACAAAGGGGGCGGTCCATGTGACGGATTACTCCAATGCTTCCAGGACCATGCTGTTCAATATCAATACGCTGGAGTGGGATGATGAGATCCTGGAGGAACTTGATATCCCGAAGTGCATGCTTCCGGAGCCGAAACCGTCAAGCTGCATCTACGGGGAGGCGGATCCATCTTTCCTGGGAGGACCGATCCCGATCGCAGGGGCAGCAGGGGACCAGCAGGCAGCGTTGTTCGGGCAGACCTGTTTTACCCCGGGAGAAGCGAAGAATACATATGGAACAGGATGTTTCCTTCTGATGAATACGGGGGAGACGCCGGTATTTTCCAAGAACGGGCTGGTCACGACCATTGCCTGGGGGCTGGACGGGAAAGTGAATTATGCCCTGGAAGGCTCCATCTTCGTGGCAGGGGCAGCAGTACAGTGGCTGCGTGACGAGATGAGACTGATCGATTCTGCCATGGATTCAGAATACATGGCAAAGAAGGAAAAAGACACCAACGGATGTTATGTCGTTCCGGCCTTTACCGGTCTGGGCGCGCCTCACTGGGATCAGTATGCAAGGGGCACTATCGTGGGGATCACCCGCGGCGTGAACAAATACCATATTATCCGGGCTACGCTGGAATCTATTGCCTACCAGGTAAATGACGTTCTGGAGGCAATGAAGGCGGACTCGGGGATCCAGCTTTCCGCGCTGAAAGTAGACGGAGGGGCGAGCGCAAATGATTTCCTTATGCAGACTCAGGCGGATATCATCAATGCTCCGGTGAACCGTCCGCAGTGTGTGGAGACAACTGCAATGGGGGCTGCGTATCTGGCAGGTCTTGCAGTGGGCTACTGGCAGAATAAGGAAGATGTGATAAGAAACTGGAAGATCGATCGTACATTTACACCTTCGATCTGCGAGGAAGACAGACAGAAGAAGATCAAAGGCTGGAATAAAGCCGTGAAATATGCCTATGGATGGGCAAAAGAAGACTGAGATGAAAGATTTTGGCTGATATGGAAGGGAGAAAGTTGTCATGTATGATGTGATCATAATCGGAGGCGGAGTGTCCGGTGCGGCTTCTGCACGGGAACTGTCCCGCTATAAAGTCAGCGTGTGTGTGCTGGAAAAAGAGGAGGACGTCTGCTGCGGGACATCCAAGGCCAACAGCGCGATCGTCCATGCAGGATATGATGCGGTCCCGGGATCGCTCATGGCAAAGCTGAACGTAAAGGGAAATGAGATGATGGAGCAGCTCTCCAAAGATCTGGATTTCCCGTTCCAGAGGATCGGTTCGCTGGTCATCTGTCTGAGTGAGGAGGATATGCCGGCGCTGGAAGAACTGTACGAGAGAGGAGTAAAAAACGGCGTGAGGGGACTTCAGATCGTGAGTGGAGAAGAGGTCAGGGCGATGGAGCCGAATATCACGGATCAGGTGTATGCGGCGCTGTACGCTCCCTCGGCGGGAATCGTCTGCCCGTTTAATCTGAATATCGCCCTTGCGGAAAACGCCTGCGAGAACGGAGTAGAATTTAAGTTTAATACGGAAGTTGAGGACATCGTAAAGATCGACGGCGGTTATGAGCTTTCCACCAGTCAGGGAAAATTCCAGGCGAAATATGTGGTCAATGCGGCAGGAGTCTATGCGGATAAATTCCACAATATGGTGAGCGAAAAGAAGATCCATATTACCCCGCGGCGCGGCGATTACTGTCTCCTTGATAAGACCGCGGGAAATCATGTCAGCAGGACGATCTTCTCACTTCCAACGAAATACGGAAAAGGAGTGCTGGTCACCCCTACAGTTCACGGGAACCTTCTGGTGGGCCCCACAGCGATTGATATTGAGAATAAAGAAGGGACGAATACGACCCGGGAAGGCCTGGATGAGGTGATCTCAAAGGCGGGACAGAATGTGAAGGATCTTCCCATGCGCCAGGTCATCACATCATTCGCCGGTCTGCGTGCCCATGAGGACGGAACGGAGTTTATCATCGGAGAAGTTGAGGACGCGGAAGGGTTCATTGACTGCGCGGGGATCGAGTCGCCCGGCCTGACAAGCTGCCCGGCAATCGGAGAGATGGTTGCAGGTATCCTGAAAGAGAAGATGAATCTGGAGGAAAAAGAAAACTTTATTGCCACCAGGAAGGGAATCCTTGATCCGGATACGCTGACGAAAGAAGAGCGGGCGGAGCTGATCAAAAAGGAGCCAGCCTACGGAAATATCATCTGCCGATGCGAGATGATCACAGAGGGTGAGATCATTGACGCCATCCGGCGTCCGCTGGGAGCAAAGTCGCTGGATGGAGTCAAGCGCAGGACGCGTGCAGGAATGGGACGCTGTCAGTCGGGCTTCTGTTCACCGAGGACAATGGAGATCCTGGCAAGAGAACTGGGAGTGAGCATGTCTGATATCACGAAATCCGGCGGAAAGTCCAGGCTCGTGGTGGGGACAAACAAGGACAGGATATGAAAATCAGAGTTACAGAAAGGCAGGCTTCAGATATGAAAAATTATGATATCGTCATCATCGGGGGAGGTCCGGCAGGTCTTGCGGCCGCTGTTTCGGCAAAGAAGAGCGGAATCAACAGCATCCTGATCCTTGAGAGGGATAAAGAGCTGGGAGGAATCCTCAACCAGTGCATCCATAACGGATTTGGCCTTCATACATTCAAGGAGGAACTGACCGGACCGGAGTACGCCCAGAGATTTATCGATCAGGCGAAAGAGCTTGACATCGAATACCGCCTGAACACAATGGTCATGGATATCAGCCATGAGAAGGTGGTCACGGCGATGAACCGGGAGGAAGGACTCTTTGAGATCCAGGCGAAAGCGGTCATCCTTGCCATGGGATGCAGGGAGCGTTCCAGGGGCGCGCTGAATATCCCGGGATACCGCCCGGCCGGGATCTATTCCGCGGGAACAGCACAGCGGCTTGTGAATATGGAAGGACTGATGCCGGGGCGCGAGGTCGTCATCCTGGGATCCGGAGATATCGGACTGATCATGGCGAGACGTATGACATTCGAGGGGGCGAAAGTAAAAGTCGTTGCGGAACTGATGCCCTACTCGGGCGGTCTGAAAAGAAATATCGTTCAGTGTCTTGACGATTACGGCATCCCGCTGAAACTGAGCCACACGGTTGTGGACATTAAGGGAAAAGAACGGCTGGAGGGAGTTACCCTGGCCGAGGTGGATAAAAACGGGAAACCTATCCCCGGGACGGAGGAGGAGTACTCCTGTGATACGCTGCTGCTTTCCGTGGGCCTGATCCCGGAGAATGAGCTTTCCAGAGGCATGGGGGTGGAGATGAGCAGAGTTACCTCCGGTCCTGTGGTAAATGAGAGTCTTGAGACAAATATAGAGGGCGTCTTTGCCTGCGGCAATGTGCTCCACGTGCATGACCTCGTGGACTTTGTCTCCGAGGAGGCGGCAACAGCAGGCAAGAATGCGGCCGCCTATGTAAAAGGCGAGAGAAGCGGTGAGGGCGGCAGAGAGATCCGTTTGGATCCGGTGGACGGAGTGCGTTATACTGTGCCGGTATCGATAAATACTGCGCGCATGGACGAAGAGCTGACCGTGCGTTTCCGCGTCGGCGCAGTGTTCAAGAACTGTTATGTGAGCGCTTATTTTGACGACGAGAGAGTCATTCACAGAAAACGTCAGATCGTGGCTCCGGGAGAGATGGAGGAGATCAGACTGACGAAGGATCAGCTTTTGAAATATCCTGATCTGAAGACGATCACAGTGAAGATAGAGGAGGCATAAAGATGGAAATCAGAAATTTGACGTGTATCAGTTGTCCGATGGGATGTCAGATCACTGTGGAGAGGGACGGGAATGAAGTTGTGAGTGTGACCGGAAATACATGTAAAAGAGGGGACATATATGCCCGGAAGGAAGTGACCAATCCGACCAGGATCGTAACGTCCACGGTCAGGGTCATCGGCGGGAAAGCGGATATGGTATCAGTCAAGACGAAGGAAGATATCCCGAAGGGGAAGATATTCGACTGTGTGAAGTCACTTAAAGGAGTGGAAGTGGAAGCACCGGTGCATATCGGGGATGTGATCGTGCCGGACGCCGCCGGGACAGGAGTTGATATTGTCGCTACGAAAAATGTGGAGCGGGCGTGAAAGAAAGGGTCAGGAAAGAAAAAGAAAGTGGGACAGGGAGCAGACTGTCCGGGATGGAGCCGGATGATCCCTGTCCTGTGCTCTCTCTAACGGGCACAGGTGTTTTGCTGCTTATCTGTTACTTTTCACACCCACGCCAGCTAAAACATGAAAGA
>DWUT01000113.1 GCA_019120615.1 Candidatus Mediterraneibacter norfolkensis
CATAAAAGTGGGATGTATATCCCACGATATGCGAATATTGGGGAGGATTGTGAGAGTGCGAAGCACGGAACAATCCGTAGGCATCGCGGTTGGGGGCTTTTGACCCCAACATCATTTTATAGATATAAGCGGAGGTTTACGGATGAGACAGAGTCCCGGAAATGGCATGGAGCTAAAACGCAACAATAAGATCAGAACGGCGAAGTTTATTTCTGACCGGCGGAAGACTTCAAAGGCGGAGATCGCTGCCGGTCTGAAACTGAGCATGCCGACTACTCTCGCCAACGTAAAGGAACTGATTGAGGCGGGGATCGTTGTGGAGGAGGGAACGTATGAATCCACCGGCGGACGAAGGGCAAAAGCACTGTCCATCAGAAGGGAGGCAGGCTATGCTGTCGGCGTCGACATTACAAACAACCACATCACCATGGTGATGGCGGATGCCAGGAAGGATATTGCGGCGTCGGAGAGGATCCGGCAGCCCTATGAAAATACACCGCAGTATTATGACCTCCTGATCCGGACGGTTTCCGGGTTTATCTGCAGACAGGAGATAGATCCGGACAGGATCGCAGGCATCGGCTTTTCGCTTCCGGGGATCGTGGACCGGGGGCAGGACCTTCTGATACGTTCTCACACACTGCAGGTACAGAATGTCAGTATGAAATCTGTGGGAAATGCCCTTGGCTATCCATTTTCCGTGGAAAATGACGCGAACAGTGCGGCGTTTGCGGAACTTGGAAACATGATCCGGCCTGCGTTCCGCCCGTCGGACAGAAGTTTATCCGACTATTCTTTACCCGCCGGCTCCTTCTCTGAGAATCCCCTGACAGACGCGGTCTACCTGTCGCTGAGCAATACGGTGGGAGGCGCGGTCTATATGGGAGGCGCCCTCTACCGGGGCGGTAATTATAAAAGTGCAGAGTTTGGCCATATGGTGATCGAGAAGAATGGAAGACCTTGCTATTGTGGGAAAAAAGGATGTATGGATGCCTACTGCAGTGCTCTGATCCTGCAGCGTGCGGCAGGAGGAAGCCTGGAAAAGTTTTTTGGGATGGTAAGGGAAAAGGATTCTGGTGCCGTGCAGGTCTGGGAGAGATATCTTGACGCCCTTGCTCTGTCTGTGACAAACCTGAGGATGATCTTTGACTGTCCGCTTGTTCTGGGAGGATATGTGGGAGGATATCTGGGTGAGTTTATGCCGCAGCTTTCGAGAAAAGTGATGGAATATAATAATTTTGATCCGGATACTTCTTATCTGTATACCGGAAAATATAAATATGAGGCTTCTGCCTATGGAGCAGCCCTGGCGTTTATAGACGCTTTATTTGAGAATGTATAGGCTGCAGGTGGAATTCTGAGAATCAGATGCACAACGTTTCTTTTGAAGAGGTTTTGTTCTTAAAGAAACGTCGTGCATTTTTTGTTTAAACTATTGACATTTTATGGTCTGTGAGCAATAATCTAATTACTTTAATAAAACATTTAATAAAAGAAAGAGGAGAAGAGGCCATGGAAGGAAAAATGAAAACAGCAGTGATGCTCGGGATCGGAAAGATGGGATTTGAGGAGCGCGATATACCGGTGCCGAAGGATGATGAAGTGCTTGTTAAGCTGGAGTATGTAGGGATCTGCGGAAGCGATCTTCACTACTATGAGAGCGGGGCTATCGGGGATTATGTTGTGAAGCCACCGTTCGTGCTGGGACATGAGCCGGGCGGCACGGTCGTGGAAGTGGGCAGAAACGTAAAACATCTGAAGGTCGGGGACCGGGTGGCACTGGAACCGGGGAAGACATGCGGACACTGTGAATTCTGCAAGACCGGCAGATACAATCTCTGCCCGGATGTGATCTTCTTTGCCACACCGCCGGTGGACGGGGTGTTTCAGGAATATGTGGCCCATGAAGCAGATCTGTGCTTTAAGCTTCCGGAGAATGTGAGCACCCTGGAAGGGGCGCTGATCGAACCTCTCGCGGTCGGTTTTCACGCAGCGATCCAGGGAGACGCCCATCTGGGACAGAAAGCAGTTGTCATGGGAGCTGGATGCATCGGCCTGGTGTCCATGATGGCGCTGAAAGCGCGGGGAGTGAGCGAAGTCTATGTTGTGGATGTTATGGATAAACGGCTCGACAAGGCGATGGAGCTGGGAGCGACAGGCGTGATCAACGGTGCAAAGGAGAATGTGGAGGAGAGGATCAGTCAGATCACAGACGGAAAAGGAGTTGACCTTGTGATCGAGACAGCCGGAACAGAGATCACGACAAGGCAGGCGGTCAGCATTGCGAAAAAGGGCTCCAATATCGTGCTTGTGGGATACAGCAAGACCGGTGAGATGGCTCTGCCCATGAGCCTTGTCCTTGATAAGGAACTGACGTTCAAAACTGTGTTCCGCTACAGACATATCTATCCCATTGCGATCGAGGCAGTGGCTGCTGGAAAAGTGAATCTGAAAGGAATCGTGACAAACATCTTTGATCTGGATGATGTTCAGAACGCGATGGATCAGAGTGTGAACAATAAGGCGGATATTGTGAAAGCAGTGATCCGGATCTGAAAAGGAATTTTTTGGAGTGATCGGAAGGAACATGTGCGGCCAGGGGAGGGAGGAATGCCGGCTCCTGGAGAAAAATGCATGAAAAGATCTTGAAAATTTCAAAAAATACATTTAAAAAAGCGAAAAAACCCAATTTCTTTATAAAAAATGCAGGAAAGCATTGACGAACTGCCAGAAGTTATATAAAATAACACACAGTGAGCAAAAAGCAAGAAAAAGAAAGTGGAGGAGTCCTGCAATGACTGCATACAAAGATTTAAGTAGGGAAGAGTTACTGGAAATCAAGAGTGGACTGGAAGCCCAGTTCGAAGAAGTGAAGGCCAAAGGTCTGAAACTTGATATGTCCCGCGGAAAACCGTCCGCTGAACAGCTGAATCTTTCAATGGGGATGATGGATGTACTGAACAGCAAGGCAGATCTGATCTGTGAAGACGGAGTGGACTGCAGAAACTACGGCGGCCTGGATGGAATCACGGAGGCGAAACAGCTTCTGGCGGATATGATGGAAGTGCCGAGAGACAATGTGATCATTTTCGGCAACTCCAGCCTGAATGTGATGTACGATACAGTTGCCCGTGCAATGACACACGGTGTGATGGGAAGCACTCCGTGGTGCAAACTGGACAAGGTGAAATTCCTCTGCCCGGTGCCGGGATATGACAGACATTTCGGCATCACAGAGCATTTTGGGATTGAGATGATCAATATCCCTATGACACCTACCGGACCGGATATGGATCTGGTCGAGAAGTACGTGAGCGAAGATCCGGCTGTGAAAGGAATCTGGTGTGTACCAAAGTATTCCAATCCGCAGGGTATCACATACTCGGATGAGACAGTATACCGTTTCGCGAATCTGAAGCCGGCAGCAGAGGATTTTCGTATCTTCTGGGATAACGCATACTGCGTACATCATTTATACGAAGAAAAACAGGATTACCTGCTGGAGATCCTGATGGAGTGTAAGAAAGCGGGAAATCCGGATATGGTATACAAATTTGCATCCACGTCCAAGATCAGTTTCCCTGGATCCGGAATCGCCGCAATGGCTGCTTCCGAGGCAAACTTAAATGATATCAGAGATATGATGAAATATCAGACGATCGGTCATGACAAGGTAAATCAGCTCCGCCATGTGAGATTCTTCAAGGATATTCACGGAATTGTAGAGCACATGAAGAAACACGCCAATATCATGAGACCGAAATTTGAGGCTGTCATCGATGTGCTGGAGAGAGAACTGGGCGGTCTGGAGATCGGTTCCTGGATCAAACCTCTGGGTGGATACTTTATCTCCTTTGATTCTCTGGACGGCTGCGCGAAAGCAATCGTTGCAAAGGCAAAAGAGGCAGGTCTGGTCATGACGGGAGCTGGCGCTACCTATCCGTACGGCAAAGATCCGCACGACAGCAATATCCGTATCTCTCCGTCCTATCCGACTCCGGAAGAACTGTCTGTAGCGGCAGATATCTTCGTACTCAGCGTAAAACTGGTAAGCATCGATAAGATCCTGGAGAGCAAATAATAATAAGATTTTGGAATTTACGCATTATCATGTATTATAATCAAGAGATATCAATGTAGAAAAGAAAAGGCGCTTCTGCAGATCACGGCAAAATCCGTGACAGCAGAAGCGCCTTTTTGTCGTTCCGGTAACTTGATTTTAAATCCTTCCGTCAGTTTCAGAGAACACCCAGCATATGCTGCATTCCCAGACTCACAAGGGTGATCCCGACCCAGCAGCAGAATCCGGTGAAGATCGGTTTCCCTCCGGTGCGGACCAGCTTAACGATGTTTGTATTGATACCGATTGCAGCCATTGCCATGACAATAAGAAACTTGCTCAGTTCTTTCAGCGGAGCAGTGACTCCGGCAGGAAGCTGGAATACGGTAGTTACGACGGATGCAAGAACAAAAAACAGAACAAAGAAAGGAAAAGATTTCTTAAGACTGAAAGATGAACCTTCAGAGGACTTCTCTTTTCTTCCTCTGTAGATGGCGAGAGCAAGTGTGATCGGAATGATCGCAAGGGTTCTCGTCATTTTTACGATAGCTGCGGATTCCAGTGTATTGCTTCCGTGGATACCGTCCCATGCAGTGGCCGCTGCAGTGACGGAGGAAGTATCGTTTATGGCTGTTCCTGCAAACAGACCGAATCCTTCGTTGCTTAGTCCCAGGATGCCTCCAAGAGTCGGGAAGATCAGTGCCGCAAGCACGTTGAACAGGAAGATGACGGAGATGGACTGCGCCACTTCTTCATCAGATGCGTCAATCACCGGCGCGGTTGCCGCAATGGCGCTGCCGCCGCAGATAGAGGATCCTACTCCTACGAGGATTGCATTGTTTGTACGCAGTTTCAGTACTTTGTACAGAATGTAGGAGATGATCAGCGATGTGGCGATCGTAGATATTATAATAGGAAGAGACTGCTTTCCCTTCGCCAGGATCTCTGTCAGGTTCATTCCGAATCCAAGGAAGACTACAGCTGCCTGGAGTATTTTCTTGGAAGTATAGTTCACGCCTGGCATAAAAGGCGCTTTCTTTGTCAGGATCAGCGTAAGAATCATTCCGATCAGTATGGCGAATACCGGCCCGCCGATCACCGGGACTGCCTGTCCCAGAAACCAGGAAGGTACTGCGATCACAAGGCAGAGAAGAAGACCGGCTCCGTTTTTCTTTACAAAATTCATTTTGGATTCCCCCGTTTCGATTTACAAAATTGTATTTTATTTCCAACAGGTACATAATATCATAAAAAAA
>DWUT01000114.1 GCA_019120615.1 Candidatus Mediterraneibacter norfolkensis
CGTCCTCGAAACTTCCCATAACGCTTTCCACTTCATTATCGTAGATCCAGGGGCCTCCCTGCTTGAGCGTGCGCCCCGCTCCTTTTTTTAATGTCAGGACTGCATTTGACATAACTGTATTCCTCCTAACCTGTTTCCTACTGATATATTCATATGGAAATATCATACCACAGGTTAGATGATAAGGTAATATTATTCCGTTTTTATCGTGCTATCATCGATATTTGTCTCTATTTGCAAGCAACTCCCGATAAGCGATTTGAAAAAGCCCGCTTCCACTACAAAGATATGGTTCATAATGACCTGGGAGGACTGCATCACAGACTGCATTTTTCATTTTCTTCATAGACTCTCGATACTGCTCATAATCATATCCACTGTCAACTTTGATTCCTATACGAACCTGCCCGATTTCTTCTCCTGTCTGTACCATATCACCGGTAAACCAGATATGCTTATCCCCATAAAGTAATTCATAACACACACTCCCCCTTGTATGCCCTGGAGAAAAATGACATTTCATTGTATATCCCGGCGCAAGCACAATGGTTTCCTGGTCCTTCAGTATCTTTACATTTCGGCATATCGGAAAGGCACGCTGATAAGCAAAATCAATCGTATGCTCATCGCCGGAAAGAAGACTTTTTCCATCTTCTCCGGCAGAAATCCTGCTGCCCCTTTGCTCAAACCAATATGCATTTCCTGAATGGTCAAAATGTGCATGGGTCACAAAAACATCTGATATCTTTCGATCTTTTAAATTCCATGCTTTCTTTACGCTCTCCATCACAGCAAGATCATTTTCATCCAGTCCGCAGTCCACTAATACCAGTCTGTTTTCCTTTGGTATATCTATTCCATAAAAGTTCTGATGACGCTGATATGCAAAGCCGGACATCAGATAAATATTGGGAAATATCTGCATCAGTTCTCACCCCTTTACCGCTCCTGAGGCTAGTCCCTCGGTGATTTGCTTTGAAAAGATGATAAATACAATCATGATCGGAAGGATTCCCACTACTACTGCAAGTATTCTGGCCCCGTAATCCGCAACAAACATATTTCCAATAGAAGCAATCACCAGAGGTACTGTAAACATTTCCGGATCATTGATCATGATCATTGGCAGAAGATAATTGTTCCAGGACTGCAAAAACGCTATCACGGATAAGGTAAAAATCGCAGGTTTGATAATTGGAAGGACCATCCTCAGAAAAATCCCCATATCGGTGCATCCATCCAGTCTCCCGCTCTCGATCAGTTCATACGGGAAAGCGTCCCGAATATACTGGGTCATCCAGAATACACCAAAGGCATTGGCAATATTGGGCAGTATCAGAGGAAGAAACGTTCTCGACAGATGGAGCACTCGCATTTCCCATACAAAGGCCACCATCCCTACTTCCATAGGAACCATCATAGTAAGAATCACCAGCTGAAAGACCAGCTTTTTATGTTTGAAATTATATTTTGCAAAACCGAATCCTGCCATTGCGCCAAAAAACACTGTGAGCACGGTGCTTGATACCGCGACAATCAGGCTGTTAAGCAGAGATCGGAAGAAGTCCGCGTCCAGGATTGTCTGGAAATTGTCCGCAAGAGAATTTCCAATAGAAAGGATATTTCCGGCAAAAATAGTCTGATTATTCTGAGTGGACATCAAAAACATCAGGAGAAACGGGATGATGCTCACCGTTGCCATCAGAATTACAAATACATTGATGATCCCTCGAATAGGATGGAATTTCTTTTTTCCTGTCATACTGCATCTTCCTTTCTATTGATAATCGCAAAGTATATTGACGTAAATACCATAATGATCACAAACATCAGGTATCCGGTAGCAGCGCCGTAGCCACTCTGCCCTGCGGTAAAAGCGGTATCAAGAAATTTCATGTTCATCGTCTGTGCAGCGCTGTCCACGCCTCCTTTGTAGTCCCCAAACAGCATATACGGCTCCTCGAAAATCCTGAGGCATCCGATAATGCCGTTAGTGATCTGAAAAACCAGAATAGGCTTTAGCAAAGGTATGATCACATGGATCACCACCTTCGGAGTAGAAGCGCCGTCCACACGCGCAGCTTCGTAGATATCTCTAGAAATTCCCTGAAGACCTGCAAGATAGATTACTGCAGTATATCCCACATACCTCCAAATTGTCACCAGAGCCACCAGCGGCTTGGAAAGTGAAGCAGTATGAAGCCAGTTAATATTCTCATCGATCAGACCAATGCTGCTTAGAAAAATATTGACGGCGCCAAAATTCTGATCAAATAAGGTTGCAAAGATCAGACCGATGGCGATAGGTGCTGTAATATAGGGAAGAAACATAGCATTTCTTATATAACTCTTTCCGATCCGGATAATCCCGTAATTAATCAGAAGCGCCAGGATCAAGCCCAGTGTCTGTATCGGGATCATAGCTTCCAGCACGATAATAAAGCTGTTGAGTACGGAGCGATAAAACGCCGTATCTTTCAACAGGGCAATATAGTTATCCAGTCCGATAAACTTCATCGGTCCAAATCCCTGCCACCTGGTAAGACTGATATAAAAGCTGAAAAGGATGGGAAACAGGTTAAAAATCCCATAGATAATAAAAAACGGTGCAATGAAAATAAAAGGCCAGCTGATTTTTTTCTTCTTCATGTCATTTCCTCCATTGTAAAGGCATAGAAAGGATACCGCGCATGTCCGGAGTCATCAAAAGGGCTGCATCAGCAATCTGTGGCAGCCCTTTTCCCGATTCTTTACGCACGGTCTTCCCGCAGTTTATTTTGTATATTGAGGATTGGAAGAAATGATATCATCCTCAACTTTATCCGCAATCTCTGAAGCAGAGCCCTCCAGTGACTGTGCAAAGAATGTCATACTGTTATAAAACAGTGCGTCATCCGCCAGGGGACGCAGAACGGTCATTTGATCAATCTCCTCCAGATACAGTTCCGTTACGTTCTCATCTGCAAAAAACTCATTAGGCTGATTCAGATAATCATCCTCATAGGCAGATTTAACCCCGGGATAAAAGTGGATCAGATCATATTTGTTCTGTGCGCCTTCTTTTGTGAGTTCATATTTCATCCAGGCAGCCACCGCATCCTTATTCTCACTCTGATTGTACATTCCCCACCAGATTCCGCCCCAGTTATAGGAACCTCCGGGGACAGTAGTTACGCCCCAGTTTCCGGCTCCTTCCGGATCATTGGGTTCAATCACATAACTCTGGAACCAGCAGGAACCCGGGCAGCAAAAGACATTGCCCTGCGCAAAAGATGCGTTCCATGCAGGCGTCCATATATCAAGCCCCGCATCAATGTCAGCATCCTTTATCTTCATCATCAGTTCAATAGTATCCGTAAAGTTTTCCTCGACGAGAAGCTTGTTGTCTTCTCTCCATCGCAGGCCGCTCTGATTGACCAGAGGCTGTACCAGTGTGTCAATACCCGGTAACATGTTCACACTCCCGCCAGAAGCTTCTTTTATC
>DWUT01000115.1 GCA_019120615.1 Candidatus Mediterraneibacter norfolkensis
ATGATAGCAAGGACCCAGATCACAGTATTTTTCTGCTTCTCTGCTTCGTTCCTATGCAGAAGTTCCGTCAGTTTTGATTCAGCGATCATGTCTTCTATTTTTTTGTTCATATCTACACGTCCTTTCCCCACCCCTCGGGCGGCGGTTACTTTCTGTTATTATACCACTATCATTTTCAATTTACTACTAATTTATTCCAAAAACTTAAGAAAGAAATCTCACGAAACTTTTACCAGCTTCGCGAACATGGCGAACATCTTGCGCACTCCCGCACTGTCGAATTGAACGGTCACTTCGTAGTCCCGGCCGCCCTCTTTGATCTCCAGGACAGTGCCTTCGCCAAACTTCACATGCCGTACACGGTCGCCAACTCCGTAGGAAAGTTTCCCTCCTTTTCCCGCAGTGAGCTGACTGCCCTTCTGCAGAGCGGAAAACGGCTGCTTTCCGGCTCCCTTTCCGGTACCTCCGGCCGTTCCTGACGTGCCGGACGCCCTGCCGGAACCATAACCGCCGAACTGAGCTGCAAAGGGCTGCGCCCGAAACGCCTGCTTTGCATGGGAATATGTATTCTGAACAGGGATTTCTGTTTCTTTCTCTATTTTTTTATTCCCGGTATCGATCAGTTCCATCGGGATTTCTTTCACGAAACGGGACAGCTTATTGTACTGAGTCTCTCCCCGGACCATTCTCCTTCTCGCACAGGTCAGGGTCAGTTCCCTCTCAGCCCGGGTGATCCCAACATAACAGAGCCGTCTCTCCTCTTCCAGATCCTCATTGTCATCGGATGTGATGGTCATGTAACTCGGGAAGAGACCGTCCTCCATCCCTGCAAGATAAACATGAGGGAACTCAAGTCCTTTTGCGCTGTGCAGTGTCATAAGGACTACATAATCCTGATCCTCCTCCAGACTGTCAATGTCCGCGACCAGAGCCACTTCCTCAAGGAAACCGCTTAAGTTCGGCTCTTCGCCTCTGTCCTGGCAGTCTTCTTCATATGCAGCGGCTTTGTTGAGCAGCTCATCAATGTTCTCGATCCTGGACTCCGCCTCCACCTTGTCTTCCGCCTCAAGGCTCTCGATATACCCGGTCTTCTCAATGATCTCTCTCAGAAGATCCGTGATGCTCTCCTGCCCCAGTCTTCCCTTAAAATACTCGATCAGAGCGGCAAAAGAGTCCAGCTTGGAAGCGCTCCTCCCCACTCCCGGGATCATCTCCGGAGCCAGAAGCGCCTCATAGAACCCGATTCCCCGCTCCGTTGCAGATTCCTGGATCCGGTTGATGGTGGTAAGGCCGATCCCGCGCTTGGGGACATTGATGATCCTCCGCACAGCAAGATCATCCTGCCCGTTGTCCACTGTCTTCAGGTATGCGAGAAGATCCTTGATCTCTCTCCGCGCGTAGAAGTTGATTCCGCCCACAATCTTGTATGGAATATTCATGGCAATAAACTTCTCCTCAAAAAGACGGGACTGAGCATTGGTTCGGTAGAGGACAGCGTTGTCGTTATAGGACGCCCCCTCCCGGACTTCACGTCTGATATCCTCGGCGATAAATTCCGCTTCATCATAGGCGGTGTCAAACTGCCTCAGATGAACTTTATCCCCCTCCCCGTTGTCTGTCCACAGCGTCTTCTCCTTGCGCCCCTTATTGTTGCTGATCACGCCGTTTGCCGCGTTCAGGATGTTTCCTGTGGACCGGTAATTCTGCTCCAGCTTGATAACCCGGGCGTCCGGAAATTCATGTTCAAAGTCCAGGATATTGCGGATATTTGCTCCACGGAATTTATAGATGGACTGGTCGTCGTCACCCACCACGCACAGATTCTTGTATTTTCCGGCAAGCAGGCTGACCAGACGGAACTGTACTGTGTTCGTGTCCTGATACTCGTCCACCATGATATAGCGGAAACGCTCCTGATAATACTCCAGCACATCCGGCTGTGTTTCCAGAAGCTGCACGGTCTTTACGAGAAGATCGTCAAAATCCAGCGCATTGTTTGACTTTAACTGCGCCTCGTACTCCCGGTAGACCTTTGCGATCTTCTGTCTGCCGAAATCCCCGCCTGCGTTCAGTTCGAACTCATCGGGCAGGATCATCTCGTTCTTTGCCGAGGAAATCGTGGAAAGAAGGCTTCTCTCCTTGAACACTTTTGTATCGATATCCACCTTGCGGCATACTTCCCGCATCAGCGTCTTCTGATCATCCGTATCATAGATCGTAAACCGGTTATCATATCCCAGCCGCTCGATAAACCTTCTCAGGATCCGAACGCACATGGAATGAAATGTGCTCACCCAGATACTCTCCGCCCCGAAGTTCACCAGAGAATCCACTCTCTGTCTCATCTCTCCGGCCGCTTTGTTTGTAAATGTGATCGCAAGGATATTCCAGGGATTCACCCCCTTCTCATCGATCAGACAGGCGATACGGTGCGTCAGCACCCTGGTCTTTCCCGATCCCGCTCCCGCCAGGATGAGCAGCGGACCCTCCGTGTGGAACACCGCCTCTTTCTGTGGTTCATTTAATGTATCGTATATGCTCATAACTCTCTCCTGTTCTTTTCAATACCTATCATTATCAGATACCCCTTCCCGATTGTCAACTGAACTTCCGTAAATTTTTTGTCATTTTCTCCCGTTTTGTGGTAATATAGAAAAGTTGGCGTCTGGACTGACGCTTTTTATCTGCTGAGACGAAATAAAAGCAATAATAATAGAAAGGAATCAATCTTATGCTGAAAACAATCGAACAGATCAACAGCGCTGTCAACGGATTTGTCTGGGGTGTCCCTGCCATGGTCTGCATCATCGGTGTGGGACTGCTGCTCAGCTTCCGCACGCGCTTCATTCAGTTCCGGAAATTCGGATATACTTTCAAGATGACCCTCGGACCTCTCTTCCATAAAAAAGAGGCAGCCGAGGGATCCATCACGCCCTTCCAGGCGGTCTGTACCGCGCTTGCGGCGACCGTGGGCACCGGAAATATCGCCGGCGTAGCAGGCGCCATCGCCATCGGCGGTCCGGGCGCGGTCTTCTGGATGTGGATCTCCGCTCTTCTCGGAATGTGCACCAAATTTTCCGAGGTAACGCTCGCGGTACATTTCCGAGAGAAAAACAAACACGGCGACTGGGTCGGCGGTCCCATGTACTATATCAAAAACGGACTCGGACCGAAATGGCGCTGGATGGCCTATGTCTTTGCTCTGCTCGGCGTGCTCACCGTATTCGGCACGGGGAACGCCACACAGGTCAATACCATCACCTCCGCCATCAATACGGCGCTCCTCAATTTCCATGTGATCAGTCCGTCCACGGTGCCGGCCTCCAGCCTGATCATCGGGATCGTCATCACGGTACTGATCGCCATGATCCTTCTGGGCGGTATCAAAAGGATCGGGCGAGTTGCAGAGATGCTCGTGCCGTTCATGGCCCTTCTCTATGTGATCCTGGCTCTGGGAGTCATCGTGCTGAACATAGAGAACGTCCCCGCTGTATTTGCCTCCATCTTCAAAGGAGCCTTCACTCCCTCCTCCGTCACGGGAGGCGTGGTCGGAAGCTTTTTCCTGAGCATGCAGAAAGGAGTTGCAAGAGGGATCTTCTCCAACGAAGCCGGGCTGGGAACAGGTTCCATCGCCCACGCCACCGCTGACACAGATTCCCCGGTCAAGCAGGGCTTCTTCGGAATCTTCGAGGTGTTCATGGACACCATCATCATCTGTACCATGACTGCCCTGGTCATCCTCTGCAGCGGGATCCCGGTCAACTACGGCGTCGATGCGGGAGCGGAGCTGACGATCACCGGATTTACATACACATACGGAAACTGGGTTTCCATTTTCACCGCGGTGGCACTCTGCTGCTTTGCCTTCACCACGATCCTCGGATGGGGACTTTACGGGACGCGCTGTATCGAATTTCTCTTCGGATCCTGGATCAACCGTCCGTTCATGGTCGTGTACGCTCTTGTCGCCATCATCGGCGCAACGGCAGACCTCGGACTGCTCTGGAGCGTGGCGGAGACCTTCAACGGTCTGATGTCCATCCCGAACCTGATCGCGCTGTTCCTGCTCTCCGGAACTGTGGCAAAACTTGTCAGGGAATATTTTAAAAATCGTTGAGCAAAACGCTTGTCATCTGGTTTTTATTACTATATAATGACCATATTGGGGTGATAATGATATGAAAATAGATACAAATGATATATTGAACAGCATTCTTGACAGTCTGACCAACATCGATTATATCAGGGCGGAAGAGATCCCGAACATCAATCTTTACATGGACCAGGTCACTACCTTTATGGACGAGCAGCTGGCCTCCACAAAGCGTTATGAGGATGACAAGATCCTGACCAAGACGATGATCAACAATTATACAAAAAATCATCTTCTTCCCCCGCCCGAAAAAAAGAAGTATTCCAGAGATCATGTGCTGATCCTCATTTTCATCTACTATTTCAAAAACATCCTTTCCATCAAGGATATTGAGACAGTGCTGAAACCTCTGACAGAAAAACACTTCTCAGGTGAGACTTCCGTGGATCTTGCATCCGTATATAAGGAAATATGTGAAATAGAGCAGGACCGTGTGGAACCGCTCAAAGAGACTGTAAAAACCGCCTATGAGAAATCCATGTCGGCTTTCTCCGATCTCCCGGAAGGTGAAGAGCGAGACGAATTGAAACTCTTCGCATTCATATGCAGTCTGTGTTTTGACGTCTACCTGAAAAAAGAGATGATCGAAAAGCTGATCGACGAGCTGGAAAAAAAGAAAAAGGGAAATAAAAAAGAAAAGAACTGATCTTTATCAGAGTTTACTTGAGCCAGATCCACGGACGGATCTGGCTCTTCTCACATATTACTGTGCTTCATCCTCTTTATTCAGCCTTTCAAAGACCATGTCATAACCATCGTTCCCATAATTCAGCGAACGGTTCACGCGGCTGATCGTCGCGGTGGACGCTCCTGTCTTGTCCGCGATCTCCAGATAAGTCTTCTGCTCTCTGAGCATCCTTGCCACCTCGAACCGTTGTGACAGGGAGAGAAGTTCATTGATCGTACAGATATCTTCAAAAAATGTATAACATTCCTCTTTATTTTCCAGACTGAGAATAGCGCGAAACAGATAGTCCACTGCTTCTGTCCTTATTTTTTTACTCATGATGAATCAGACTCCTTCATTGACTTTTAAGCTGCCATTACATTTTAGCACATTAAATTCTTAAAGTCTACAGTTTTTTCATCCGCTCCCATACCACTCTCACACTCCCCTGTTTCCCGTTCCTTTCCAAAGCCGCTCTCTCCCCCCTGAATCATCGGAAGTGTCAAAAGGAACATTCCAGGATTGCAGGCGGTCGCCAAGGTCTCGGGCTGCCCCGGACTTTGGCTCATCGCAGTCGCAAAAAGCCAGCGGAACTGCTCTACCGAACTACAGGCGCATTCAGCGAAGGAATAAATCTTCTGAGCAGATCCATGTTCAGAGTCGCCACAAGCTCCTCTGGAAAACTGCACTCCGCAAGCACTTCCATCACATTTGTAAAATTCCCCGCATCAATATTGACATGGGCGTCGCTTCCTGTCGTGACCGGAACTTCGTACTGTTTGCACAGTTCCAGCATCGTCAGCATATTTTCCCTTGTCCCCTCTCTGCTGCTCTGCGGACGCAGCGAAGAGTTGTTCAGTTCCAGTAGTGTTCCCGTCTCCTTTGCTGTTTTTACAAGCACTTCATAATCAATGGGGAACCTTCCGTCATCCGGATGCCCGATGATATTGACGTAGGGCTTTTTCATCGTCTCTACATATGCCCTGGTGTTCTCCGCCTCCGTATGACCTTTGCCGTAGCAGGGCAGATGGATGCTCGCCACCACGATGTCAAGATCCCTGCATGTCTTCTCCGGAAGATCGATATTCCCGTCCGGATCCATGATATTGACTTCCGCTCCCATCAAAAGACGAACCCCCTGCTGCATCCTGGGAACCACGTCCAGATTCTGAAAATAGTACAGTCCGCATGTTCCCGGCATCTCCGGCGCATGTTCCGTCAGCGCCAGCACTTCAAGTCCTTTTTTCGCCGCCTCTGCGGCCATCTCTGTGATCGTACTGTAGGCATGTCCGCTTGCCAGCGTATGAGAATGTGTATCTGCAATAAATTTCATAAAGTCAGAGTCCTCCTGTATCTTTTATCATAGGCGTCAAAAACCTTTTTTACGCCTTCATCATTATAACACCAGAATATGATTTGTCCAAACAGGAAATACTGATCCGGAGGTGAGAAATTTGAAGAAAAAGACAAACCGGCAGCTGATCGATGATTATGACTATCTTTCCAACGCTGCCTCTGCAATGGACTGTACCGGTCTCATCCCGTCTCTTCCGGGATCACAGGATGAGCTGGATTCATATGAAGAGCTGTACCACTATCTTCCGCATCCGGCTGTATCAAAGAACGACGATTCGGATGACTCCGCCTGACCCGGGTCTGTGGCCGCCGCCTGTAAATTTTCCCGCCCCGGCACAGGACCAGCGCCTGCCATCGCGGCAAGTATGTATGCAGGCGACGGGTCACCCGGCGATTCCCCAGTCAATTTGCACCTCTTTTTCCGACGTTTTTCGTTTTTATGTTGTATTTTTCCATTGTTCTTATTGTCGCAAAATGATATAATAGATATGTTGTAAATTTTGTCCATACCAAAGAGAGGAGTACATAATCATGAAGTGTCCAATATGTGGAAAAGACGTCGAATTGCAGAAGAAGCAGATTGGCACCAGCGAAAACGGTGATCCAATCTTTAATGAATATGCAATCTGCCGCGACTGTAAAAAGCAGTGGAATCTCGACAAGCAGCGCGAGAAAAAAATGGCTGCAAAGAAAGCGGCAGAACAGGCTGCAAAAGCAGCTTCTGAAAAAAAAGCTACACCTGCAAAACCGGCAGAAACGAAGGCTGCTGCACCAAAGGAAAAGGCGGAGTCCAGGACAGCTCCGAAGGCAGATCAAAAAAAAGCTTCCTCGGAGAAGGCAGCTCCGAAAAAGCAGCGTGAAGAAAGAACGTCTGATCCGACAGGAAAACCGGTGAAAAAACGCCCGGTCAGAGAGCCTGATGGCAAGGCAGCTTCAGTTTCAGGGGAGAAAGCTGAAGGCAAACGAAGACCATCCGGCGAAAAAGCGAAAAGACCTGCAGAACATCCCAGGAAATCCAGGGTTGAGGCTCCGGGTGAACATCAGGCAAAGAAACCGTTGAAAAAGCGGCCCGTCCATAGAGAAGAAGCGGAAGAAGAACAGAAATACGGAAATATCCCGTCTGAAAAGGTCCGTGCAAAACATGAGAAAGCGGCGCGCAAAGGCTATGAAGAGATGCTCGCGGCAGACCCGGAAAGGAAACCGGTAAAGAAGAAAAAGGCTGTCGCCGACAAGACAAAAGAAGTAGAGGATATTTCCGCAGCAAAGAGACCAAAGAAAAAGGATGAGGAAGAAACTTCCCGCAGGAAGCCTGCTGCAAAAGCCGAAGAAGAAAGCTCCCGCAGGAAACCGAGGACAAAAGTCGCGGAGTATGACGACTACGACGACGAGGACGATTATGATGAATACGATGAATATGATGAAACAGCAGCGAGATTCCGTGTGTTCCGCATTGTGCTCGGGATCGTCTCACTGGCAGGGTTCGCATTCTTCATCTACAGAGGATTTGTAACAGGGCTTAACAGCGTCTCCTCCGGCGATGGTTCCACGGCCGGGATGACTTATATCATAATCGCTCTCTGCATGCTTGTTTCCGCTCTGCTGTATCTCATCATGCAGAAGAAAAATACGATCTTCGCATTTCTTCTGCCAATGATCTTCTATCTTGCGAGCGCAGTATTCGCGTTCCTCCGCAGAGGAGATGACATGCAGATCCTGATCGGAGCTGTTGTGGGGGCAGTGCTGGCTGTGATCTCTCTGATCCCGGCGATCCTCTCCCGAGGCGAAGATGATTACGAGGATGACGAAGAAGATTATGAAGACCCGTTTGAAGAGGATCTTGACAATTACTGATCCGACAATATAGTTTTTAGAGGGCTGTCGGGAAATAGATAGTTC
>DWUT01000116.1 GCA_019120615.1 Candidatus Mediterraneibacter norfolkensis
AAACCCCTCGAATTCGAGGGGTTTAAAATCAGGATTATGAAGCCTTTCCCATAATCCTAAAAACTCTATTACATCTCTGTTTCTCATCCAGTTTTGAATCACTGCTGTAGGTTCATCACTTTTATATCGAGCAATATCAGTCAATGAAATAAATTCATTTTCAAAATCCTGTGTATAAATCCCGATATCTATTCCATTTGCATGTAAGGTCTCCTTAATTACTTTTGCCATTTTTCCTCCGTTATCTTATTATACCCTTTTGCCTAAGCATCTCGTTATTACACTAACACCGCCAGCTTTACCGCTCCGAATACAAGCAGCACAAGAAATGCCGTCACATACATCAGCCTTCCCGCCCGCCGGATATCCTCCGGCTCTATGGGGCGGAGCGGGTCTCCCAGATACTCTTTCTTATGCAGTTTTCCGAAATAGACCGCGTCTCCCGCCAGCCGCACACTGAGTGCACCTGCGCAGGCTGATTCTGTCTGGGCAGAATTGGGGCTGGCATGCTTTCTCCGGTCCCTCCGCCAGATTTTCCAGGCATTCTTCCCGTCCATTCCGGTGAGGAACGCAGCCACGATCATAAAGAGCGCCGTAACCCGGGAAGGAATAAAGTTAAACACATCGTCCATCTTTGCCGGGAATCTTCCGAAATACAGATATTTTTCATTCTTATACCCCAGCATGGAGTCCATGGTATTCACTGCCTTGTACAGGAATCCGAAGGGCGCTCCTCCCAGGATCAGGAACAGAAGCGGTGCTGTCACTCCGTCGGATGTGTTCTCCGCCACCGTCTCCACCGCCGCTTTCGTCACGCCTTCCTCTGTCAGGTTCTCCGTGTCGCGCCCCACGATCATGGAGACCGCCTTTCTCGCTCCGGGCAAATCCTTCTCTTTCAGTCTGTCATAGACTTTTCCGCTCTCCCTGACCAGGCATCTCGCCGCCAGGATCTGGTAGCACCAGAAACTCTCGATCAGGAACCGAAGCGCCGGATGGAGCCTCTGCGCGCCCCAGAGGACAAGAAAGGGGATAACAAAAGAAAATCCTGCCGTCAGGAACCACAGTACCGTTCCTGCCGCCAGTTCTCCCTTTTCTGTCTTCCCGAATATCCCGCGGAGTTTTCGTTCTCCGAAAGAGATAAAATTTCCGATCACCCGGACCGGATGATAAAGCCAGACCGGATCACCGAATACAAAATCAAGTAAAAAGCCTGTCACACAGGCTGCAAGTGAGATCAGCATTTACAGGTTTCTCCTATTCTGCAATATCATCCAGCTCGTACCGGATCACCTTTTTCAGATCCTCCAGGCTTACTTCCACCTGAAAACCGATCTTCCCCGCACTAAAGATGATCCTGCCGTATTCTTCCACGCTCCGGTCTATGGTAGTGGCAAACTGTTTCTTCATCCCGATGGGGGAACAGCCGCCATGGATATAGCCTGTCAGAGGAAGAAGTTCTTTCTGTTTTATCATCTCGATGCTCTTTTCTCCTACACTGTGAGCCGCTTTTTTCAGATTCAGTTCCTTGTTCACAGGCACAACGAACACATAGTTTGTCTTTGACTTTCCGACCGTTACAAGGGTCTTGAACACCATTCCCGGATCTTCGCCAAGAGCCTGTGCCACCTCCATACCGTTCACCGCGCCGGTCTGCAGATAGTTATAGCTTTTATACGGGATCTTCTTCTGATCCAGTATCCTCATTACATTTGTCTTTTCATCTTTTTTGCTCATATTTCAACAGTCCTTCATACATTTTTTCTGATACCGGCATATCCAGCCCCAGTCGTTTTCCTTCCCGGACGATATATCCGCTGAACGTTTCGATCTCCGCCTGTTTTCCATCCCTGATGTCTCTCTGCAATGAACTGGTGGCGTCATCCGCCAGTTCATGATAGAAGCGGTGCAGGATCGCATCAACGTCCTTCTGCTCCACACTGATTCCTTTTGCCCTGGCAACCGCGTATGCCTCGCGGACCAGTGCTTCGTATTCCTTTGCCTTCACAGGATCGCTCCGGAGCTGTCCGATATTGTTGTCATAATAAGCGCTTGCCACATTGTATGCGCAGTTCAGGATATATTTCTTCCAGATTGCCTGCTGGATATCCTCCGCAACTTTATGATCGATATCCGCGGCAGTGAGCAGTTCCGAAACCTCCTCGATCTTTCTCTGCTCTTTCTCATCTGCGTCCTTGATCCCGATCCTTAAGTTTGCAAAATCGCCCTGCTGAGTAATAGAATAATCCGCATTTGCAAACGCCACGATATAGATCAGAGAATCCACTACTGTGCCTTTTCCCAGCAGTTTTCTCATCCTCTCCCCCGGATCCGCACCATTCATGACCGGGATCAGCACCGTCTCGTCTGTGACAGCATTCCCAAGTTCTCTGCATACTTCCTCCAGAGAGTAGTTCTTTACACAGACAAAAATATAATCCTGCTGCCCCATCTCCTCTATGGGGACAACCCGCTCCGGACGGATCATGATCTCGCCTTTATAGTCACTGT
>DWUT01000117.1 GCA_019120615.1 Candidatus Mediterraneibacter norfolkensis
TCCGCCTTTTCCGTATATTTCACATCAGCGCTCTTCAAGGAATACACACTGATTTGACCTGGATTCAAATACACTCTCAAACTGATCTCTGTCATACACAACCTCCCCTGCCAGTGGATCCGCAAGAGTTATTGTATCGTTAGAATACCCGATCAATACAGCGCAGTGATCCCGCGTACTCCAGTCAACATATCTGCCCTCTGACGTGTACCAGCCTTCTACAGTGCCCCGATCAGTCATATCAATCGTGACACAGACGACAATCGGTCTGTCCTGACTGACATACTGATACAGTGTTTCTGTATCAATCCCGGTAATGTCATAAGCTCTCCATAGCGATTCCTCATCCTCCAGAAATCCGTTCGCTGCTGTCTCTATCGCTCCCGGTCCGTATACATATCCCCATACAGAGGTAGGGTCACCGATAAAAAAGTCATAAAGATCATTCCCATATAGATTTCCATCTTCCTCATAATATTGATCTGACGAAGATAATGCCGGCAGATATTCTGTTGCCATCATAACTTTATCCACATCCAGGCCATAATAATCTAATACCATAGTCATTGCCGTGATCTCACAGCCCGTAGGGAGTTCCGGCATCTGATAAATAATAGGAAATCAGAAATCAAATACTCTTCGACGGTTTCCTGCTCTGCCTCGCTTACAGACTCTTCCACCTTGGACTCCCTCTGCTTCTTTGCATTTTCATTTCCTGATATACAACCTCTTATCTGATATATCCCAAAAATTAAAAATACGATCAGAATCACTGCACGTATTCTTCTCCTTCTGCGTAGTCTTCTACGATGTTCCCTCCTTCTGGCTCTTCTTATTTGTGTGATCCTTTCCTGATGCTCCCTCTCTTCTTGCGGCTATTTTTCTTCTTCCGGCCTTTTCTCTTCTGTCAATCACAGTTCTCCTTTCTGATGAAACAAAATCCTCCTGGCATGTGAGAAATGCCTATAGTCGCATAATTACAGTTTTTTGCCTCCAAAATAAAATTTAGCGGCATCAGATATCAATTTTTCAGCTTCACGACAACAGAATCAAGAACGCAAAAAGCACAGGACTTCCGGAACATTCTGTCCGGAACCCCTGTGCTTTCCTGTTCTTCGATATGGAATTGTGCACAAAAAGGCAAACTTTACTCGTCTATCTGTCTGATATATTTCATCCTGTCAAGTCCTCTTTAATTTATCCCATCCGTACATCATCATAAACACTTGCTCCATCCGCAGCACTTACAGATGTTGCACCCCTCTTCAAACACCAGCGGTTCCCCACATTCCGGGCAGTACATCTTATCCGCCTCCGCCTCTGCGGACACTGCCTTTGGTCTGGGCGCCTTCTGGATCTTGCGCGCAGTCTTCGCCTGACCTTCTTCCCCTTTTCTCTGAGCCAGTTCTTCCTGCATCTCATTATACATATCCATCAGGGCATTTCCTACCGCCATCGGGCAGCACGCCCCTTTGCTGGTATCCTTTCTTGATACACGCCGCGCCGTATAGGACGGACAGGATCCGCTGGAATTCAGCTGATCCACGATCGTCTCGATGGGAATCCCTCCTCTGGCGCTGATAGAGATCATACGGGAAAGTCCTACCATAAAGTTGTTGCATCCTCCGGTAGAACCCTTGCTCAGGTAAGTCTCAAGGAGCGCGCCGGTATGCGGGTCAAACAGTGCGATACAGTGGAGGCTGCCGCATCCTGTAGTCAGCTTCCTCTTCTTTCCGACCACATCATCCGTGACAAGCAGGATCTCCCCTCGTTTCAGACCTTCTCCTGCCACTACCTGTCTACTCTCTTTTTCTTTCTTCTCGCTGGTATTCAGAATCCCGATCCTCTTGCAGCCGTCACGGAATATGGTGATTCCTTTCAGCCCCTTCTCATAGGCGTACATATAGAGGTTCTCTGTCTCCTCCACTGTGAACCGGTTGGGCACATTCACTGTGGAACTGATTGACGCGTCGATATGAGTCTGCCACACGGACTGCATTTCGATTCTCTGACGGTAATCCAGAGTCATTGCGGTCACAAAGTAATCTGGCAGTTCCGCGTCATTCTTAAGACCGTGCTGTTTCATATAATTCCCCACGATCTTTGTGTAGACCTTGTAGTACACATCTGTTCCGTGCAGGGATTCCGTCTTGCGCTCGTAGTAGTTCGCATAGACCGGCTCGATCCCTCCGGAGATTCCCAGCATCGTGGAAAGCGTTCCGGTGGGTGCGATCGTCAGCAGCTGGGAGTTGCGCAGACCGTATTTGCGCACCAGCTCTCTGGTCTTCTCGGTAGTGTTTGCAATAAAATACGGGGTCCCCATGATCTCCTCAGTATTGCATGCCGCGAAGGGCCCTTTCTCCTTTGCCAGCACTGCCGAAGCAGCGATGGCGGAATCTGCCATCGCGAATCCGATGTTATCGCACATCTCCACTGCGTCTTCTTCCCCGTAGGTCAGTCCCAGCTTAATCAGGCAGTCCGCAAGGCCCATAATCCCCAGACCAATCTGTCTCCACTGACCTACGCTATCCTGCTGCTCTTTCAGCGGATGGAGCGGAAGCCCTTCCTCCAGCACCTCGTTGAGCGCACGCACCGACACCTCCACACAGTGCTTCAGCCCTTCGAAATCAAACTGAGCATGATCTGTAAACGGATCTATAACAAACTCTGACAGGTTGACACTGCCCAGCAGGCAGCTTCCTCCGGCGGGAAGAGGCTCCTCCGCACAGGGGTTCACGCCTGCATAGGAGAACTCCTCTGTATTGCTCAGAAGGTTCCATCCCTCGATCCGGTCCCAGAAAAGCGCCCCCGGCTCCGCATAGTCCCAGTTTGTCTCAGCGATCCTGTGAAACAGCTCACGGGCGTTTACTTTCCGTTCAATCACCTCTCCGGTAGCTTCACGCGTATAGTGGAGCCGATAGTCCTCGTTGTTCTTCACTGCTTCCATAAAGTCCTCGTGGATCCTCACAGAGATATTTGCCTTTGTAACCTTCTCAAGATCTGTCTTCAAATCGATAAACTCTTCCACATCCGGATGAGAACAGTCGATGGAGATCATCAGCGCTCCCCTTCTTCCGTTCTGTCCGATCAGAGCAGTCACCAGAGAATACAGTTCCATAAATGAAACCGATCCGCTCGTCTCCTTTGCCGCATTATTGATCTTTGCCCCTCTTGGACTCAGTTTTGAGATATCGACCCCACAGCCTCCCCCGTAGCTATAGGTGCGTGCCAGTTTCTTTGCACATTCAAAGATACTCTCGATATTGTCCTCCGGAGGATCCACTACATAGCAGTTAGAGTAAGTGACTTTTCTCCCCTCCTGATCCAGTCCCCTGTTGGAGAGGATCCTTCCTCCAAACAGAAACTTTTTCTGCCGGATATACTCTGCGATCTCCTCATTCCCTCCGCTGATCCGTGCAAGCCACCCGTCAAAAGTCTCACCGTCATTGCAGTATTTTTTTGTCCAGATATCCGTCCCCAGCTGATTGTCTTCTCCCAGCCATTCTTCTACTGTCATTTTCCAATCCTTCTTTCCGTCTTTTCTGTGATTCTCATACGCCGATATCGCGGGCCGCTTTCGCATGATTTGATCACAAAATTTAATTTCGCCCGCAGCTGCTTCTTCCGTTCGGCGTCCGACATCTAAAATGTTATCATTCTATTATGATAATATCAAGGCTTGACAGCTAAAAAAATCGCCGCAGGCACAAAATATGGTATCTTCGTCCCTTTTACAACACACGATATATATCAAAAAAGGACAGTGACTGCCACTGTCCCCGGTCTTTCTCCCCGTTTCTATTATGAATTTTTCATAACAACACTTCCAACCACATCCGCCGCGTGCTCACATGCATCCGCGCATTTCTCCATGTAGTCGTAGATCTCTCTCCACGCGATGATTTGAAGCGGATCTTTTTCCTCCGTGTGGAGCTTTCTCATACTGCTGATGTAAAGCTGGTCTGCCTTTTCCTCCAGACTGTTGATCGCGATGATCTTCTCGCTCAGTTTCTTTGACTTTCTGAAGTTGGAAAATTCTTTCATAAGCTCATGGAGAGCGTCGCAGCACTCTATGACTGTGTCGAGAAGCCGGAGCGCCTCCAAACGGATCTGCTGTACATTATTGATATAGACACGGATCAGTACATCCTCTATCTTGTCTGTGACCTCGTCGATATCATGGCTCAACGCCGCGATATCCTCTCTCTCAATAGGTGTGATGAAAGCTTTCACCAGCATATCGCTAAGCTGATGTCTCTCCTCGTCCGCCTGGCGTTCAATCTCATGGAGCTCATCAAGATCTTTTGATATCTCATCCGGCCTGAAATCCGTCAGGATCTCTTTCAGGCGATGCGCCGCCTTGCAGGAATATCCTGCGCACGCCGCAAAATTGTCAAAATAAAACGCATCCTGTTTATTTGCCATTGTATTTCCTCCTCATTATCCGAAAACAAACATAAATATCTTAGCCATTACAAAACTGATCAGACCACAGCCCGGAAATGTAAAGATCCAGGTGAGCATCATATCCTTTACCACGCCGAAATTGATGGCTGAGAGTCTCTTCACCGCTCCCACGCCCATGATCGCGCTGGTCTTCGTATGCGTCGTCGAGACCGGGATCCCGAAAAGGCTGGAGAACAGCAGGCAGAGCGCGCCCGCCAGATCCGCGGAGAATCCCTGATATCTCTCCAGCTTCACCATATCCATTCCCACGGACTTGATGATCTTCTCACCGCCGACGCTGGTCCCGACACCCATCACGATACTGCAGATCATCATCAGCCAGACCGGGATCTCCATCCCGGTAACGGAACCCTGTCCGTTTGCAAACGCAATTCCCAGGAACAGGACTCCGATAAACTTCTGCCCGTCCTGAGCGCCGTGCATGAAGCTCATTGCCGCGGCGCCGGCGATCTGAGCGCCTGCAAAAAAGCCGTTTGTCTTCCTGCGGTCCATTTCCCGGCACAGGATCGTAATGATCTTGCACACCACCCATCCGGTGAAAAAGCCGAGAGCTAGGCTGAGCACGAGACCGTACAGCACCTTGACCCACTCGCTGCCGTTGATTCCTCCGATCCCGCCCTGGATCGCGATCGCGGCGCCGGAAAGTCCCGCGATCAGGCTGTGGCTCTCACTGGTCGGTATACCGAAGACCGACGCCGCCACACTGTACACCACGATCGACACAAGCGCCGCACAGAGTGCGATCAGCGCCTCGTGGGTGCTGTTCCCGAAATCGACCATATTACTGATCGTCGACGCCACTGAACTGTTGATCTGGGTCATGATAAACACGCCCAGGAAATTAAAGACCGCACTCATCAGGATCGCCCTGCGCGGGCTCATGCACCGCGTTGTCACACAGGTGGCGATCGCGTTTGGAGCATCCGTCCATCCGTTCACAAAGATCACGCCCAGAGTCAGAAGCACCGTGATCAGGAGGATCGGATTGCCCCCAATATTATTCAGAAAATAATCTAGTGATACATCCATAGTAACTCCTTCTGCGCAGATTCTGCGCTCAACATTCCTTTTCCATGCAGTTCTCACACTTTTAGCATGAGCCTTCTGCCGTATTTTATCCCCCGAAAGGTTACTATTCACAGCCATTTCAGACTTGACAGCAGACGCGTTGTGCTTGCACAAAAACGCTTGCTGCCAAATCTGAAACCGGACTGTGAGGCAGTCACCCCAAAGGAGCCTCTGCGCTTTTTTCCGTCTTTTTTCAGTCGGATCAGCAGTTCATGCAGGAAGCGTGACGACGGAAACACCAGTCTCAGGACACAAAAGCTGCCTGTCCGTTTTTTTCTCACATAAAAGACGAAAGTCATGGCAGCCATGGCGAAAGGAATACTCCTCTGTATATTTCCTGCTGTCCTGCCTGACAGAGATACCAGTACCGGTACACCGGTCTCAGGACCTGCCTCCTCTCTTTGCAGTTCTTCGGTTCCGCCTTCCACAAATCGCAGTATCCCAGCACATCCTGTTTTTGCCAGGACATCTGCACCCTTTATGTGAATGCTGAAAGCAAGAAAAAAACAGACACAGCCAATCATCAGCGCCGCAGATACTGTTTTGATCTTCTGCTGCATTTCTCTTTTCTCCTTTGTTAATATCAGTTTAAATCTATGTAAAATCCATTTTAAAAGATATCATCTTCAGCAGAATGTGTCAATTCCTCATTTTATTTCTATATTTTTCTTCTTTCATGATATACTGGAGATCAGAGAAAAATCGCGCGGAATCCTCCGTGCCTGGAAAAGAAAGGAGAATTTCAATGAATCCTGCTGAAAGATTATTAAAATATGTGACCATCCGCACCCCCAGCGACGAACACAGCGGCAGGGTCCCTTCCACCACCTGCCAGTTTGAGCTTGCCCAGCATCTCTGCCGCGAGCTCTTTACCATGGGGATCACAGATGTAAAAGTTGATACGCAGTGCTATCTCTATGCCCACATCCCGCCCACGCCCGGCTATGAAGACAAGCCAGCCCTAGGGTTCATCGCCCACCTGGATACCGTATCAGACTTCTGCGACAGCCGGATCTCTCCTCTAATCCATGAGAATTATAACGGAAGAGAACTTCCCCTCGGATCGTCCGGGAGAATCCTGTCTCCGGAGATGTTCCCCCATCTGAAGGACCTCAAAGGGCGTACCCTGATCACCAGCGACGGCACCTCGATCCTGGGCGCGGACGACAAGGCTGGGATTGCAGAGATCATGACCATGGCGGAACGGATCCTGTCCGAGGAGATCCCCCATGGGCCGGTCTCCATCGCTTTTACTCCGGATGAAGAGATCGGGATAGGCGCAGAATATTTTAACCTGGATGCCTTCGGAGCTGACTTCGCCTACACCCTGGACGGAGATACAGAGGGTGAGATCCAGTATGAAAATTTCAACGCTGCGAAAGCAGTCTTTGACATCCATGGTGTGAACGTCCATCCAGGCTCCGCGAAAAACATTATGGTAAATGCCTCCCTGGTCGCTATGAAGATCAATGCACTGCTCCCCGAACATGAAACGCCCCGGAACACAGAAGGCTATGAAGGCTTCTACCATCTGATCGATATGAAAGGAGACGTGGCACAGGCACAGCTCAGATATATTATCCGTGACCATGACGGGGCCCGGTTCGAAGATCGCAAATCCCGCCTCAGGGAGATTGCTGATATTATAAATCGGAAATGGGGACGTGATACCGTCGCACTCACTGTCACCGACCAGTACCGCAACATGTCCGAAGTCATCGCCGGATGCATGCACCTGATCGCGAATGCGAAAAAAGCCTGCGAAAACGCAGGCGTACAGCCATTGATCCTCCCGATCCGCGGGGGAACCGATGGCGCTCAGCTCAGCTTCAAAGGGCTTCCCTGTCCGAATCTCGGGACCGGCGGCCACGGATATCACGGCCCCTATGAACATATTACAGCCGAGGGGATGGAAGCCTCCTGTCAGATCGCGCTGGAGCTGGTAAAGATCTATGCATCTGAATAAACGGAAGACCGGGACAGAGTCAATTTCATTCTGACTCCGTCCCGGTCTGATATTTTACAGCCTTTCGCTGCTCTCATTCATGAATTTGTATTCCGCCACCGAGCGGTCAAAGCCCTTGATGTGCCTGTAAAGCCATTCAATTACATTTTTATTAACCTGCTCTACGAACGCATCGGAAGGTCCTTCTTCTTCCTCCAGCATCTCATACAGGTCCTTTACTACCTGGCGGAGCTTGTCATGCTCTTTCTTATGTTCGTTGATCCCCGGATAGCCGATGGATTCCTGGAGTTTCTCCTCCTCGCCGAAGTGAAACTCCGTGTAATCCGCAAGATAATCCAGCGTCTTCACTGCCACCAGCTTGTCCTTGCTCGTCTCACAGCTGTCAAGTAGATCATTTATCTTCCCAATCAGCTCTTTATGCTGTCCGTCGATCATCTCATTTCCTGTCACAAGGCTGTCGTCAAATTCTGCTCTCATAAGTCTGTTACCTCCTATACTTCTCCTTTTTTAAATCTCATGATCATCTCATTCGTCAGACTTTCGTGTGAGGTCATCTCAGGAATCTCCTCACGCTCAAACCACTCTGCCAGAGCCAGTTCCTCCCGGTCCAGCGTAATACTGCCGCTGCCGTCAAGATCACAGTAAAATCCCATCAGGAGCGTATCGCTGAAAGACCACGGCTGAGATTTGTAATATCGGATATTCTTCACCTTAAGTCCTACCTCTTCCATGACTTCCCGGACAACAGTCTCCTCCACAGTCTCACCAATCTCGGTAAATCCCGCCAGAAGGGCATACTTTTTATACGCCCGTCCCGCATACTTCGACATCAGAATCCTGCTGCCATCCGTAACTCCGATGATCACTGCCGGACAGATCTTCGGATACACCATATTCCCGCATTCCTCACAGCGAAGCATCCTCTCTTTTTCATCCCGCATCAGCATATGGCCGCACCGACCGCAGAACTTGTGATCCCGATACCAGTTATGGAGCTGATATGCGGTGATCCCGGCAAAAGACTGATGCCTGGGCTTTGCGCTCCGGAAGATCTCCGTGTTCTCCATCGTAAATTCCGACAGCGGTTCCCGGCTGATCTCATGTACAAGATAATAGCGTTCCCCGTCAATCATAAAAAGGTATATACAGTCACTGTATATGTCCTCATTGAGTCGTTGCAGATCACGAAATTTCGGGAACTCAATCCCGTCTTCGGTCCGCTTCACGAGCGCTGTACGCCCTTCATAGTACATCGCATAGCTTTCCGGATCCGGCGGAACCGGCCTGTACTGATTGTCATAATGATGCGGCTGTATATCCTGTATCATCTTCTGTCTCTCCTGTCTGGCTTAAGTTCCCGTATATCATACCACACTTTAGTGACAGTGTAAAATCAAGTTTCATCTCTGTATCCTATATACATATTCCGGGAGCTCTTCCCCTCTGGCGCCTTCTTCTGCTGCATTGGAGAAATATCTCACATTTCCCTCCTCATCTGTCCGGACAGTAAGGTTATGAGTAAAAAGTGCATCGTCCGCCATGCTCTCACACACCGCATCCACAGTAAGCGTCATAGTCCCGTCGCCGTTCTTCTCTATCGCAGTCACCTCTGGAATAGATGAGACAATTGCCCCCAGCGTCCTGTTACCGACTCCGAGACTGATCCACTCATACATTTCCTTCTCACTGTCATACGCCGCATATTCTCTCAGTTCTTCCCGTGAGACCGGCAGGCAGGAAGTCATCATCTCTTCAAATTCCTCTTGCGGTATGCCCTCCGCATACCGTGTCTGGTCAAACGCATCGTCACACCTTACCTCATACAGATATTCAAACAGACCGTTGTAGTCGAGTTTCTCCATATGTGTCTCGTCCCAGTCTGTCCAGAACAGGTTGTTCCCATTATAGGCGATCGGTTTTAAGTACTGTTCCGTAATCTCTGCACATTCTTCCTCCAGAGGCTTCACCCGCACCATGGCCCTGGAGTACACCGGCTCTGTCACTTCCGGATACTCCGGCGCGCAGAGTTCATAGAAAAGCCAGCCTTTCTCTGAATAGCTCCAGGATTTTACCTTTGAATACGAAACATCTCCCAGCACCGCACTTTCCCCGTTCCAATAGGAGGATACAGCAAACAGATACATCTCTTTCCTGTCAAAGAGAAACTTTTTCTGTCCGATCCTGCCGTCTTCAAACAGTTCATAGGCCGTGATCTCCCCGCTTTCCCCGTCTTCACATCCCTTCAGGAATGCTTCCATGATTTCGCAGTTCTCCATTCCCCGATAGATATCCGGCCCCGATACCGGAACGTCGGAAGTCCCCATCGCTTCCACCACTGCCTCCGCGACTTCATCTGACAGTATCGGATCCTCCTGCAGGAGCTCCGGACAGACCTTCGCCGCCAGTTCAAACATCCCGGTGCAGGCTTCCCGTGCCTCTGTTTTCTGCGCTTCATCTACCGGAAGATCATAATCTCTTCCCTCCGCGCTTTGCGCTTCCCCGTTTTCTGCTTTCGTCTGCTCCTGTTCCTGCCTCTCTTCCTCCGTCCCTTCAGACGCGGGAACTCTTCCATCATTTCCTCCGCATCCGAAGAGGATCACCACCGCTGCCCCAAGAGCCAAATATCTTACCATATATTTTCGTCTGCGCATACTCTGCTCCTTCTGTGCTTCACCATTTTTTCTTACACTTGTAAGATATAATTTATCCCAGAAAATGCGCGATGTCAACCCTGAAATGTCACGGAAGGTTCTCATCCGGCCTGTTCTCTGAATGTCCGCCTTAAATTTGCTCCATGTCCCCAAAGGTGTCGCGCTGTCCGTTCCCCGGTAAATGCCTGCTCGTGCGAGCATGGCATCCTCTAGCCGGGCCTATAGCGCAGAAAAACCGGCAGGCCTTTCCGGTCCGCCGGTTCTCTGTATTTCACAGTTTTATCATCCTTAATCTTCCTCCTGGTTCTTATCCTTCCGCTCTCCTCTGTTCTCTTTTTCCTTCATCCCGTCTTTTCTGAACAAAGACGAGAGAAGCGCTGTCAGGCCCCCTGCTGCAAGAAAGAAATCTCCCAGATTGTATGTAACATCGGAGACCCTTTTGTTCTCACAGCGAAATCCTATATAATCTACAACATGTCCGCGGACGTACCGGTCAAATGTGTTGCTCCAGGCGCCCGCTGCCATGAGCGCCAGCCCTTTCTTCCTCCAGAATCCTTTACGCCGCGTCAGGCTTATCCCGTAGATAAGTGTCAGGATGGCCGCCGAAAACACGGACAGATACTTTACCAGGTCAGGCTCACGGTCCAGCAGGTTCAGACACATGCCTTTGTTGTGTACTCTGCGCAGTACGATCCGTTCCGTCAGCTTTTTTTCTTCGCCTTTATCCAGATTCTGTTCAACATACGTCTTCATAAGCTGGTCTGCCCCGAACAGCACCGCACTTTCCCCGAGAAACCATCGTCTTTTCATCACTTTGTCCGCCTTATCCGGTATTTTCCTATTTTTCCTGCTCCGTATCCCCCGGCGTATTCTTGATCTTTTCCGCCGCTTCGCTCAGTTTATCTGCTGCTTTCTCTGCGGCTTCGCCGAACTTCTGCGCTGCCTTATCCGCCATATCTCCGGTCTTCTGTGCCGCTTTCTCCGCCATGTCCCCGGTCTTCTGTGCCGCTTTCTCCGCCATGTCTCCGGCCTTCTGTGCCGCCTCGTCGGCCTTTTCTGCCACAGTCTCCGCTGCTGCCGCAGCTTTCTCTCTCATAGTGTCAGCGTAATCGTCCTTTTCGAACTCATCCTCCGTCTCGTCCGCGTCATACACAGCCGCATCGATCTTCTCGCCGCAGTATGGGCAGAACGACATATCTTTTGATACCATCTTTCCGCAGTTTCCGCACTCGGACGCACCTTTGATCCTGGCGATCTTCTTCTCATAATTTTCCATGCTCGCCTCACGGTTCTGGATCGCCTCGCAGAGTCCTTTCGCTGACTCCTCGACTTCTTCTCCCGCTTTGAAGCGGTCGTAGATCGTCTTTCCAAGTTCCATCAGATCCACCGCATTTCCACGGGCAAGGCTTCTCACCTGGCTTTTCAGTTTCTGGATCTCGATCGCATCTCCCGCTTTGTTTGTCATCGTCTCGGCCGTCTCACCAAGACGTTTTCCCAAATCTTCAAAAAAATCTTTCATCTTTCCGTTCTCCCTTCTCTCGGCAGGCCTGCTGCCGTATCAGACACTGCATTTTTAATCTATACCCATTATACCCCATTATCCGGTATCTTCAACCGCTTACCGGATTAATTTATACTTTTTTAACCAGCTCTTTCGTTGTTCTTTAGACATAATTTTCTTCGGTCAGGCATATGTTCTGATAACATTTTTTCTGCGGACGGATCTCCTATGACTGATCTTGAAACATGCCGACAGCAGATTTTATCCGAAGACTTCCGGGACTTTATCGGCGATCATGTAAGAACGCCTTTCTTCGACAGTATCATGCGGGAGGGACAGTGTGAACAGGACGCCGGCTTCGATTATAAATGCATCTATATTTCCAAAGAGGACGCAGGTCCTGTGACGCTCACCCGCTTTTCCTACAATTCGATCCCCAAATGCTATGCGCCTCTCAGCATGGAGACGCTGAACCAGGCAGGCATCCTTCCCATCCAGAACTATCCCACCCTGCAGTTAAAGGGCGAAGGGGTGCTCATCGGATTTCTGGACAGTGGGATCGATTATGAAAATGACGTATTCCGGAATATAGACGGGACGACCCGGATCGCGGCGATCTGGGACCAGACCGTGCAGAGCGGACCCCCGCCGGAAGGATTTGCGTACGGGAGTGAATATTCCCGTGAAATGATCGACGCGGCTCTCAGATCAGATGACCCGATTTCCATGGTCCCTTCCACAGACGAGAGCGGACACGGGACCTACGCCGCCAGCATTGCCGCCGGCGGAGCCAACGCCGCCGAACAGTTTCTCGGGGCCGCCCCCGAAGCCTCCATCGCCATGGTCAAACTGAAGCAGGCAAAGGAATACCTGCGGGATTACTACTTCATCCCCCGCAGCGCCATCTGCTACCAGGAGACCGATCTGATGCTGGGGCTGAAATATCTGAACGACCTTGCCGACAGACTCGGGCTTCCGCTTGTGATCTGCATCACCACCGGAACGAGCATGGGCGGGCACATCGGCACCCTGCCTTTCCCTTATCTGATCGAAGGATACAGCACCCGGGCCAACCGGATCACCGTGATCGGAACCGGAAATGAAGCGGACAAACGCCATCATTATTATGACGTCATCGCAGGCAGCACTGACTCCCGTACCGTAGAACTGCGAGTCGGGGAAAATGTATCCGGCTTCTCCCTGGAACTCTGGAGCGATATCCCCAACGTATTTTCCATTTCCATGATCTCGCCTTCCGGAGAGAGTACATCCAGGATCCCGTTCCGGGTGGGCGCCGGCGCGGAGATTGATTTTCTCTTCGAGAAAACAAAAGTCTCCGTTGATTACCGCCTTCTCGTGGAAAAGAGTACCTCTGAGCTGGTCTTCTTCCGTTTTCAGGCTCCCGCGCCGGGTATCTGGAAGATCATCGTGGAACCCCTTTCCTCCATCGACGGGAATTTCCACATGTGGCTGCCATTGACGGAATTCCTGAGCGGCGAGGTATATTTCCTCGAATCAGATCCCTACTACACCCTCACCGCTCCCGCCAACACGAGCAGTCCGGTCATCGTATCCTGGTATAACGGCAATACCGGTGCCGTATCTCAGGCCTCGGGAAGAGGATATACCCGGACCCGGAACATCAATCCGGATATCACTGCCCCCGGGGTGGATGTACGGGGCGCTCTCCCGGGCGGACGTTTCTCCTCCCGCTCCGGTTCCTGCGTCTCCGCCGCCGTCACCGCGGGTGCTGTCGCGCTGATGCTGGAATGGCTGATCTATGACCAGAACGTCCCCGGCATCGACTCCTATCAGATCAAAAGCCTTCTGATCCTCGGAGCCGTGCGGCCGGGTATCATGGAATACCCGAACCGGGAGTGGGGGTATGGGCAGTTCAATCTGTATAACACGTTTGAGACCATGCGGCAGTTGTAGTTAAAAGTTTAACAGGTGCCGTGTACTTTGTACAAAGTACACGGCACCTGTT
>DWUT01000118.1 GCA_019120615.1 Candidatus Mediterraneibacter norfolkensis
GATATCGTGCTTGTCCATGATTTTGACGGATATCCTCTGGGTCGCGGGTTCATCAACCGGAATTCGAAGCTGACTGTGCGGATGATGACCCGGGACCGGGATACCGAGGTGGACGAGGCATTCATCCGGATGCGTGTGCAGAATGCATGGGAGTACAGAAAGAAAGTCATGGACGATATCTCCAGTTGCCGTGTGATCTTCGGTGAGGCGGATTTCCTGCCCGGGATCGTGGTGGACAAGTTTTCCGATGTGCTTGTGGTGGAATCCCTGGCGCTTGGGATAGACCGGTTGAAGGAGCAGATCGTCAGCATCTTAAAGGAACTGATGGAGGCGGACGGCATCCATATCCGGGGGGTTTACGAACGGAGCGACGCGAGGGTTCGGGAGCAGGAAGGCATGGAGAGGTACAAGGGATTCATCGGGGAACCCTTTGACACGAAGGTGGAGATCGTGGAAAACGGGGTGCGCTATTATGTGGATGTAAAAGACGGACAGAAGACCGGATTCTTCCTGGATCAGAAATATAACCGCCGTGCCGTGGCGAAGCTCTGCAGGGGCGCGAGGGTGTTGGACTGCTTTACCCATACCGGATCCTTTGCTCTCAATGCAGGTGCTGCGGGCGCGGAACATGTGACAGGAGTAGACGCTTCCGAACTGGGGGTGACGCAGGCGAGAGAGAACGCGGCGCTCAACGGACTCCAGGACCGGGTGGAATTTATCTGCGGGGATGTGTTCGATCTTCTTCCGAGACTGGAGAAACAGGGAGAGAAGTACGACGTGGTGATCCTGGACCCGCCGGCGTTCACAAAGTCCAGAAGTTCCATAAAAAAGGCGGTCAAAGGATACCGGGAGATCAATCTCAGAGGGATGAAGCTGGTAAAGGACGGAGGATATCTGGCGACCTGCTCCTGCTCTCATTTTATGGATCCGGAGCTTTTTACAAAGACCATCGGCCAGGCGACGCAGAATGTCCATAAGAGACTGCGTCAGGTGGAATTCCGGACTCAGGCGCCGGATCACCCGATCCTGTGGGGCGCAGGGGATTCGTACTATCTTAAGTTCTACGTGTTCCAGGTGGTGGATGAAAAGTAGGGAAGCCAGACAAGCGCTTATCCCGAATACTAAAGTCTTAATCTGTTATCAGGCTAGCCGTCATTATTCGCAGTAATGGCGGCTGTTATATTTTGCGGTAATAAAAATAAAGTTACATCAATCGCCGTGAAAATTACATATTAACATACGATGTCTGAACAGGAATTTAAGTAGGCAAAAAAGCAGACGATATATTAAATAGGAAGGAGGGAAAGCGTGATATGGTAATAACTAATTTTTTAAATCTGTTTCCTGCACGGGGAAGGAACGCTTTTGAAGCAAATGGGTTTCAGAACATTAATTTGCTTCAGCAGAAGAACCCGATGAACAATACACTGAACCAACTCGCTGAAAATACGACAGCGTCAATAGAGCAGGATGAAAAAGCACAGCGTGCGGACAGTCTTTCGCTTGTCGAAGCACTAAAGGCGGAGGGAAGCGGGGATTCTCCGCTTTCCGGGATATCCGAGAATGGGGCAAGGCTGTCAGTAAACATGGAAGCGGATCTGACAGAATACCGGGATCAGTTGGCATCCTTTGATCAGTCGATCCAGCGGTACCAGCAGATTTTGGATGGGACATCAGCGCTGCCGGAGGACTTGTCCATGGAGGATGTTGAATCCCTCCTGAAAGCAGCGCAAAGTGCACGGGAAACTTTTTTGCGGGACGGAGCCGACAAACTAAACCATGTGAATCAGCCCAGAGGGGAAGAACTGGTGAAAAAATACGCTAAATACGCTGATTTGGTCGACGATTCTTTCTCCCGGGGGCTGGAGCGGTTTTCCTGGAAAATAGACGCGGATGCGGAGGATATTTATGGAGAGGTTGACAGAGTGCGATCTATCGCACATAAAATGACTCAGACTTTTAAAAAGGGAATGGCTATGATCGACGAGGAGCTGACACGTCGGAAATATAAAGATAATCCATATCAGGTTTACTTTGAGCGCCGGAAAACAGCGGGGGATTATTCCATACCGCCCCGGAACGGCGTCTCGATATTCCAGGAGACATATGATGCTGTCAGGGAGATACTGATGCAGGCTGTTGACAGGAAAGAAGATGCCGGACAATAGATAGCGGCGGCAGAGTTACATGTACTTACTATTTACAATAAACAGGAAAGATTCAGGAGGAAAACAAAGATGAGATTAACAGGAATTGGAGCGAATAACGGCATATTCAACGCGGCTGCCATCAATCAGAAAGTAAGCAGGCTGAATAATGATAACACTGCACAGGCCGATCTGGCAATTCAGCAGTCAAACAGAGATTCCGTTTTTATTTCCGGACAGGGCAAAAAGCAAAGTATCATTCAGCAGCTTATGGATCAGAAGCAGCTCATTCAGGAGAGCAGGGACGCTGAAATGAAAAGAGGGCTTGAAGGCGGATATGTTAATCAGGATAAGATAGATGAATATGATAAGCAATTAGAAATGCTGGATAAACAGATTGCAGAAGCAACGGCGAAACAGTTTGAGGAAGACGGAGAAGAAAAGGATTCTGCTCTGGCCGCTGACAATAAGGTGATGACGGAAGAAGAATATGAGCAGCGTAAGATGATGGATATTATGGATCTGTCTTCTGGAGTGGATCAGGCTGAAATTGTTTCTTCTGCAAAAGCAAAAATGGACGGAGAGGCAAGAGTCTTAAAGGCGGAAATAAAGTCTGACGGCGGCAATGCGTTGGACAGTAAGATGGAGCGGATAAAAGAAATTGAAGCGAGATCTTCTGATTTATTGGAGCAGGTTGGAGACAAAATAGCTGACATAAATGAAAATGTGACCCAGTCAAAGTCTGAGGTGAACGTACCGGTTGAGGAAGGCATTGCGGAAGATAAGGTGGATACAGTATCTGCTGAAGAGAGTGCTGAAAAAGCGGGAGACTCACAAAATTTAAAGGAAAATTAATTATATAAAGTCGGGAAAGAGGTTATAAATGCAGATAAATAATACGTCTATATTTTTACAGGCAGCAAGACAACAAAATACAGAAACGTACGTCCTCAAATACAGATTTTCAGTATGCATTAAAGAGTAAAGCAGAGCAGATTCAGACAAAATCCACGGCAAAAGAATTAAAAATGAAATGGTGCAATCTCAGGATATGTCGGCTGTTAAAGAAAAAATATTGAATGAGTATCCATTCTTAACAGAAGAATATTTGGATGAACTTATAAATGATTATGATATTGAAAACATGAGTTCTTCTGAATTAGATAAACTGGCAGAGGAGTTAATGGATAAAAATATAATTCCGTCCTATCCTCATGAAAACGGATTACAGATGATTGCTGTTTATCCCAAATCTTTTTATGACAAAATAATGAGTGGAGACACCAGTGCAATACAAAGTGGAATGCAGGGCGTTATAAGTAAACAGGCATTTTATGATCTGATGGACGCGGTGGTGAAATGCAAAGAAGAACAATAAATACTAAAAATACGTATACATGAAAAGCCTGATGGCATATGCTGTAATGCCATCAGGCAAAAAGAAAATCTTGCTCATGGCGAGTTGATGAAAAGTCCCGGAGGCCGTAGCTCCGGGGTTTTTCTATTACGTGCTGAATAGGTGGCATAAACCCAAAGCGGACTGCCAGCTTGGCTTAATAAAATCCACAGACAAAGTGATTAATTTATCAAACAAAGGAAAAATGAAACACAGAGGAGAGGGGAAAAAGACGGTATTTCTGCTGCTAAAAGGATAAGGAAGTGCGATAAAACAGTTCTGATTATTTATGTCACATGCCATGAGAATTATATGAGAGACTCTTTTCCAGTATAAATCTTAACAGATGAATCGTAAAATCCCAATCCGGCACACTTTGTGAACTCGAAAAGAAGTTCATAAAACGTATTGACAAGTAAACTTGGCAAAGAAAGGGCGTGCTAATATGAACAGAGAGGATATCCTGAAAAAGAAGCGAGAGCAGAAAAGGGGATGTCTCAGGCACAGATGGCAGAACTGGTCGGGGTATCGCGAAATACGATCAGTTCCATTGAAACAGGACAGTTCAATCCAACGGCAAAGCTGGCGCTGATCCTGTGTATCGCGCTCAATAAGAAATTTGAAGAGTTGTTCTATTTTGAGGGATACAGTGGGTAATCTTCCTATGAATTTTGTAATGAGATAATCCCGGGACAAGAATCCTGCGGAATAAACAGACCCCGTATAGGGAGCTGATCTGCTGCCTGCATTTCGGATGAAATATTTTTGCGGACAGGACACAATAGCTGCTTCTCTGACATTTATACTCCTAATCGCTATTTATAACTGTAATGTATCTCCTTGGGAGTTTTCATGGTTTGTCATCAAATAATACAACGCTTTTATGATACAATTTAATTCCATCGTTTCAGAAGAAGGATTCGTAATAAAAGGATCTTTTTGACCAAATGATCAGCCACCTGTGATATAGTAATTAAGAATCACCGGGGAAGTTCATGCTTTCCGGGTTGGTGAGGAAGAATAGAAAAGGAGAGTACAAAATGGCAAAATCGAAGGTTTATTTTTCAGACATGCGTGCGCTTCCGGGAACGAACTTGCCGGAAAAGCTGAAGAAACTGATCAGGAGGGCAGGGATCGGAGACATTGATTTCGAGAAAAAGATGACGGCGATCAAGATCCATTTCGGGGAGCCGGGAAACCTGTCCTTTCTTCGCCCGAACTATGCGAAGGCAGTGGCGGATGTGGTGAAAGAGCTGGGGGGACGCCCCTTCCTGACGGACTGCAACACGCTGTATGTGGGCAGGAGAAAAGACGCGCTGGAGCACCTGAGCGCTGCCTATGAGAACGGCTTTAACCTGCTCTCCACCGGATGCCATATCATTATCGGAGATGGTCTGAAGGGGACGGACGACATCAGCGTTCCGGTAGAGGGCGGGACTCTGGTGAAGGAGGCGAAGATCGGACGCGCCATCATGGACGCAGATGTATTCATCAGTCTTTCCCATTTCAAGGGACATGAGATGACCGGGTTTGGAGGATGCTTCAAAAATATTGGTATGGGCTGTGGAAGCCGTGCTGGAAAGATGGAGCAGCACAACAGTGGAAAGCCTGCCGTGGATCAGTCTGTCTGCGTGGGATGCCGTGTCTGTTCGAAAAACTGCGCCCACGGTGCCATTTCCTTCCCGGAGAAAAAGGCGGTGATTGATCACAGGAAATGTGTGGGTTGCGGCAGATGTCTCGGTGCTTGCAACTTTGATGCGATCTACAATGAAAATTCCTCTGCGGTCCGGGAGCTGAATATCAAGATGGCAGAGTATACAAAGGCCGTGGTATCAGGACGTCCGGCGTTCCACATCAACCTTGTCATCGATGTGTCGCCTTACTGTGACTGCCATCCGGAGAATGACATGCCGATCCTGCCGGATGTGGGCATGTTCGCGAGCTTTGATCCGGTGGCGCTGGATCAGGCGTGTGTGGATGCATGCAATGCACAGCAGCCCATGCGGGGAAGCCTTCTGGATGAACAGATGCACAGAGAGGGATTCTGCGACCATCATGATCATTTTGTGAATACAACTCCGGAGAGCGAGTGGGAAACCTGTCTTACACATGCGGAAGAGATCGGGCTTGGCAGCAGGGAGTATGAACTGATCGAAGTGAAATAGTAAATTCTGCATAGAAAAAATAATATTTGAGTACAGTATGCATCAGAAGATAAGAAAGAGAGAGATTGGGATGTGTACATGTATTACTTATGAAAACGGCAGCTTTTACTTCGGACGTAACCTGGATCTGGATCGATCCTTTAAGGAGACTGTCACAATCACCCCTCGAAATTTTCCGCTCGAATTTCGACGGACAGGAAGGATGAAGCGGCATTACGCCATGATTGGCATGGCGTCAAAGAACGGAAGCTTTCCCCTCTACGCGGAGGCCGTCAATGAGAAGGGGCTCTGCATGGCAGGATTGAATTTCCCGGGGAACGCATTCTACCAGAAAGCCAACGGACGGGGAACAGAACTTGCATCCTTTGAGATCATCCCGTGGATTCTGGGAAGGTGCGCGTCTGTTATGGAAGCACAGGAGTATCTGGACAGTATGAAAGTTATTGATCTGAAATTTTCAGAGAATATGCCCCCGGCTCCACTTCACTGGATGTTGACAGACAAGGCGAAATGCCTTGTCCTAGAACCGGTGCGGGAGGGGCTTAAAGTCTATGATGATTCTTTCGGGGTATTGACCAATAATCCGTCTTTTGAGTACCATGAGATGAACATAAACAATTATCTGAACCTGAGCGCCTCAGGTTTGGAAAACCGGTTTTCGGATCAACTGCAGCTGAAACCTTACTCGCAGGGAATGGGAGCAATCGGCCTGCCGGGGGATGCATCCTCTGCGTCACGTTTTGTGAGGGCGGCCTTTTTAAAGTGGAATTCCGCTGCCCCGGAGGATGAACTGTCAAATGTCTCTCAGTTCTTTCATATTCTGGATGCTGTGGCAATGATTCGCGGCGCGGTCATCACAGAAGAAGGGACGTATGATATAACAACTTACTCCTGCTGTGTGAACACACAGAGTGGGACATATTATTATAAAACATATGATGACTGTCAGATCAGGAAGGAGAGTCTGAAAAATGCAGACCTTGAGGAAAAGAGGCTGATAGAAAGGTTTGCCGGGGAAAGGGGGCTATGCTGATATTTTGCTTGACGGAAGAGAGTAGTTATGATATATATAGTGTAGTTTAAAGAGAATCAGGGAGGAAAAGGATTATGAAAAATCGAACTCGAAAAATTTTTATACTTATGTGTGCAGTGATTACGGCATTTGTGATCACAGCCTGCGGCGGCTCAGGAAATGATGAAGCGGCTTCAGCTGATACTTCTTCAGACAGCGCACAGACAGAGCAGACGGCAGAACCGGCGTCGGAAGAGACCACGGATGATTCGTCGGACGCGGCAGTTACCGGCAAGTATGCTACACTTCAGGAATTCCTTGAAGACGATATCACGCAGGAGCAGTTAAATACACAGATAGAGTCTCTGGAAGGATCAGGAATAACTGCAGATGTTACGGCAGAGGATAATAAGCTGATCTACAGCTTCACAGTTGAAAATCCGGATCTGGCCGCAGCTATGGATGCAGCGACGGTGGAGTCCACGCTGGAAAGTCAGGCATCTACATTTGAGGCTATCGCTTCTTCTCTGAAAGCGGCAGTTGAAGTTGAAAATCCGGTTGTGGTCGTACGGTATCTGGATAACACAGGAGCAGAGATTACATCAAAAGAATTTGCAGGCTGAATTTAAGCCGGGTGATACGATAGGAATTTTTAATTGAATAAGCGCCCTTGTCCCTGCAATATTTATTGTGAGGGGCGGGGGTTTTTTATTTTATGGGAGCGTACTTTGTGGTTTCTTTGGCTTTCTATAGAATAAAAAACTCCGGACAGAATGATTGCACTGCGGCGGAAAGGAGACATTTTTATGAAACTTGAAAATTATGAAGTACATCTTCCAAACTATTCCATCGGCGATAAGATCTACGACAAGATCGGACCGGTGTGCGAGTCCTATGGAAAGAAAGTCCTTGTGATCGGCGGGGAAAAAGCGCTGGAGGCCGCTTATGACAAGATTGAATCCTATGTAAAGCAGACGAATCTTGAGATCATCGGAAAAGAGATCTACGGGGAAAACTGTACCTACGCGGCGGTGGAAAAACTGCGTCAGATGCCTCTGTATCAGGAGGCGGACATGGTCTTCGGCGTGGGAGGAGGAAAAGCGCTGGACACAGTAAAGTGCCTGTGTATCACCGATGACAAGCCGGTCTTCGCATTCCCGACTATCGCGTCCAACTGTTCTGCATGTACTTCAGTCTCTATTATGTACAATGAGGACGGCACATTCCTGAAGCCCCATTTTTTTGTGCGGCCGGTGATGCATTCCTTCATAGACACGGAGATCATCGCCAAGGCACCGAGCCAGTATATGTGGGCGGGGATCGGCGATACCTATGCGAAATATTATGAGGCGACGATCTCGTCGAGGGATGAGAGGCTGGAGCATTTTACGGCGCTGGGGGTTGCGGTCAGCCGGATGTGCTGTGATCCGCTGATCGAGTACGGTCCGAAAGCGCTGGAAGATCACAAAAAAGGACTCTGCACTTACGATGTGGAACAGGTTGTCCTGGCGATCGTTGTGACAACGGGAATCGCTTCCATCTTCCTGACAAAGGATTATACCCCGGATTACAACAGCGGTCTGGCACATGCGATATTCTACGCGATGACGTCTTATCCGGTGATCGAGGAGAGACATCTTCATGGCGAGGTGGTGGGCTTCGGGGTCCTGCTGGCCCTCCTGGTAGATGGACAGTATGATGAGTTCGAGACGATTTATCAGCTGAACAGAGCGGTTGATCTTCCGGTATCTCTGGAACAGATTGAGATCACGGAGAAACAGTGGGAAGAGTGTATGGAGCGTATTCCGGATATGTCGGATGTGGCTCATTATCCTTATAAAGTGACAAAGAAAATGCTGGAAGAGGCAATGAACAGACTGAAAGAAAGAGTGGGAAGAGACAATGAAGAATAATAAAGGAGCAGGAAAGACAGGAGCGATCATACTTGGAGTATCCTTCGTATGGTTTACCACCCATTTCGGAGGCGGGTTTGCCTCCGGAGCGCAGATCTACAGTTATTTTGTGAGATACGGGGTATGGTGTCTTTTCATGCCGGTCCTGGCGATGCTCTACAACGCCATCTTTTTTGCATATAGTCTGCGGTTTGCAAGAAAGCACGGAGTGTATGATTATCGTTCCTACAACAATGCATTTTATGGAAAATTTGCACCGGTCTTTTCAAATCTTTTTGAGGTGCTTTACATCTGTGTGATGTGTGTGGCGCCGGCGGTAGCGTTTGCCACGGGCGGAGCGACTTTAAGTGAGCTGACAGGACTGCCGTACCTGCTGTGTACATTTCTGATCGGTGTGTTCATCTTTATCGTGGCGATCTTCGGTACTGATCTGGTCCGTCGGGTGGCGTCTGTGCTTTCCGTCTGTATCATTGCCGGTCTGCTGATCGTTTATATCCCGAATATTATTTCCGGGTTTTCCGGGATCAGGGAAGCTGTATCCAGTATGACTGCGGCGGAACTTCCTGTGGGAGACGCTCTGTACTCTGCATTCCTTTACGGAACATTCCAACTGTCCAATATCGCGGTGTTTGTTCAGCATGCAAGGTCTTTTGAGAAGCCGAAGGATGCGGTGAAGAGCATGGGCGTGGGATTTGTGGTCAATTCGCTGATGATGGTCATGGTAGTCCTTGGACTGATGACTGTCTATACAGATCCGGGTGCGGCAGAGCAGAGTGTACCGACGTTGTTCATGGTACAGAACGGTGTGGGCGCTTCCTTCATGACTCCGCTTATCTCTGTTCTGATCATCCTGGGCGCGGTCTCCACAGCGGTCAATATGGTGGCTGCCATGGTAAAGCGTGTCTGCGGTGAAAGAAGAGCAGATGAGGAAGTGGCCAAAGGAACTGATAAGAAAGAAAACAGTGAGAATAGAAAAGGAATTAATATCTCAAAGAAGGAAATTGTTGCGGCGCTTGTATGCTGCATCGTTGATTTCGGCATTGCTCAGTTCGGACTTCTGACGCTGATCCAGAAGGCTTACAGCGCTATCGCTTATCTGGCGATCCCGGTGATCCTCATCCCGTATGTCATACATATGATCATCACAAGGTTTGATACGAAGACGGAATAGAATTGTGAGTGAACATAGAAAAAACTTTTGCCTGAAGTGATAGAAGGATTATTGCACAAAATTCCCCAATGAATTTTGTGCAGTTTTTCTATTCGGATTTTGTTGACGAACCGTTTGAAAAAGGATAAAGTAAAGGTCACAGAAAATGGTACTGCACAGTGAGGAACCGTTTTTCAGACGGGATATTTTATCCCCGTCCTGCATATCTGTTTTATTTCTTTAAAGGATATGCTTCTTTTATATCTATATCTTGAATCGGTCCCGTTTCGGGAAAGCTTCCGGATTGATACGACAACATGAAAAAATGAATATTGGATGCCGGGCGCTGTTTTCTGTTATTTCAAGAAGTTTCTCTTTTGCCGTCGTCCGGCAGGAAAGGACGAGACTATGGGAAATGATCTTGGTTACAGGGAGTTCTGTTCACAGTTTGACGCGTTTTTCCGCAGGAATGAGAAAAACTTCGGAAATGGGAAAGGGGAGATACATTATCGATTCTACCCCAAAGGATTTACGGCGGTCCGGGATGAGGACGCCCGCTTCATCCGGGATATCAACGCCCGCTATTATCACCGGGAGTCCGACCGGCTCCAGGGGGACTTTGCGGTGCTTGAGAAGGACGGGACGGGAAAGGCCCGGACATACTGCCGTTTTTCTGCGGAAAAGATGTACGAAGATTATCAGAAGTTTGGGTGGGATATCGTTAAAGAGGCGGTGTATGAGAATCTGGAATACTGCAATTCGGACGAGATCGGGATACTGGATCAAATAGATGATTATGAAAAAGTAAAGCACCGTCTGTTCATCCGTCCGCTCTGCTACAACAATTTCGCCTGGGAGGCGGGAAGGTATGTCTACCGAAGATTCGAGGATATGGCGCTGGTGCTCTATGTTCTGATCAGGGAGGACGAGAAGGGGATCGACAGTGCGAAGATCCCGAAGGAGATGCTGGAAAAGTGGAACATGAACCGGGATACTGTGATGGATGAGGCAATGGTCAATACGTACAGTATGGCGCAGCCCCGTATGTATATGTCTCCTTTTGAATGCATCCGGCCGCCCTTTGAGAGAGGCGCTTTCATGTCGCTCAACAGCCCGATCAGGACGCTGGACAGGATGGCGATGCCCACGGTGACAACGACGAAAATGACGAACGGAGCCATCGCCATGTTCTATACCGGGGTGAAGGAGAAAATCGCAGAGTTGTACGGTGACAGCTACTATGTGGTGTTTACGAGCATTCATGAGGCGAAGACCCACTGCCGCGGATCCCTGGCTCCCCGTGATATGCTGAAAAGTCTGAAAGAGATAAACCGGGTATTCCCCAAAGAGGAGATGCTGTCGGACAGAGTATATTACTATGACAGAGAGAAAGGCACGTTTGAAGCATTGATGCTGTGACGGATAACTGCTTTAAAGCAATAAACCGTTTTACATCCTCCGACTTTTGTTATATACTGGACAGGCGACAGGTTTTCGGACAGGATCCTGGAGACAGCAGGGTCCTGCCGGGGAAAGCATGCCGCATCAGAAACAAAAGGTATGAATGAAAAAATGAGAGGATAAACATATGGCAATCTTTCGTGCTGTCTACAACATACTGTGGGGCGATATCATCAACATCCCCCTGCCAGGCGGGAGTACTCTGGGACTTTCCCTTCTCGTGCTGATCCTGGTCCCGGCGGGGATTTATTTTACGATAAGGACAAGGTTCCTCCCCTTTCGGATGTTCCCGGAGATGCTCAAGGTGACGCTTGAGAATAACAGGAAAACGGAGAGAGAAGGAATCTCCGGCGTACAGGCGCTGATCGTCTCTACCGCCTGCCGTGTGGGAATGGGGAATCTGGTGGGCGTAGTTGCAGCCATCTCTGCCGGAGGGGCCGGGTCAGTGTTCTGGATGTGGGTGATCGCGCTGGTGGGATCCTCCACCGCGTTCATCGAGGCCACGCTGGCACAGATTTATAAAGAAAAGGATCCTCTGTACGGGGGATACCGGGGCGGCCCGGCTTATTATATCCATCACCTTTTTATTAAGAAGAACAGCCTGCGGAAGCATTCAGTGGTGGCGGTGCTGTTTGCGCTTTCCGGTCTGATCTGCTGGTGCGGGATCAGCCAGGTGATCGGAAATTCTATCTCGTCATCTTTTGAAAATGCGTTTCATGTGCCTCCGATCTATTCAACGGCAGTTCTGGTGATCATTGCGGCGGTTATTGTACTGAGGAAGAATGCAACGGTAAAAGTGCTGGATATCATGGTGCCGATCATGGCGGCATGCTATTTCTTTATTACGATTTTCATTATCGTGAAGAATGCGGGACAGCTCCCGGCGGTCTTTGAGCGGATCTTTGCGGAGGCGTTCGGTCTCCGCCAGGTCGTGGGCGGCGGGATCGGCGCCGTGATCATGAACGGAGCAAAGAGAGGGCTTTTTTCCAATGAAGCGGGCTCGGGTTCCGCGCCATGTGCGGCTGCGGCTGCAGATATCAGTCATCCGGCGAAGGAGGGACTGCTTCAGGCGCTGGGCGTATTTATTGATACCCTGGTGATCTGCAGCTGTTCTGCGATGATCATGCTCCTGACTCCTCAGAGCATGACAGAAGGCCTGGAAGGAATGGATCTTCTCCAGACTGCCATGCAGTATCATCTGGGTGAATTCGGCGTGATCTTCATTGCGGTGATCCTGTGGCTGTTCAGTTTTTCCACGTTTCTCGGGATCCTTTTTTATGCAAGGTCGAACGTGTCGTATCTCTTCGGCGACAACTGGCTGTCCCAGACACTGTATAAGGTGCTGGCGCTTATCATGCTCTTTATCGGAGGCCTTGCGGCGTACCAGTTCGTCTGGGATCTGGGAGACGTGGGCGTGGGTCTGATGACCGTGTTCAATATGATCGCGCTCATCCCGCTGGCGCCGAAGGCGCTGGAGTCGCTTCGGGATTATGAGAAGAATGAGATGAAGAAATGATAAAAGCGATACGAAACGATAAAAATCGATTTAAAACGGCAGAGATGATTTTTTAACGGAAAAACATCCGGGCGGGAAACAGACATTCACTGATCCTGTCCGGATGTTTTTCGATTCTATTCTTGAAATTTTCTGCTCTGGCTTTCATTTCCCGGCTGAGACCGGTACTCCGCCGGCGTCATCCCGTAATACTTCCTGAAGACATGTCGGAAATTCCCTGTGTCAGAATATCCAAGCTCCTCGGCGATGGCGGAGATCGGTCTGTCCGGATCGGAAAGGAGCTGCGCCGCATGTTTCATCTTCAGTTTCTGAATGTTCTCGCTGAAGCTGCACCCGGTGCTTTTCTTGATGATCCGCTGGATCTGTCGTTCACTGTAGTTGAAGAATTCGGCAAGCCCGCTTAAGGTCAGAGTGGAATAATTCTCCTGCATATATTTCAGGATAAAGACTACGTTTTCGTCGTTCCCCTCTGTGGCAATCTCGGGCACGATGACGTCGGAGCCGTGGTTCCGCAGCAGGATGATGAAAAAGGCGCTGATGATATTATTCAGAAACCGCTCCTTATACTGATGGTTCCCGAGAAATTCCTGATAGGCATATATGACATAATCGAAAAGTTCCTGGTCGTCCCCTGCCCGGAAATACAGATAGGGGTGGGTCTTTGAATGGTAAAGGGTGCGCATGAAAAAGCCGGAGAGGACGTCGTTTTCCGAGAGAACGCCGAAGAAAGCCTTCTCAAATGTGCTGACACGAAGGATGATATTGATCAGGATGCAGTCGTCGGTGAAGGCGCTGATGGCGTGTTCTGTCTCGGGGGCGATGATGCAGATGTCCCCTTTCTTCATATGAAGTTCCTGCTTCTGCACATAGTTCGTGCAGGTTCCCTCCAGGACACAGACGATCTCCAGGAAGGCATGGGAGTGAAGGATTGCCGGGAGATACCGGACATGCCGGTACAGTTCCGTGTCAAAACTCTCGCGGAAAAAAGAATCCTCATCCAGCCTTGTGTTCAGCAGGATGGCGGGAAACGGGTGAGAGGTACGGTCACTGGCAAGCTGGAGTATTTCTGTGTAATACTCCTGGGGATGAGGAAAATTCAGGTTCATCTCAGGATGTTCTTTCCATAAAGATTTGAATACGGTTTCCAGCTCATTCATTTGAGCCTGTTGGGGAAACGTTTCTCTGAAGATCATATCTTTCGGCTCCTTCCTTTCTGCTCATATCGGGGCGGGTCCCGGGACCTTGCATCCGCTTATGGGCAGGCACATGCGGGGGCAGACTTTTTAACCCTGGCATTATAAAAAAGTATAAAATACGACATCCCGGGTTGTCAAACACGACAGACGAGGATGTCGCATTTTACCTCCCGAGTGTCATCCTGCGCTCTTTTTTTCGCGTCGCCGCAGTGTTATGATTAAGGCAGCTCAAGAAAAAACGTTTTAAGTATGGTGACGTCATATACCTGAAAACCGGCAGGCTTATCTATTATGGAAGAGAAAGGAAGAAAATAAGATGAAAAATACGCAGGGAGTTACCTTTGGCGAGAAACTGGGCTACGGCCTCGGCGAGATACCCGGCACGATGAATTCCATCCTGAGTGCCATCCTGACAATGTTCTACACCGATAATGTGGCGATGGCAGCAGGAGCTGTCGGAACCATGTTCTTTATATCAAGGCTTCTGGACGGGATCACAGACCTTCTGGCAGGAAGCATGATCGACAAGACAAAGAGCAAATGGGGAAAAGCCCGTCCCTGGCTTCTGTGGATGTGTGTGCCGACGGGACTTGCTCTTGCCCTGATCTTTCTGGTGCCCAGGGACGGATCCGAGATGGCAAAGCTGATCTATGCATTTGTTACATATAACCTGTTTACATCGGTTGCCTATACGATCGTGGGCGTTGCGAAGAATGCTCTGATGCCGCTGATGACGCAGAACGGTCTGGGAAGAGCCGCACTTGCAAAATATTCTCTGATCTTCGGACTGGGCGGATCGATCCTGGGAATCTCTGTGACATTCCCGTTTGTGGCTGCAATGGGTGGAGATATCGGCGCATGGAGGATCGTGTTTGCGGTTTACGGTGTGATCACTGTGCTGGCTCTTCTCGCTTCTTTTGTACTGACACATGAGCATGTTCAGTCCGTAGAGTCTGTTACTATGGGAAATGATGAAGAGAAGATGACATTTGTAGAAGGACTGAAAAATTTTGTTAAGAACAAATACTTTATCTTTGCTCTGGCAATGACAGTCATCGTGAATTTTGCGGTACAGATCAACTCCAGTTCTCAGACATATTTCTATACCTATACGATGAATGACCAGATGCTGACTACTTCCCTGAACATGGTGAGTCTTGTTCCCACTGTGATCGGTATCCTGTTCCTGGCTGGTCCATCACTCCGTTTCTTTGGAAAGAAAAGAAGCGTCTATGTGGGCGCAGCAGGGCAGATTATAGGATATGTCCTGAGAGGTCTTGCGGCGGTGACAATGAGCGTTCCGCTTCTGGCAGTGGGAACCGTGATCTGCGGTCTTGCGACAGGCCCGCTCTCTGTTCCGGTAAATACACTGGCGGCTGATGCAGTGGATTACGGCGAGTATCTGACGAATAAGAGGATTGAAGGAATCGGCTCATCAGTCGTATCATTTTCACAGAAGATCAGTAACGGTCTGGCAGCGGGAGTTGTGGGCTGGGTCCTTTCCCTGACAGGATATGTGGCAAATCAGGCCCAGAGCACTCTGACAAATTTCGGGATCACGTGTCTGTTCGCATGGCTTCCGATCGTGATGCTGGTGATCGTCATCATCAGTTTCAGGCTGGTGTACCGGTATGACAAGGAAGAGAAGATGGTGCTGGAAGAACTGGCGAGAAGAAAAGAAGCGAAGAAATAAAGAGCAGGAAAAGCAGTTAAAATGCAGAAGTAAAGGACAGAGTGAAGAGATGTACGATTCAATCAGACCGGGAAAGATATGGCTGGATACAGAAGGAAAACGGATCCAGGCTCATGGCGGAAGTATCGTTACAGTGGACAGCACGTTTTACTGGTACGGTGAGAATAAGGAAAAGACAACCGGGGAGAATGAGATCTGGCACTGGGGAGTGAGATGCTATTCCTCAAAGGACCTGTATAACTGGAAGGATGAGGGGATCATCATTCCCCCGGAACCAGGGGATAAAAGTTCACCGCTGCATCCGTCGGCGATGATGGACCGTCCTCACATCATATATAATGAAAAGACAGAGAAGTATGTGGCATGGCTTAAGATCATGGGAGAACCTGCGGCGTTTGCGGTGCTTACGGCGGATCATATCCTGGGCCCCTATAAAATGGTCAGTCCGAGGGTAAATCCCTGCGGATGTGAAGCGGGAGACTTTGATCTGCAGGTTGATGCCGACACGAAGAAAGGCTATATTATAAGCGAAAAGCCCCATACGGCAATCTACTGTGCCGAGTTGAACGAGGACTATACAGGCGCAGCAGGGAAATGTTCAGAGCATTTCCCGCATACGGCGCCTCCTGAAGCAAGAGAAGCACCGGCACACTTTATACGGAACGGACAGCACTATCTGATCACTTCCGGAACGACCGGATATTTTCCAAATGAGTCCGAAGTGTCTGTGGCGGAGGACTGGCATGGGCCATACCGGATCCTGGGAAATCCCCATGTTGGCGACCGGAGCAGAACATCCTTTAATTCGCAGATCAGTTCGGTTTTTAAACATCCCGGCAGAAAGGATCTGTATATTGCGCTGGCTGACCGTTGGAGGCCGGATCTGCCGGAACTGTACGGAAAGCGGTTTGAGACCGGCGAGGCGGCGGATGAACTTCAGGAGAAGTTCCACAGGATCTTTGATCCGGACATTGAGTTCGTTTTCACCGAGGAGGATGCAAAGGATATGAGGATCAATTCTTCTGTATCGGATTATGTATGGCTGCCAATCCTTTTCCGGGACGGGAAGGTTCAAATTGAATGGCGGGACGAGTGGCGGATCGAGGAGTTCGAATGCTGCTGACATCCGCAGGGGCGGAAAAAATCGGGAAAAGACTGGGCAGACACCAGTCCTTTTCCTGTATTCAGAATAAAAAATACCTGCAGGAGGAAAAAATATGTCTACATCTTTAGGTAAATGGATCACAAACGGTACAACATCCCCGTTTTATGCGAGAAAGGAGTTTCGTATCACGAAAGAGGTAAGAAAGGCGGAAGCGAAGGTCTGCGGACTGGGACAGTTTATCTTCTATATTAATGGAAGAAAAGTCGGGGACCATGAGCTGGATCCGGGCTGGACAGACTATTCCAGGCTGATCCAATATGTGGCTTTTGATGTGACGGACAATCTGTGCCAGGGGAAAAACGTGCTGGGCGCAGAGGTGGGGAACGGATGGTTCATCAAGACAGATGAGCACTATACTTTTTCCTTCCCGGCGTTTATGCCGCCCAACCCGAATCCCTATAAACCTTATGGCAAAGCGCTTGTGCTGGCAATGTCCCTGAAGATCATATATGCTGACGGCACAGAGGAAACGATCGAGGGGGATGACAGCTTTAAGGTAAAAGCAGATTCCACAGTGATGAGCAATGTGTACGGCTCTGAGACGGAAGATGGAAGACTGAGACAGGAGGGATGGTGTCTGCCGGGATTTGATGCATCCGACTGGGAACAGGCTTCCGTTGTGAAGAAGGAGGATGAGCCGAAAGGAAGGCTCATGGAACAGTTCCAGCCTGCCGTGAAGGTGATCCGGACTTATGAGGGAAAGGAACTCTCTCCGGCAGGAAACCGTAAGATCTATGACTTTGGTCAGAACATGTCCGGGATGCTGGAATTTGAAGTGAAAGGAAAAGCAGGTGATAAAGTCCTGGTCTATCCTGCAGAGAAGCTGGGAGAGGACGGAGACGTGGACCAGGTGGCGAAAGGCTGGGTGACGGTTGACTCCTGTATCACATACATCATCGGCAGAGATGACAAATGGGAAAAGTTTCGAATGAAATTTACTTATTTCGCCGGACGCTATATCGGCGTGGAGACAGAGAAGGCTGACGGCACGGAGGAACACCAGATCCTTCTGCGCGGTGTGAAGGCGGATGCTATCAGCAGTGCATGGAAGACGGACGGTTCCTTCCGAAGCGACGATGAGCGGTATAACAAGATCTACGATATGGTAGAGAAATCTGTTGAAGCAAATATGGTCAGTGTCCACACGGACTGCCCTACTATCGAGCGGTTTGCATGGCAGGAACCCAATCATCTGATGGCACCGTCTATCTTCTATATGAAAGACGGGCGGAAGCTGTGGGAGAAGTTCCTTCTGGATATGAGGACAGCACAGCACACCGCGGAGGACTATTTCTTCGACTTTGAGGGAAACTGGTTCTATCCGGGAGACGGACTGATGCCCTCCCAGTGTCCCTGCTATATCCCGAATGTGCTGCCGGTGCCGGGAATGGGAAGTTTTTATGATATCATTCCCTGGGGGAGCACCTGTATTCTGGGAACATACTGGCACTATCTTTTCTACGGTGACAGGAAGATCATCGAGGACAACTATGAGGCAGGGATACGGTATCTGAACCATCTCAAGACAAAGGTGACGGAGGACGGATTTATCTGTCATGGTCTGGGCGACTGGGGCAATCCGAAGAATGAGCTGGCGAGGGAGAATGTAGAGACTGCGTTCCTCTATGCGGACACGAAGACGCTTGCCCTGTTTGCGGAAATCCTTGGCAGGGAGAAAGATCAGAGAGAACTGGAAGCTTATGCCAAACAGGTGAAAGAAAACTATAATGAGAAGCTGCTGGTACAACATCCGAAGGAAGGATTCTGGTGCTACCGCTGCTGGGATCATCCCGAAGAGATATTTATGACCCAGGCGTCGGAGGCGCTCCCGCTCTACTGGGGGCTGGCGCCGGAGGATAAGGCAGAGGATATCGTGAAGGTGTTCCGTCATACACTTGAGCAGGAAGGTGCCTTTGTCAGCGGTGAGGTAGGGCTTCCTTATATCATACAGACAGCGCGGGAATACGGTATGAACGATCTGATCGCGAAATTTATCACAAGGAAAGAACACCCCAGCTATTACGCATTCATCCTGGACGGCATGACCACACTGGGCGAATACTGGGAGAAAAATCCAAGGAGCCACTGTCATGATATGATGGGACATATTGTCGAGTGGTACTATAACGGGATCGCGGGAATACAGCCATTAAAGCCGGGCTTTGGAGAGATCCGGATCCGCCCGTACCTGCCGGAGGGAATGAAGGCGTTTACATGCACCTATCATTCGGCGGCGGGACCGATCAGTGTGTCGGTGAAAGAGACAGGAGATAAGATCACCCTTGAGACAAAAGTCCCGGAGAATATCCAGGCGGAGACAGATATAAGTAATCTGGAGCAGCGGGGAAAACAGATAGAGATTATCAGAAGATGATATTTCGAATGAAACTATTATAATTTATTTCAATAGAAAAAGGAGAGTAAAGAAGTGAAAAAGTTTACAAACAAAAGAAATCCGATCCTCCCTCTGGAGTATCACATTCCGGACAGCGAGGGCCATGTGATGCCCGACGGAAACTTGTATATCTATGGAAGCTATGACGACAGGGAGGACGTTTACTGCAGCGAGAAATATTATGTTGTCTCCACACCGGACATGGAGCACTGGACCATCTCGGACGAGTCTCTCACGGGAGATCAGGTTCCCTGGTTCAATGATCCTGATGCGCCGAAGTATCCGGGGATCGACTGGAGCCACCCCACTCCGTTTATCCGAAAGATGCTGGAGCAGGCTGCGTCTGACGGCGAAGATATGAAAGAAAAGTTTGAGAAGCAGGAAGAAGAGGAAAAGCCGGCGCTTCTGTTCGCACCGGACTGCATCGAGAAGGACGGAAAATATTATCTCTATTTCTGCATGCAGGATGACAGCGAAGGAGTGGCGGTATCCGACAGCCCGCAGGGGCCGTTTGGGGATCCGATACAGCTTCCCTGCGGCGGGATCGATCCCGCAGTGTTCATCGACGATGACGGGCAGGCATATTTTTACTGGGGACAGCTCTTTTCCCATGGAGTGAAGCTGAATGAGGATATGATCTCCTTTGACAGAGAGGGGATCGTGGATGACCTGGTGACAGAGGAAGAGCATTTCTTCCATGAGGGATCCTCCATGCGGAAGATCGGAGATACTTATTACTATGTCTATGCGGATATGCAGAGAGGAAAACCCACATCTCTTGGATATGCCACCGGAAAGTCGCCGCTGGGCCCATTCACCTACAGAGGAATTATCATTGATAATGCAGACTGTGATCCGGCGAGCTGGAATAATCATGGTTCCATCGAGTGCGTGAACGGACAGTGGTACGTTTTTTATCACAGGTGCAGCCGGGGTGTACAACAGCACAGACGTCTCTGCATCGAGCCCATCACCATCAATCCGGACGGCTCTATTGATGAAGTAAATATGACCTCCCAGGGAGTGGGAGAGCCCTTTGCACCGGGAGAGAAGATCCTTGGGTATCAGGCATGCGGTCTGAAAGGAAAGGCGTATATCGGTGTGGGCGGACTATACGGCGAAAGACTGATGAACCTTGCAGAGGGGGATGAAGCCGTGTTCCGCTATGTGAAAAGCAATAGTCCGTATACGAGAGCTTCTTTCGAGGCGTCAGGAGACGGAGAGATTGAGATCCTGATGAACGGAGACACAGCGGGTAAGGTGGAGTTTCATGATGGAGTGCAGACCGGAGATGAGATCAGTATGCCGGCAGGGGAATATGAAGTGACTCTTCTTATTAATGAAGCGGATGATTTGTGTATTGATTCTATGACCTTGGCATAGTGTGTGATCCTGTGGGATCATCGGAAATACCGGCAGGCATATCCCGGGGTTACAGGAAAAGATCGGCGGCTTTATCCCCGGATGCGGGAAAAACGCCGATCTTATTCTTGTATTAAACACAAAACAAGAATAAAATGATATCAGCATAAAAAAGAAAGACAGGAGGAGATTACCATGGCACTGATACAGGTGAATTATTTATCAGAATGTCTGATGAGGACCGTACCGGTCAACGTGATCCTGCCGGTGGACAAGCTGACGTTCCCGGGAATGCCGAAGAGGGAGGAGAAGCCTTATAAGACTCTTTATCTTCTGCACGGGATTTTCGGAAACTATACGGACTGGGTGTCCGGCACGAAGATACAGAGATGGGCAGAGGAGAAAGACCTCGCCGTAGTGATGCCGTCAGGCGACAATATGTTCTATGTGGATCAGGAGGAGAGCCATAACTTTTATGGTGAATTTATAGGAAAAGAACTTGTTGATATGACAAGAAAAATGTTTCCATTGTCACGAAAACGAGAGGACACTTATATTGCGGGTCTTTCGATGGGCGGATACGGGGCGCTCAGGAACGGACTGAAATACAGTGAGACATTCGGCTGTATTGCTTCCCTTTCCGGCGCCATGGTCGTGGACCATATTGCGGAGCGGACGGATGACGTCCCCTTCTTTATCGATTCGAGGAGTTTTGCCCGGAGCATATTCGGGGATCTGGACAAGGCGGAGGAGAGCGACAAAAATCCAAAGTGGCTTGTGAAGAGACTGAAGGAGGAAGGGAAGGATATCCCGAAGATCTATCTTACCTGCGGTCTTCAGGATTCTCTGCTCGGGGTAAACCGGGAAATGAGAGATTTTCTGAAAGAGCAGGGCGCGGATGTTACTTATGTAGAAGGGGAAGGCGCCCATGAGTGGGATTTCTGGAACCGTTCCATAAAGAACGTGCTGGACTGGCTGCCGCTGGAAGACAGCCAGGCAGGCATGAACAGCGGGAATGTAGGAATCTGAAATAATTGATATGATCGTTATAAAAAATGAGAGGATTGTGATAGAATTTCTATCATAATGAAATTATCATGATGCTATATGTAAAAAAGCCGTCGCCGGAGTGACGGCGGCTTCAGAAAAGTATCTTGGATCCGGAGGAAAGAGAAAATGGATAATATTGAGAGAAGAGACAGAGAAATGGCGTATATCTCAGACGATGCGGTGATGGAGGAGCAGAAAGTCTGCCGCAGGATCCTGCAGCGGCTTAATACGGTTGACCGGTCAGATTTCGACGAGATCGGAAAGATCGTGAAGGAACTGCTGGGGAAATCACAAGGCGCGTTCATCAATCCGCCGTTTTACTGTGATTACGGTTCTCACATTGAGGTTGGAAAGAATTTCTTTGCAAACTATAACTGTACCATTATCGACGTGGCGAAAGTGAAGATCGGGGACAACTGCCAGATGGCGCCCAATGTGGCGATCTATACCGCCGGGCACCCGATTCATCCTGTCGCGCGCAACAGCATGTATGAGTACGGAATCGGCGTGACCATCGGGGACAATGTATGGATCGGCGGCAACACGGTGATCCTGCCGGGAGTACACATCGGGAGTAATACCGTGATCGGAGCCGGGAGTGTGGTCACGAAAGATATCCCGGACTGGAGCGTTGCCGTGGGAAATCCCTGCCGGGTGATCAAACAGATCACAGAGGAGGACAAGCAGTATTACTACGGCGACAGGAAATTTGATGATGAGGCGTGGGAGCTGATCTCAAAACTGTAGTATTATCTCAATTATAATGTGGGAGATGGAAAACACAAAACAGATATGATAAAATATCAGCGTCGGCACAGAAGGAGTTTCTGTGTCCGGCGCTGTTTTTTATTACATATCATATAATGAAGAAACAGACAGAGACAACAGAATGAATGAAAGACAGAGGTGACACATGAGTATCAGACATATGTTATTTGACCTGGACGGCACGCTCCTTCCAATGGTCCAGGATGAGTTTGTAAAATTTTATATGCCTCTTCTGGCAAAATCCTATATCCAGGCAGGCATCGAGGTGGATCCGAAAGGATTTATCGGCGCCGTGTGGAAGGGTTATGAGGCGATGGTGAAAAATGACGGGACCCGTACAAACAGGGAGGCGTTCTGGAGCTATATGGAGGATATCCTGCCTACAACTACGGAAGAGTCGGAAGCGCTGGCTGTCCGTTTTTATGAAGGGGATTTTAATCAGGCGATCCGTTCCACCTCTCCTTCGCCTCTCTCAAACCAGATCGTGAAGACGGCGAAAGAGAGAGGAGTGCACACATATCTTGCGACCAACCCGGTATTTCCACGGTGCGCGACGCTGAACCGGATCCGCTGGGCGGGGATGGAGGCGGAGGACTTCGAACTGATCACCACATATGAGGATAATTCCTACTGCAAACCTAACGTAGAGTACTTCCGGACAGTCCTTGATGAGTTGAAGCTGGATCCTGCGGAGTGCATCATGGTTGGAAATGATGTAGAGGAGGATCTGGTGATCCGCCAGCTTGGGGTCAGGACCTATCTGGTGACGGACACCATGGAGAATAAGAAGAACCTTCCCATCCATACAGACTATAAGGGAAGCCTGGAGGATCTGCTGGAGTTTGTGCGTAGCATGCCCCTGGACTGACGGAAGGAGGAAACAATATGGAAATTCGCGTACTGAAATATTTTCTGGCGGTTGCCAGAGAGGAGAACATATCCCGGGCAGCGGAAAATCTCCATATTACTCAGCCGACTCTGAGCCGCCAGATCTCTCAGCTCGAAGACGAACTCGGGACAAAGCTGTTTGAGAGAGGAAAACATCTGAAGCTTACAGAGGCAGGGACACTTCTCCGGCGGAGGGCGGAGGAAGTGACGGAGCTTGTTGACAAGATCGAGAGCGATTTTTCAGCCCCAAGTGAGATCAGCGGCCGGATCTCCATCGGGGAAGGTGCGCTGTCGTCGTCTGAGATCATCATGAAGACTATGACCCGATTCCGGGATCAGTGGCCGAAAGTGCAGTATGAGATTTACTCCAACACATCAGATTATATCAAGGAACAGCTGGACAAAGGGCTGTGTGACTTCGGGCTTCTGCTTGAGCCGGTGGATATCGAAAAATATGACTTTATCCGCCTTCCCATGAAGGAGAAATGGGGGCTTTCCATGACGAAAGACCATCCTCTGGCGTCGAAGCCATACATAACAAAAGAAGATCTCCAGGATTTTCCGCTGATCACTGCCAGCAGGCTGTCCATGCAGAAAGAAATTGCCAGCTGGCTCGGGGAGGAGATCGATCATCTGAATATTTTCGCTACAGCTAATATTATTACGAATGCTCATATCATGACAGATCTGGGGGATATCTGTTTCATGTCGGTAGAGGGGGCCATGAACCATATGCAGAGGGAGAGGATGGTATTTCGTCCGCTGTATCCGCCCCTGGAACTGTCATCCGTGCTTGTGTGGAAGAAGTTTCAGCCTCTTCCGGTGGCGGCGTCAAAATTCCTGGAGGAATTCAGAAATATGCTTTCAGAGTATGAAGGTACATAAAATAGAAGTATTGGACTAATAAAAGACAGAAAGATACAATAAAAGTGTGATCAGAGGGATAACCAAAGGAGAGAAACACTATGACGATCCAGGAACTTGGGGAGAAATTCTGTCTGCCGGTGGAAAAGCTGAAAAAATATGAGTCCTGCGGCCTGCTTCCGGGAAGAGAAAATGAGGACGGCACAAGAAAATACAGCGATAATGATATCAGGACTCTGGGACTGATCTGCATTCTTACCGAATCGGGAATGTCCTGCGGCGAGATAAAGAAATACCTCTCGCTGCCGGAGAACGGACAGGGAGACAGAGAACGGATCCTTATGCTTAAGGCCCGGAGAGGAGAACTGCTTCAGGAGATCCACCAGAAGCAGAAGCTGCTCGATAAAATAGATTTTCTGATCCGGGAAAAGAAACAGATTCAGGAGGAAAGAAACTATGGAGTATAGAAAGCTGCCGAGAGGCACGGAAGAGATCAGTATCCTGGGACTGGGAAACAGTTCTATGGGGCAGTCGGGAGAAAAGGAAGTTCAGGCTTCTGTTGAGATGGCACTTGAGAACGGGATTAATTATTTTGATATGGCGGCAGCGGATGACGTCCCCTTTGCACCATTTGGGAGAGCAGTGGCGGGATGCCGTGACAAAGTATATTTCCAGGTGCATTTCGGGGCAGAGTACAGGACCGGAACCTATGGATGGACGCTGGATCTTGAAAAGATCAAACGATCCGTGGACTGGCAGCTTGAGATGCTGAAGACAGATTACATTGATTTTGGATTTATCCACTGCATCGACGAAGCGGCGGATCTTGACAAGGTGATCTCCGGGGAAACCCTGGATTATATGAAGCGGCTGAAGGGACAGGGTGTGATCCGCCATATCGGACTGTCCTCCCATACGCCGGATGTCGTGAAAAAGTTCCTTGATATGGGATTGATCGATATGCTCATGTTCAGCATTAATCCTGCCTATGACTACCGTCGGGGAGAATATGCCATCGGAAGTGTGGACGAGAGGAGCGCGCTCTATCGCAGATGCGAGGCGGAGGGCGTCGCGATCTCTGTTATGAAGGCTTTCGGGGGCGGACAGCTCCTGAATGCAAAAACATCTCCGTTTAAAAAGGCACTGACGGAATACCAGTGTATCCAGTATGCGCTGGATAAGCCGGGCGTGGTGACGGTGCTGCCCGGGATCCGGGGAAGAGAGGACCAGAAGCGGATCCTGGGATTTCTGGAGGCTTCCCCGGAAGAGAAAGACTATTCCGTGATCGGAACGTTCGCGCCTCAGGACGCGGAAGGGATCTGCGTCTACTGCAATCACTGCCAGCCGTGTCCGGCAGGGCTTGACGTTGGGCTGATCAATAAATACTACGATTTGTCCCGCGCCGGGGACGCCCTTGCAGAAGACCACTATATGAACCTGCAGAAGACAGCGGGAGACTGCATTTCCTGCGGACACTGTGACTCCAGATGTCCGTTCCATGTGGAGCAGGGGAAGAGAATGCAGGAGATCAGAGCATATTTTGGAAAATAAAAAAGATGACAAAGACCGGTAAAAATACTGTGCGGCAGGCGGATTGTTCCTCAAATTGTACACGTAAGAGGCGGGTTTGTTAATAAAATCACTAGGCAAAATTTTTCTCTCATGGTATCATAATCTCTAGATGAAGTGCCTTTTCGGGGACTTTAAAACAGAGAATAAACGTGTTTTTATGGAGGGAAAAATTGTGAGGTACGCAGACGCTAATGTGATCAAGATCAAACATGCGGTTTTGGAAGAAGTTGCAAGGCTTGCCTTTGCCGGAGAACTGGAAGAACGCAAAGATGAGATCCCGATGAAACTGATCCCGGGACCGACACCCCAGTTCCGCTGCTGTATTTATAAGGAGAGAGAGATCATCAGACAGCGCGTACGTCTTGCCGAAGGAAAGGCTTCGGGGCTGAATGATGACGGCAATGTGATCCAGGTTATCAGTTCTGCCTGTGAGGACTGCCCTATCTCCAGCTATACGGTCACAGAAAACTGTCAGAACTGTATTGGAAAAGCATGTATCAACGCATGTAATTTTGGAGCGATCGAAGCAGGACGACATCGTTCGCATATTGATCCTTCAAAATGCAAGGAGTGCGGAAAATGCGCGGAGGCCTGTCCGTACAATGCCATCGCTCATCTGCAGAGACCCTGCAAATTCAGCTGCCCGGTGGATGCGATCTCTTACGATGAATACGGCATCTCGGTTATCGATGAAGAAAAATGCATTCGCTGCGGGAAATGTATCCACAGCTGTCCGTTTGGGGCGATTGGATCAAAGACCTGGATTGTGGATGTAATCAAGGCCATCAGATCAGGGAAACATGTCTATGCGATGCTGGCGCCGGCAACGGAAGGCCAGTTCGGACCGGACATCACCATGGCGAGCTGGAGAAAAGCCATGAAAGATCTTGGATTTACCGAGTTCGTTGAAGTTGGACTGGGCGGAGATCTGACAGCGAAGAGCGAGGCGGAAGAGTGGCGCGAGGCTTATCAGGAAGGAAAGAAGAAAGTGACCTCCTGTTGTCCGGGATTTGTTAATATGGTAAGAAAACATTATCCGGAACTGAACGACGCGGTCTCCACAACGGTATCCCCGATGTGCGGTGTATCCCGTTTGATTAAGGCAAAGGATCCGGAAGCGGTGACGGTGTTTATCGGTCCCTGCCTGGCAAAGAAATCAGAGGTCGTGGATCAGAAGATAGAGGGGAATGCAGACTATGCGATGACCTACAGTGAGATCCGTGCGATGATGCGCGCGAAAGGTGTGGAACTTGAGCCGGTTGAGAATACATACCAGGAGGCGTCCGTCTTCGGAAAGCGCTTCGGAAACTCCGGCGGCGTCGCAGCGGCGGTGATGGAGAGTCTCAAAGAGTCCGGAAATGACGTTGACATCAAAGTCTGCAAGGCGAATGGGGCGGCTGAGTGTAAGAAGGCTCTCCTGCTCATGAAGCTCGGAAAACTTCCGGAAGATTTCATTGAGGGTATGGCATGCGACGGAGGGTGTGTCGGCGGACCGAGTTCCTTCAAGGATCAGAAACTGGCGAAAAAATCCAGAGACGCACTGATCAAAGAGGCGGATGCCAGAGGAATCTACAAGAACCTGAGCAATTATGATGAGGATTCCTTCTCCATGCACAGATAGAGAGGTGCATAGATCCGAAGGTACGGATTTGAAGATATCTTTGAACCTGACGTTATAAGATCAATAATATAAAAATAGAGAAGCAGGAGCGTGCCGGACGGCATGCTCCTGCTTCTGCTATACGCGTCTGCCAATGTCAGCTTTTCTTTTCCTTCCGGTACTGCGTGGGCGTCCGCCCTTTCTTCTGTTTAAACAGCCTGGAAAAATACAGCGCGTCGTCATATCCAACAGACCTTGCGATATCACTGATCGGAAGATCGGTTTCCTTAAGGAGCGTACATGCCCGCCGGATGCGGAAGTCCAGAAGATACTCCTGGGGAGAGGTTCCGGTGATATCTTTGAAGAGCCGGTACAGGTAAGTGCGCTCGATGTTCAGATGATCCGCGATCACCTGGATGTTTACCTGATGGGCATAGTTATTCTCGATATAGCGCAGCGCCTCCTCCACGTAAGTGATCTTTTTCTCTTTGGGCGGGATATATTTCCTCGGGAATTTGCTGGCAAGGAGATAGAGGTATTCATACAGGATGCTGTTCATCATCAGATCCCGGTTCTCCGGCAGGTTATACGCCTCGAACATCTTCTCATGGCAGAGCCGGACACGATCATCTTTCCCGTAGTGGAAATAGGGAGTCTCCAGGAGGGAAGTCCTCTTGAGATATTCCTCTATCTTGATCCCCTGGAAACCGATCCATGTATAGGTCCAGGGATGATATTTGTCTGCCTCATAATAGATCAGTGTGTTCGGGCGGATCAGGAAAGCGTCCCCCTCAGAGAGCTGATAGATATGACCATCCGTCTTGTATATCCCTTTCCCTTTCAGGATATAATGGATCAGATACCCGCTGCGCACCACGGGGCCATAACTGTGGGAAGGCTCGCAGGTCTCGTAACCGCAGGTATAGATCATGGCGTCCAGATTTCTTGAAAAGTCATTTGAAAAAATATAATCTTTCATGATTCCTCCAACAATACTGTATGATAAAACAACATTTATCTATATAATGAGAATTATATTTCAGTATAATAGTAATTGCAAGGACAAAGGAAACAGCAGTTGTCCATACCATGGTAAAGAGTTGCAGCGTATGCTGCAACGGCGGAAGCAGACCGCGGCTGCAGGGAAAAAGGATTGAAATGATATGGGAGGTATCAGAAAATGGATGCTGAAAAAAGACAGCGATATGAAAATATATCAGCAGAAATTGTAAGGCTTGCCGGCGGGCGCGACAATATCCTCGGCGTTGCCCACTGCGCGACACGTCTGCGCCTCGTTCTGGAGGACAACGACAAGGCGGATACGCAGGCGATCGAGAATGTAGATCTTGTCAAAGGCGTCTTCGTCGCAGGGGACCAGCTGCAGATCATCTTCGGAGCGGGACTTGTCAACGATGTGTGTCAGGTTCTGGCAGATTCCATACATATGGACAGCATGAGCCTGGGTGATCTGAAAACAAAGGCAAACAAAAGGATGAACCCGTTCCAGAAAGCGCTGAAAGCTCTCTCGGATGTTTTCATCGAGATCATGCCGGGAATCCTGGCGGCGGCGCTTCTGACCGGACTGTCCAGCGTGCTTGGGAATATCGAATTTGTCCAGAATAACGATACACTGTACGGAATCTCAAGACTGATCAATATTTCCTCCGGAGCGATCTTCGGATTCCTGCCGCTTTGCGTGGCGTACAGTACGGTCAAGCGGTTCGGCGGACGCCCCATCATGGGTATCGTAATGGGGTGTATCATGCTGACCAACAGTCTGGCTGACGCAAGTGCGGCGGCGCAGGGCACGGTGGAAGTGACTACGCTGCATATCTTCGGCCTGCCGGTGGAACTGATCGGTTTTCAGGGCGGCATCATCGTGGCGCTGCTGATCGGCGTCGTCACGGCAAAGCTGGATATCTTCTTTGAGAAGAAGGTACCGGAAGTGGTAAGACTTCTTGTCTCGCCGCTGCTTACAACACTGGTGAGCTCCTTCCTCCTGTTTATGATCGTCGGACCGGTGGGACGAGGACTTGCCAGCGGGATCACAGCAGTGCTGGTATGGATGACGCAGCATCTGGGCGTGATCGGATACGCGGCATTTTCCGCGGTACAGCAGCTCATCGTCATCACCGGACTGCACCATGTGTTTGGCGCCATCGAGTCTCAGCTTCTCGTGGACACGGGAAGGAACTTCTTAAATCCGCTGATGTCTGTTGCCATGACAGCACAGGGCGGCGCAGTGCTGGGATATCTGGCAGGACACTTAAAAGATGCTAAAGCAAAAGAATTGTGTATCCCCAGCTTTATCTCCGTACTCTTCGGTGTTACGGAACCGGCTCTTTTCGGTGTGAACTTAAGATACCGCTATCCGCTCATCGGAGGATGTCTTGGCGGTGCAGTCGGCGGCGCGGTGGTCTACTTTACAGATCTGGCGGCTCTGGGATTCGGGACAACGGTGGTCCCAGGGATCGCACTTGCGGATCCGGCGCACAATGGCTATGTCAACTATATCATTGCTCATCTGATCGCTCTGGCAGCAGGATTTATTTTTGCCTTCCTGCTCGGGATCGGATTTAACAGAATGAAGCCTGCGGGTGCAGTGGGGAATCAGCATGCCGGAAAGTCAGGTAACGGTTCTGCTGCAGGCGGGGATCAGATCTCTTCATCCGGAGCAGCGCAGACAGACGTGACTGCGGCAGGAAGCGGAGCGGCAGAAAGGGCGGAACTCCCGGAAGAGCTGGACGCATTTGCGGACGGCGAGCTGATCGGGATCGAGAAGGTGAATGATCCGACGTTTGCACAGAAGATCCTGGGAGACGGTCTCGCGATCGTCCCCACCGACGGAAAGATCTATGCCCCGGCGGACTGTGTAGTAGAGATGGTGATGGATACGAAACATGCGGTGGGTCTCAGGACGGCGGCCGGAAACGGCATCCTGATCCATGTGGGCATTGATACGGTAAACCTTCAGGGGAAATATTTCGACGTACATGTCTCAGACGGACAGAGCCTGAAAAAAGGCGACCTGATCATGGACTTTGACAGAGAAAAGATCGCAGCGGAGGGATATGATACATCGGCCTGCCTGATCTTTACGGAGCCTGTTGAGGGAAGTCATATGGAAAGAGAAGCGGAAAGGAATGTGAAAGCCGGCGACAAGATCGCGGTCATTGCGAAATAGGGTGGCAGCTATGGAGAAGGGTTTTGACAATTTTCAGAAGGCAAAGGCAGAGGAAGAAAGAATGGAGGGGACAGTCAAAAGCTGTCCTTTCCGGACCAGATTCCATATCATGCCTCCGGTGGGGTGGATCAACGACCCCAACGGGCTCTGCCAGTTCAACGGGATCTATCATGCATACTTTCAGTATTCCCCGCTGAATGTGAACGGCGGGGGCGGATACTGGGGGCACTGCACAAGTACGGACCTGCTCCACTGGGACTATAAGAATCCGGTCCTGACCACGGATATCCCGGAGGACAGAAGCGGGGTCTACTCCGGTTCTGCCCTGGTGGAAGACGGCCGCATGTATGTGTTTTATACCGGAAATGTAAAGCTGGCAGGCGATTACGACTATATCGATGCAGGGAGAGTCTCCACCCAGATCCTGGTGGAATCAGAAGACGGACAGCACATGTCCGGGAAGACGAAACTGCTGGGGATGGAGGACTATCCGGAAGAGATCACGCAGCATGTGCGTGACCCCAAAGTGTGGAAGGAAGACGGACGGTATTATATGATCCTTGGCGCCCGGGCAAGGGCGTGGGATGAGGATGGAAAACGCCGGGACAGGGGCGCTGCCCTGGTCTATGTCTCGGATGACAGGAAAAAGTGGGAGTTCTTCCGGAAGATCGACTCGGTGAAACCGTTTGGCTATATGTGGGAATGCCCGGACCTTTTTGAACTGGACGGGGAAAAAGTCCTGTCTTTCTGTCCCCAGGGACTGGAAGCGGAGGAAGAGCGTTTCCAGAATATCTATCAGTCCGGCTTTTCTCTCCTGAGCCGGGACGCAGACCCGGAGGCCACTTTCCGGGAATGGGACATGGGATTTGATTTCTATGCTCCACAGAGCTTTGAAGCGGAGGACGGGAGACGGATCCTGATCGGCTGGGCAGGGATGCCGGATACGGCGGAGACGTATCGGAACCTTTCTGTGAAAAACGGCTGGCAGCACTGCCTGACCATTCCCTGTGAGCTTGAGTGCAGGGAAGGAAGAATCTTCCGGACGCCGGTCAGAGAACTCTTTGATCTTGAGTGGGAGGAGGTCTCTGCGGAGAAGGAAAAATACTGCTGGGCGGAAAAGACGGTGAAACTGGACGTGAGCGGGATCGGGGGCAGACAGACCCGGATCCGGATCGGCACAGAGGAGAATGGGATGACGATCACGGCGGAGGGAAATAAAATGGAGATTTCTTTCCTTGACCGGAACGGGAAGCCCTCCGTCTGCGGCGGCGGAAGAGACAGAAGAGTCTGCCGTATCGGGGAGGCTGTGGAGAACCTTCTGCTCCTCATTGACAGTTCCACTGTGGAACTCTTTGTAAATGGAGGAGAAGCTGTATTTACTACGCGGATCTATCTTGAAAACGAAGAAAGAGAGATCGAACTGTCTGAGTGTGAAAAATATAAACTGGAAGTGATCTGAACTTTTATGATCAGATAAAATGGATCTGAAACAGGGATATCCGGGAATTGCGCTGGCGGCGCGAGACCCGGATATTCCTGCCTTTTCTTATATAATGTTTATATTCCTTTCCCTTCGCATTCCGCACAGGAACGTCTGAATTTCAGATTCTGCACCCAGTCGATCAGAAAGGAAGAGACGGTCACGGTGATGAGAGAGAACGCGATCCTCCGGAGGGGGATGTAGCTCAGCGACAGAAGCAGGACCGTCAGGTCAGTGAAAAGATATGCACGTGACAGTTTCCAGTGAGTCAGACGGGAGATGGTCAGCGCCAGCGCGTCGTCTCCGCCG
>DWUT01000119.1 GCA_019120615.1 Candidatus Mediterraneibacter norfolkensis
GCCTGCTGCCTGCTGCCTGCTGCCAAAATCATCGCAATCTCTGTCATTCTTGTCAACCCCTTTCTGAACATAATTTAACAACAGTAACTTTACCATAAAAACCGGCTTGTTTTCAATCTTTTCTTGCCTTGAGTTTCCGCAGAATTTAAACCGGACCAGAAGCTTGTAGCAAATATGGTTTATGGCATTCTGGCATCCAAAAGCTGCCCGCTTACAGATATTTCCGACCTGATTTATGAAAAGTCAGCTCAGATCATCTTCTGTCTGTCCACTCGCCGCACTGCAGGGAACATATATCCTGACCTCGCCGCCTCCGGTTTCTTCAGAATTCCCAACCTCCAGCGCCCCGCCGTTTTCTTCCAGTACCGTCCGCGCAATGTAAAGCCCCAGCCCGTAATGCGCTGTCCCGGCGCGGCTCTTGTCCGACTGATAGAACTGTTCCGTCCCATGCCGAAGCGCTTCTTTGGAGAATCCCGGCCCGCTGTCTGTGACTGTGATCTGAAGGAAGATTCCGCCATCCTGTTTTTCCTCAGAAAACATTTCCTGCCCGGATATTTCTTTCCGTCCTGCCTGGGCCTGCAGCTCGGTCCGTCCCCGCAGCTCTGCACAGATCCACAGTGTCTGCTCCGCCGGAGAGTAATCCACCCCGTTGGATATCACATTCCCGACAGCACGCATCAGATCCTCCCAAAATCCTTCCCTGCCCCGAATCAGAAACTCCTCTTCCGGGAACGAACACTCGACTGCAAGGTTTTTCGTCCTTCCAAGAGCCTCTGCCTTCCTGCGCACCTCCTCCAGAAACGGACCGGCAGGGAATCTTTCTTCCTGCTCCCGGATTTCGGAAATTTCACGTTGATCTGCAGCCTGCCCGATAACTTTTTCCGCTGCCTTCACGGCAGACTTTCTTCCTGTAGTCTGCTTTCCCTGCTCCGACATCCGGACGGTCTCCTGGAGCACTGCCAGATACCGTTCCAGATCCGCCGCATTGTCCAGGATTTCCTGGTTCCACTCCCGGATTTCTTCCATACTCTCCGTCTCCTGCATCAGTTCCGCATTCCCCCGGATGATGGTCAACGGGGTCTTGATGTCATGGGCAAGAGCCGCGATCTGTTCCTGTTTCTGTCTCCGGGACTCCCACTGTTCCTTCAGGGATCTCTGCAGAGCCTCCTTCATCTTGAAGAGCGCTCCCAGGACGTCGTCCACTTCCCGGATATCTGAGTATTCCCGCTCAAAGTCCAGATCTTCTTGTCCCACTTTTGCCGCGATCTCCGTCAGTATATCCAGACGTCTTTTCAGATATCTCCCGAAGCTTTTGGCTGTAAGCGCCGCCTGGATCAGAAAAAGGATCAGTGCAGTGAACAGGATCAGGAACTCCGCATTGGGAAAGATCTCCCGCAAAAACGGATTTGAGAATTTTGCTACCATCCCATACCGGATGATCACCAGATTTCCGTCATCCTTCTCGATGCTCCGGTAGAAAATATTGTAGAATGCCCCGGTATCTCCGGTCTTCCACCGCTCCCAGCCTTCCTGTCTCTCATTCCCCTCAAATGTACCGTAGAGAAAGTTTCCGTCAGGATCATAGACTCCGAACTCACAGCTGTCCGGGAGCAGCGCCGCTTCGTCCCCTCCCTGCCGTATCTCATCTACCGCTTCCTCGATCCGGCTCTGCTCATAAGTGGGCAGCCGGACGATGCCGGTATTTACCAGCACGGTATAAACAATCAGCGTTCCTGCTGCCAGGATCACCGTCAGCACACAGAACCGGAGCAGATAGCGGATAAACACCATGTATAAACTTCGTTTTCTTGTTCCTTTTCTTCTCTGTCCCATCTTCTTCCCTCTTTCATTGCCAACAGGAGTCCCCATCTGCTAAAGTGTTCCGGCTCTCCCCTGCTCTTTTCTGCTCCAGTTCTCAGACCTTCCATCTATATCCGATCCCCCACACGGTTTCCACCGGAGAGAGACCCAGTTTCCGGAATTTTGCCCGGATATTTTTAACGTGCTCCGTGATCGCGGAGTCGTCCCCATCTTTGTCATATCCGTACACATGCTCATAAATCTGCTCTCTTGAGAACACCTGACCGTGATGGAGCGCCAGATATTCACAGATCTCATACTCTCCTGACGTCAGTGGGACCGTATTTTCTTCGTACTCGATCCGTTTCTCTCTGAGGCAGAACCGGAGTTCTCCCACTGTGACTGCGTGTCTCTTCTCCCGCTTCTCCCGCCTCAGATGCGCCTCCACCCTGGCACGGAGTTCTCCGATCCCGAAGGGCTTGCGGATGTAGTCGTCTGCACCCAGGCCAAACCCTTTCATCAGGTCCTCCTCGGCAGTCCTTGCCGTCAGGAAGAGGACGGGACAGTCGATCTCATCCCGCATCCCCTCAAGCAGGGTAAACCCGTCGATCCCGGGCATCATCACATCCAGGAGGATCAGGTCATACTGATCCGTTCTTTTCTTTCCATCAATGAGCTGCATCGGGTCCGACACCGTATCCACCACGTTCCCGTCCCGCTCAAGCGCCCGTTTTAACAGCCGGAGGATTCCTTCCTCATCATCCACAGCCAGTATCCTTGCTCCCATTTTGTCTTTCTCCTCCTTCTTTCTGTCACAGGTTTACTCAGATTCCGTCCTTCTCCCTTCATATCTCCAAAACCAGAGAAATGCCGCGGCAGTCAGGAGCAGGAGCAATACAAGACAGATTCCCAGTTCATTCAGGATCACCGGATTGATCCCAGCTTTCCCGTCTTTTCCCGTCATATATAATAGCAGATAGAAACAGAACCTGCCACTCCAGCTCCACGGGAAAAACATCCAGATCCCGTCTCCCATTCCGGTCAGCATCAGAAAGGCGCTTAAAGTTCCCAGAATCCCGATTCCGATGGATATGCCCTTCCCGAAGGAAAACGCCAGCACAAGATGGAGCAGATAAACCGCCGCCTGCCCGAGCCAGATGACTGCCGCCTCTTTCAGATACACCGGCAGGGCATACACATCCCCGCCGGGGAACAGTCCGTAGACCAGTGCAAAGCCCATGACCGCGATCAGACAGGAGAAAAGTCCCGCCAGCATCAGCAGACACCACTTGGATAAAAATGCCTGGAACTTTCTCCCTGGGAGGCAGAAAAAGTTCTGGTATCCGCAGTCCGCCTCCATTTCCTCCGCCATGCCGCAGACCGCTCCGGTGAGGAAAGGCCAGACACAGGAGACCACCTGCAGGTACATCCGTACTTTATCTACGGTGTCCCATTTTGCAAAACTGTAGTACCACAAAAAGAGTGCCGCCCCCGCTGCCGGCAGGATCAGGTGGATCCAGAACAGCGCCGTATGCCGGATACGCATCCACTCGCTTTTCATCAGACCTGCGAATCCTTTCATACTGTCTGCGCCCCCTTTCTCTCATACCAGAACCGGGACAGTCCCCACAGCACGGCAAGCCAGGCAGTCGTCACCATCACGCCCGGAAGGATGACGCTGTTGTCCGTGATGTCCGGAGTGTAGGTCATACTCCCCGGCACGGCAGGAAGTCCGTTGGGAAGGATCCCGATGATCCCGGCCATGAGCCGGGGAAGGATCGCCCAGGGATCAAAGATCCAGTAAGGCGTGACCGCTGCCAGCGCCCCGGAACCGTTCAGGATCATATTGAGGATCAGCGCCGGAAGAAATCCCCATTTCTGACTCATCCAGAGACAGAGAGGAATCTGCCACAGAGTTGCCGCCGTCATCACCGCTCCGGCGGCAGCGATCTGTGCGGGAGAAAGTCCCAGGACCTGAGGGATCCAGAACCTTGGGATGAGATACAGTCCCAGGATCAGGTTCGCAGCCCCGCCGAATATATTTGCCAGAAGCAGTGTCTTCATCCCCACCAGGATCTTGGCGTCCCAGATCTTTCCCGGACTCACCGGGAGAGAAAGTACAGCCCGGTTCTTCCCCTTTCTGTCCTTCTCGATGATCATACAGGCAGACAGAGTCACCATTCCAGGCAGCATCAGTATATACCACCAGTTGTACGCCGAACTGATCCCGTTTCCCTGGGAGATCCCATAAGCCAGGAGCAGAGTGAGCGTCTGCATCAGGATCCAGAGTTTCCCGGTAACCGTATGTCTGTATTTTAAGTTCTCCGCCCGGTACATTCTCATAACAGTTCCCCTCCTCTCCTGTTCTTTGCCACGATCTTCATGAACATCTCCTCCAGATGTCCCTGAGGCGGCATCCCGCCCTGATAGCCAAGTCTCCCGCCGGAGAGGATCCCGATGTGGTCCGCTGTCTGCTCCACTTCACTCAGGATATGGCTGGACAGCAGCACCGTGATTCCTTTTTCCGGGAAGCTTTTGATCAGTTCCCGGAGTTCCTGTATGCCGAAAGGATCCAGTCCGTTAGTAGGTTCATCCAGCACGAGGAAGTCGGGATGCGATATGAGCGCGGAGGCGATCCCCAGCCTCTGTTTCATCCCCAGGGAGAATTGCCCCGCCCTCTTTTTCCCCGTATCGGGAAGTCCTGCAGTCTTCAGCACTTCCCCGATCCTGTCTTCCGGCAGTCCCATAGCAGTGGTACGGACAAGCAGGTTCTCCCTTGCCGTCAGATTGCCGTAGATGGGCGGCGTCTCGATCAGTGCGCCGGTGCTTTTCAGACATTCCCTTGTCCAGGGCTTTCCCTGATAGAGCACTTCTCCGGAATCCGGCCGCATCATCCCGGTAATGATCTTCAAAAGAGTTGATTTTCCGGCACCGTTGGGCCCGAGCAGGCCATAAACACACCCCTCCGGGATGCGAAGAGAGACCCGGTCCAGGGCAGGGGCCTGCTGTCCCCGGAACCTTTTTGTCAGTGTTCTTGTCTCCAGTATGATATTTTCCATGATAAAAAAACTCCTTCCTGCAGAGGAGCTCTGTTTCTTCCTCTGCAAGAAGGAGTATAGGGGAGAATTATAAGGAATTTATAAGGAATGAAAACTGTTTACAATGCGCTGATCGTATCCACGATGGACATCTCCCGGATCCGTTTCGCCGGGCCATGGACCGCGGCCACAGCCGCAAGGATCACTGCCGCGAGGATCACTGCGAGGGCTCCCGCCGGGAAATACCAGGGGGTTCCCCATCTGCCGGTGATCAGGATATCATAGACCTTATAGTTCAGGAAAAGCCCGGCAGCGCATCCGAACAGGATTCCCCACGCCACATAAGTTGCCGCTTCCGCCGCTACCATACGGATCATCTGTCTGCTGCCCATACCAATGGCACGCATGGCCCCGTACTCCCGGATCCGCGCCGATACGCTCATGGAAATACTGTTGATGATATTGAAGACGGAGATCAGCGCGATCACCGCGAGGAAGCCGTAAAGGAACAGGGCGAACGAATAATATCCTCCCTTCGCCTCACTGTTTGACATCCGGTTGTCCGACACCGTCACGTTTTTTCCTGCCAGTTCCCGAATCTCTTCCACGTCCTGATCCGTCACCTTGCTGTTGAACTGAAGGTCAATGATAGTGTAATCCGACTCCCCTGTCAGCTCCCGGAACAGTTCCTCCGAGCAGATCAGGTTTGCCGATTCGTCGGTGACATCAAACATGCTCTCAGCCAGACGTCCGGACACCTTCACTGTCTTCTCCTGACCGCCGATCTCCAGCGTCAGCTCCTCTCCCACATCAAAGCCGCGCTTTGCATTCATGTAAACGGCAAGCACGCCCTCTCCTTTCTCCGCCTCTTCCAGAGAGCCTTCTGTCAGATCCGCCCGCGCCCAGTCAAACTGGTCCTTCTCATAGGAAATGAGCTGCACCTTGAAACTCTCCTCGCCGCTTCGCGCCGGGACACTGTAGGCATAGCTTCTTCCGTACACTTTTTCCACCGCCGGTTCCTTCTCCAGTTCTCTTGCCAGGTCTTTCGGAACAGAGCAGGTATTATCCTGACTGATGATCGAAAGATCCGATGCCGACGGCTGAAGGGGACGAAGCGCATGGTTCATAAAATCGATAGAGGGACTGAAACTTAAAAACAGGATGATACTGAAGGCAAAGGAACCTGCCATCAGGATAAAATTCTTCCTGCTGCCCGAAGCATGATGGATCCCCAGCGCAGTCTCCACGTGGAACAGCCTGGTATTCGCCGCTTTCTTCGCCGCGTGAGTAGTCCCTCCATTCCCCGACACAGCAGTCAGCGGGGATACTTTCGCCGCCTGCTTTGCCGGAGAGCGGGCCGCAAGGAGAACCGTGATGATCCCGACAGCCGCCCCGGCGGCAAGTCCGGGCAGACTGATTCCAAAAGCAGGCATGTCTCCGAAATAATAAGGGCTTAAGAAACGCAATACGGCACAGAGCACCCACACCATGACCAGACTCGCTCCCAGTCCCAGGGGAATTGCGCTCCGGCACCAGTTCAGGGCTTCTCTTCTCACATACTGCCGGACCTGTTTCGTATCCGCCCCGAGACACCGCATCATACCAAAGAACCGGGTCCGCTGGGAAACATTGCTGTTCATGCTGCTGGAGATCATCAGGATTCCCGCCGCCATGACCAGGACAGAGAGCAGCGCCGCCACCACATAGAGCTGCTGCATCTGGGAGTCGCCGGTCTGGAACATCAGCGCCATAAGCTGGGTATTCTCCTGCACTGAATCCCGGGAAATACCGATCTGCTCGCAGATATCGTTGATCGTTTTCTGGATATTACAGTAAGGGCTGAACTCCACATACAGTTCAAAATCTTCATCCTGCGTGACATCCATAAAACACTCTGCATACGTCTCCATATTCAGGAACATCCCGAATGCATCCTCACTGGTGATCAGAGAGGTATCCGAAGTGAATCCGCTGACGGTAAACTCGATTTTCTGTCCGCCGGGAGTCACGAGCGTCACCGTATCCCCCAGGTCCACTCCCAGCTGTCTCTTCACGCTCTGGGTAAAAACCGCCTCTGTCTCATTGACAGGGAAATGTCCTTCCGGGACATCCGCCTGAACCATCATTTCCTCAAAGCTTTCATCAAATCCGCAGATCACCGTTTCTTTTCCTTCTACCGTGTATCCCTGATCCAGCCGGTAGTTCGTCGCTGCATACCGTGCCGATGATTCCACCTCTGCCCTTTCCCCGACCAGACGGACCTGTTCCTCATCCAGTCCCCGGAACACAGCGTGCCAGGAGCCGTAGTCCTGTATCGTCCTGTAAATCTGCGCCTGGATCTCCATATCCGCCATACTGAATATGGACGCCACGAGAAACACTGCGAGGATGATACAGAGTCTCGTCATCCGGCTCTGCCGTTTCCTCTGTCTCGCGGAGATTGGGATCAGATCAAGGTAACGCTTCATCTCTCTCATGCCCGGACACCTCCCAGATCAGAAAGTTCTCCGTCCCGCACCTTCAGCACCCGGTCCACGTTAGCGGTCAGGTTCTCGTTGTGGGTGATCATCAGGATCGTCTGCTGGTAATATCTGGACGCCTTCATGAGCAGATCCATCACATCCTGGCTGTTCTTTGAGTCCAGGTTTCCCGTGGGTTCATCCGCCAGCACCAGCATGGGACGCATGATCAGGGCCCTTCCGATGGCCACCCTCTGCTGCTGTCCGCCGGAGAGCTGACCGGGCAGATGATGCCTCCGTTCTGTAAGACCCAGCACATCCAGAATTTCATCCACCCGTTTCTTATCCGGCTTCTGATAATCCAGAAGAATGGGGAAAATAATATTCTGTTCCACATTAAGCTCAGGGATAAGCTGAAAGGATTGGAAGATAAACCCGATATTCTGTCTCCGGAACACAGTGCGCTTATTTTCCTTCATGTCAAAAAGATCCTGCCCGTCCAGCAGGACCTTCCCTGCTGTAGGCGTGTCCAGTCCGCCCACACAGTTTAAGAGGGTACTCTTTCCAGAGCCGGATTCTCCTACCACTGCAGCGAACTCCCCTTTCTGGAGCGAAAAGGACGCATCTTTCAATGCTTCCACCCTCGCCTCTCCTGTTCCGTATGTCTTGCTGAGATGTTCAACTTTTAAGATTTCCATTTTCTCTGCCTCCTTTACACAGAACAGTATAAAGCTCCGTCCTTACAGCCAGGTGAAAAAGGCATCCCCTTTTCCTTACAGTTCTGTCACCTTTTACTCTGCCTGCCCGGAATCTGTTTCATGTACGGAAAAGCTATGGTAAATACGGTCCCTTTTCCCGGATGGCTCTGTACTGAGAGAACGCCTCCCTGCCCTTCCACGATGGACTTTGCCAGAGGGAGCCCCAGCCCGATTCCCTGTGTGTCCAGGGAGCTGCTGCTCCGGTAGAACCGTTTGAAGATATGGTGGATCTCCTCCGGCGGGATCCCGCTTCCATCATCCTCCACACAGATACGTATCATAGCAGGAGAGCTCGCCCATGACACCCGGACGGTTCCTCCCTCCTTCGTGTGGTCCAGTCCGTTCTTGATCAGATTTCCAAGGGCCTCCGTCGTCCATTCGGGGTCACACCCCACCAGAGCGTCCTCCGCTCCCTCAAACAGGAGATGTTTTCTCTCCCTCTCTGCCCTTGTGAGCAGGTCTTCTGACGCCAACTCCGCCAGTTCGCCGACCCGGATACTGCGCTTTGCAAACGTCACGCTCCCGGCGTCCAGCCGCATCATCTTAAGGAGAAGATAGATCAGCCGCTCCATCCGCCCGAGGGAGACCGTTGCCTTCTCCGCAAACTCTTTCACCGTCTCCGTTTTCTCCGGCTCCGCCAAAATGATCTCGGCATACATATTCAAAGCCGCCAGCGGAGTCTTCAACTGATGGGAAATATCCGTCACTGTATCCTTTAAAAACTCTTTCGACCGGAACTCGGTCTCGCTCTTCGCCTGCAGCGCGGTGGCGAGCCGGTCTGTCTTCCCCAGAAGGCGCTGAAACGCCCCCGTGCCGCCCCGGGTCAGCCGGCTGCTGAAGTCCCCCTCCGCATACCTCTCTACCACCTCTCCGGCACGTTCGATCTGCTCCTCCCGTCTTTTCATATAAAAGGCCGTGCCTGCCAGGAAAAGCAGGGAAAAAACTGCTCCTGCCGTCAGGAATGCAGGTACGGCTGACCGTACCGCCTTATCGGACGCAGAAAACAGGACCGGGACATTCTCCTTCGTATGCCCGATCGTCCGAAGCAGGCTCTCCCCATCCTCTGTGACTGTCTCACTGGAAAAAGCCTGTGCGATCGTTCCTCTGTCTACCCCATGTTCCAGAAGAGAAGATGCCGCGGCCCTCTCCCATTGAAACAGGCTGTCTCTCACGCAGACTCCCTGCATCCATCCCGACCACAGGCAGAAGATCATGAGCATCAGACAGAGGACTGACGCAAATCCAAAGTATCTCCGGTTCTCCCGGTCATCGCTCCATCTCATGCCTCTCCCTCCCATCGATATCCCATCCCTCTTACCGTCATCAGATATTCCGGCCGGGAGGGGTCTCTCTCGATCTTCTCCCGAAGCCGTCGGATATAGACAGAGAGCGTATTGTCATCTACATAGCTGCCGTTTCCGTCCCAGAGTGCATCCAGGATTGCGTTCCTTGTCAGAACCTGCCCGTCATGACGGAGGAAGAGGCAGAGAAGCCGGTACTCCGCTCCGGTCAGTTCCAGAGGTTTTCCCTCCAGATAGGCTCTGCCCGCGAGCTGATCCACTGTCACCATTCCCGACCGGAGAACTCCGCTCTCCACCTTTTTCCTCATCGTACTTCTCCTGAGCAGCGCCCTGATGCGGGAACAGAGTTCTCCCAGCCGGAAGGGTTTCGTGATATAATCGTCTCCTCCGCTGTCCAGTCCCCGGATGATACTGGTCTCCTCGTCCGATGCGGTCAGAAAGATTATGGGCGTGGTATCCCCGGCGGAGCGCACCTCCTCACATATCATAAACCCCGTTCCGTCCGGAAGTGTCACATCAAGAAGCAGAAGGTCAAACGAATGACCTCCCTTCAGACAGGAGCGGGCCTCCCTCACGGTGCGCGCCACCTCCAGCTCAAACCCGTTTCTCTCCAGGGAATATCTCAGTCCGTCGATCAGGCTCACATCATCCTCCAGCAAAAGCAGTCTGCTCATAACAATCCCTCCGTACACCCTATTTTGTATTCCATCTCTCTCAAGCATTGTATCATGAAAATGTTCTGACTGTTTCAACCTTACTGAATTGTAAGGAACTCCGCCTTTATCTCATGTTCTTATACCGGATCCTCGATTCCGTAACGAAGCGTATGGTATACTGTGGATCCCACCTCCAGGAGCGTGAGCGCCAAGCCGAGCGCCAGGAGACAATTGGACACAAAATCTCCATTCCATCTCATAACAATCTCATTCAGTCCCGTCCCATTCTTGCCTCCCAGATAAAGTTCCAGTTCTGTGGCAAAGTCCGGGTTCCAGAAGGGAAACGCCTTCAAAAGAAAGAACAGCAGGATCATCTGCAGTGCTCCGGTAACAATACTGCTGATCATCACCAGACGGCAGTAATGACCCACCACAAGATGGAGCACTTCATCCGCCAGACCGATCACAAGGCTCAGAATAAAAAACGGAAGGATGATATTCCACCGGTCCAGATTGAACACCGGAACCGTCCGGATCACTTCCCCGTCCCGGATCACTGCGCCGAAAAACTGCGGAGCAAAGATGAGCAGGACTCCGAAGATCATGATAAACACGATCCCCGCAATACTGTCCCCTCTGCTGATCAACGCCTTTTTATGGGGAATCGGAGACAGGTTTCCGGGCGTCCAGATCCTCTCTTTTCCTGTAAAGTTGTCTCCCAGATCCCTGACCGTCCAGTTTTTCTCCTTCTTCATCTCAAACCGGATCTTTCTCCGTTCCATGACCGCAAAGGCAAGTGTGACCCCGCCGAAAGCAGACAGCCCTGAGATGAAAATCCCTGTGAATCCATTGGCGATGCCAGTGCCCACAGCCATTACGGCAGCGCCTGTCATATCTCCATCCGACATTACAATCCCGTCCCGGATCCCCTGGATTACCGATACGATAACAACTGTAGCAATCACGCAGGTCAGTACGATCCGGAGCAGCCAGAGATAGTTGTCATAGTATTCCGGCCCGATCAGGCAGTGGCTCCTGTCCTGATACTTTTCCGCAAATTTCGCCGGATCTCCCAGCTTTGACAGCACCTCTTCCACAGAGGCGCCTGCTTCCAGCATATCGCCGATCAGCTCCTGCAGCTCCAGACTCACCTCTCCTCTCTGGTCCCTCGGCAGGCGGCGCACCACCTGATAAATATAACGATTGATCAATTCCCTGTCTCTCCCGTTCATGCCTCTCCCTCCTTCAACAGTTTTCCCATGCTTTCCGAAAGTTCTTCCCACTGGACTTTAAGTTCTTCATAGATCTGTGTCCCGTAGTCCGTTCTGTGATAGTATTTTCTTGGTTTGGAGCCTCCTGTCTCCCACTGGCTTTTCAGGAGCCCCTGCTTTTCAAGCCGCCGCAGCAGCGGATACAGTGTAT
>DWUT01000120.1 GCA_019120615.1 Candidatus Mediterraneibacter norfolkensis
AGCAAGCTCATGTGGGCTTAGACCTTTTGACCCTGGCATCATTTTATAAATGCCAGATATCTTTGTTGTATTCCTCGATCGTTCTGTCAGATGAGAAGAATCCTGCCTTTGCGATGTTCACGAGCATCATCTTCGCCCATGTTTTTCTGTCTGCGTATGCGGCAAGTGCCTTTTCCTTCGTCTCCTTGTAAGAGTCAAAGTCAAGCAGTGTCATGAACCAGTCTTTGTTGATGAGCTCTTTCTGCAGGCGCTCCAGGTTCTCCTTCTGTCCGACTTTGAGCATCTCATCGCTTGTGATGAAGTCAACCGCTGCCTTGATCGCCGGATTGTTCTCATAATAATTTCTGGAGACATAATCCGCTTTCGCATAGTGTTCGATGACCTCGTCGCTGGATGCGCCGAATACGAAAATGTTGTCATCTCCCACTGCCTCATGGATCTCCACATTAGCGCCGTCCTCTGTTCCAAGCGTCACAGCGCCGTTGAGCATGAACTTCATGTTTCCTGTTCCGCTGGCCTCCTTAGAAGCAAGGGAGATCTGCTCGGAAATGTCACATGCCGGAATCAGTTTTCCTGCTTTTGTCACGTTGTAGTTCTCAACCATGACAACTCTCAGGTATTTGTTCACTTCCGGATCATTGTTGATGATCTCCTGCAGGCAGAGGATCAGGTGGATGATATCCTTCGCGATCACATAAGCCGGAGCCGCCTTTGCTCCGAAGATCGCGGTCACCGGTGCCGCCGGTATCTTTCCTGCCTTGATCTCAAGGTATTTGTCAATGATATAAAGTGCGTTGAGCTGCTGACGTTTATACTCGTGGAGACGTTTTACCTGGATGTCGAAGATCGTGTCCGGGCTGACTTCGATGTCCTGCGTATCCTTCAGGTATGCACACAACGCCTCTTTGTTCTTATGCTTGATCTCGAGCAGTTTCTCAAGCACGGCGTCGTCATCCTTGTACTGGAGCAGCTTTTCCAGTTCCGCCGCATCTTTCTTGTATCCTTCTCCGATCAGGCTGTCGATGTAGTCAGTCAGCAGCGGATTGCAGTGAATGAGCCAGCGCCGGAATGTGATACCGTTTGTCTTGTTGTTGAACTTCTCCGGATAGATTTTGTAGAAGTTGTTCAGCTCCGAGTTCTTCAGGATCTCTGTGTGAAGAGCGGCAACACCGTTTACGCTGAAACCGTAATGGATATCAATATGAGCCATGTGTACAGTATCATTTCTGTCGATGACAGAGACGCTCTCATCCTCATATTTTCTTCTTACCTTATCGTCGAGCACTTCGATGATCGGCATAAGCTGCGGAACCACTTTCTTCAGATAGTGTACCGACCATTTTTCCAGCGCCTCTGCAAGGATCGTATGGTTCGTGTAAGCGCATGTTCTGGATACCACGTCGATGGCGTCGTCCATATCCATTCCTCTCTGTACGAGAAGGCGGATCAGTTCCGGGATGACCATAGTCGGGTGAGTATCGTTGATCTGGATCACTGCGTAATCCGGCAGGTCATAGAGATTGCATCCCTTCGCGGTGCACTCATCCAGGATGAGCTGAGCGCCTGCGCTGACCATGAAATACTGCTGATAGATACGGAGCAGTCTTCCCTGCTCGTCGCTGTCGTCCGGATAGAGGAAAAGAGTCAGGTTCTTCCGGATATCCTCTTTGTCAAAATCAATCCCGTCTTTTACGATCGTGTCATCAACGGAATCCAGATCGAACAGATGGAGTTTGTTTGTCTTGTTGTTATATCCTGTCACTTCGATGTCATACATTCTCGCGTTGACTCTCAGTCCCTTGAAATCCACCGGGTAGGTGACGTCTGTCTTTTTCAGCCAGGATTTCTCCTCGATCCAGGGATTCGGCGTCTCTTTCTGAAGACGGTTTTCAAACTCCTGTTTGAACAGTCCCAGATGATAGTTCAGTCCGATTCCGTCTCCCGCCAGTCCGAGCGTCGCGATGGAATCCAGGAAACACGCCGCCAGACGTCCCAGACCGCCGTTTCCAAGTGACGGTTCTGGCTCTGCCTCCTCGATCTGGGCGATGTCCTTTCCGTTTGCCTCCAGGATCTCTTTTACTTCTTTATAAATGCCAAGGTTGATCATATTGTTGGAAAGAAGCTTTCCGATAAGAAATTCCGCGGAGATATAGTAAAGCTTTTTCTTGCTGTCTGTGCGTTCCTTCTCGGAAGCCATCTCCTGTACGATCGTCATGAGCGCATGATAGATTTCCTCGTTGGATGCCTGTGCGATCTCTTTTCCAAGGATCTGTTTTAACTTTTCCTGAATGTTCATGATGCTTCTCCTTTCAAACCATCCATATTCATCTTTCATTTCAGCCATTCAGCTCGAATCCGCTGCTTCACAGTTCCTTCCCGCATGGCTTAACTGTTATCATTATAGTAAGCTTTCTCCTGTATTTCTTGCAAAATGCTTTCATTTTATTGTACAATACTATCATTATCATGTATACTCAGCTCACGCTTAGCTTAAGAGCCTGAAAGGAGTGCCCCATCCCATGAACCTGAATGAATATCAGAACTACCACGAGACCAAGACCCATACCGCTGCGGACTTCCCCTACACCACCTATCTCTGCTCCATTCCCCTGGATTTCACACAGGTTCCGACCCACTGGCACTCCGAGATCGAACTGATTGTCATCAAGAAGGGCCGCGGGATCGTCTCCGTGGATTTCCAGCGGCAGAATGTCTCAGCAGGGGACATCATCTTCATCCGCCCGGGCCGGCTCCACTCCATCGAACAGGAGCCTGGGCGCTCCATGGAGTACGAAAATATCATTTTAAAGCCGGATCTTCTGATGTCCGGTCAGAATGATCTGTGCGCGGTCCGCTTCGTCACCCCGCTCATGACAGGCCGGCTTCCCGTGGACACTTTCATCACGCCCGCCCTCTCCTACTATAAGGACGCCTCAGACTGTATCCGTCAGATCGATCTCCTCTGCGGGACAACGCCGGAAGGATATCAGCTCGCGGTGAAAGGATACCTCTTCCAGTTCGTCTTCCTCCTGATCACCCACCGGCTTAAAGAAGAGGAAGAGCCTGCCGTCCAGTCAAAGACACTGGAAAAGCTCAAGACTATCCTGAAATATGTGGAGGAACACTACACGGACCACATCACCATCGAGGACATGGCGGCGCTGACCTACTACAGCAAATCCCACTTTATGAAGTTTTTCAAGGCTCATATGGGGAGCGGATTCATCGAATACCTGAACGATTACCGGCTGACTATGGCGGAGCGGCTTCTGCGCTCCTCCGATCTGTCCGTTCTGGAGGTGGCGGAGCAGAGCGGCTTCGACAACCTCTCCTACTTCAACCGGATCTTTAAGAGAAAATACGGAAATTCCCCCGGAAAGTACCGGGGGAGCTGATTTTTCAGATGGTATAAGCTTCTTCTTTTTCCAGATAGTGCTTCAACAAACAGACATACTGCTCCCCCATTTTCGAGAGGATCACGTTTTTCCTTACGATATAGCCGATCTCCATCGTACTGTTCTGATTCTCCTCGTCATCCCGGAAGGGAACCGCGGCAAATTCATTTCCGTTCAGTTCCTCACAGATGATCCCGGAACAGAGGGTATACCCGTTCAGCCCCACCATCAGGTTCAGCATGGTCGCTCTGTCATTTGCCCGGATGATCCTCGGATAGTCATTGGTGGAAAGGATCTCCTCGGCGAGATAAAAGGAACTGCTGTCCCCCTGCTCAAAGGCAAGACACGGATACTCTGTCAGCTGTTCAAAGCCGATCGACGTCTCTTTGGCCAGAGGATGTCCTTTCCAGAGATAGACATATGCTTTACAGTCAATCAGATGATGAAAGGTCAGATTGGAGGACCTCAGAAGCTTTTCCATGCTCTTCCGGTTAAAATCTGAAAGATAAACAATCCCGATCTCACTCTTCATGGTGCTCACATCACTGATCACCTCCGCAGTCTTCGTCTCCCGGATGGCGAACTCATATTTGGACATATCGAATCCCTTTGCCATATCAACAAAAGCTTTCACTGCAAATGAATAGTGCTGTGTGGACACCCCGAATTTCTTCTTCTGTGTCCCGTTTTTTCCGTACCGTTCCAGGATTCCTTCATACTCACTGTAGAGCTGTCTTGCATAGAGGAGAAACTCCGCGCCGTCATTTGTCAGCGTGACGCCTCTCCCGCTGCGGTAGAACAAAGTGATTCCCATTTCTTTTTCCAGCTCCTGCACTGCGCTGGTCAGGGACGGCTGAGAGACATAAAGCCGTTCCGCCGCCTTATTGATCGATTTGGTTTCTGCGATTGTAATAATATAGTTCAGCTGAGTAAGCGTCATTTTCGTCTCCTGTTCTCAATCCACTTCAAAGTTTTACCTGAATATTATAACCGATTCCCCACCGATCTTCTATACACAGTTTTAGTTTTCGTTCTCTCTTGAAATACTGCCTGCCAGGTGGTATTATAGAAAAGTCAAAGGCGACGGAACTGGTTTCCGCTGCCTTTTATCTTTTCGAAAGGGGAAATATGATATGACAGAAATGACCGCACAGATTGCAAAGCAAATGATTGCTTACGACAGCGGAGATATCCGCAGGATCGAGCATTTCATGAAAGTATACGGATACGCTGCGGCGATCGGAAGACTGGAAGGACTGGATCCCCGCACGCAGGAGATACTGGAAACTGCCGCGCTGCTCCACGACATCGGCATCAAAGTCAGCGAGGAGAAATATCACAGCAGCGCCGGAAAATATCAGGAGATCGAGGGGCCTGCCGAAGCCCGGAAACTGCTTGACGAGATCTGCTCTGACAACGAGCTGACAGACCGGGTGTGCTGGCTGATCGGACATCACCACACCTATTCCGATATACGGGACATGGATCACCAGATCCTGGTGGAAGCAGACTTTCTCGTCAATCTATCAGAGGACCATGCCTCGGAAGATTCCGTCCGCCATACCCTGGAATATATCTTTCGTACAAAAAGCGGGATCTGCTTTTTAAGGTCAATATGGAACTTATAAGAGCACCATTCATCTTCAGGAAAGGGATGGAATGCGGGAAGACTCATATTTCAAGACAATCTGCCGGAGATCCAATAACTCCCCCCGCATTCATTTTAAATGATGCTGAACTTTATCTTTGCGCTGTCGGTTATAATATCGGCCACTTTACCGAAATCATCCGCCATAGAGCTGTCTATCAGCAAATGCCGGAATTTAGTGCTGAAAAACCTGTGTCTTGTATAATGCTTATAAAAATCCTCACGAGCCTTATCGACCTTTGTAAGATAAGTGTACGCTTCTCCCGGATCCTCCAGATTAAGTTCTTCCTTACAGTTGGTCAGCCTTTTCTCAATGGGCGCATAGATAAATACATTCAGCATATTCTCATTCGGAATTCCGTATTCCCGAAGGACGTAGTCCGAGCACCTTCCGACGATGACGCAGTTCCGTGAAGCGGCCAGATCGACCATAACGCTCTTCTCCATCTCGAAAAGGGCCTTTTTCATATTCGAATTTCCCTTTCCCAGAGGATACATCATTTTGTCAAAAGGTGAAGCAAGCTGACCGTCAAATGCGGACAGTTTTTCAATATCGCCACGCATTTCCCTGACAGCAAGTTCAATAATATCCCTGTCATAATACTCATATCCCAGATTATCCGCAACCTTCCTTGCAATTTTGCGTCCCAGGCTGCCGAACTGTCTTGTTACGGTAATAACATTATACGCCATAATCACTTTCCTCCATAATTATTTTTCTGATATAACTTTCTATCTCATCGCTGCTGTTTCCCAGAATTCTCATGACCTGTCCTTTTTTTGCCCTGCTGACGGCAGACAGCAATACATCACTCTCAACGGATAAGATTTCATCCATACCATAAAAATATGCCATTCCCTGATGTGTATATCCCTCAAAATATCCGATCCCGCCCGGATGAAATTCTTTCGGCACAAGTCTCGTGTTATCCGCAAAAACAGGTTTCCCGTCTTCATAGACGGTCGTTCCGGAGTGATATTTTCGAAACGCAAAGACTTCTCCCATGGCTTTTCTTCCACAGGCAAGCACGTCCTGCATGACAAAACAGGCACCTTTCTCAAGGTAAACCTCATTTACATTTATAAACTCACTTTCAGTAAAAGGTATCATCGGACAGGGCAGATAGTACAGGACAGCGCCTTTTTCAACCTTTATTTTTACTTTCTGCTCCGCCCGTCCGTCTTCCATTCTGAAAATCTTCGTATACGACTGTCCGGTTATGATCACATTGCTTCCGCTCCTTATTTTGAATTCCATTTCGTGACTATCACCCGCAAGAATACCAGCAGACGCCTGCATGATCACGATCTCAGCCGCTTTACCGCTCTCAAATGGCTTTGTTATCTTAAACGGCGCCGTAAAAAAGCTGTCCTTTACAACAGTTTTTCCGTTTTCCTGTGTCGTTTCTATATACAGCCTTCCCATTACATCCCCTCAAAGAGCACATCACGTCTGATCCAGTTTATAACATCATCAACGCCTTCCATGCTCATCAGATTGGTAAACAGAAAGGGGCGGCCTCCACGCATCCGCTTTGAATCCGCCGCCATGACATCCAGACTTGCCCCCACCATCGGCGCAAGGTCTGTTTTATTGATCACGAGCAGATCCGATCTCATAACGCCCGGACCGCCTTTCCGGGGGATCTTCTCTCCCTGGGCGACATCTATGACGTAAATGGAAGCATCTGCAAGATCAGGGGAGAATGTGGCGCTCAGGTTATCGCCGCCGCTTTCTATAAAAATGATCTCCACATCCGGGAACTTCCCTGCCATCTCCTCCACGGCCTCCAGATTCATGGAGCAGTCCTCACGGATAGCAGTATGCGGGCATCCTCCTGTCTCCACACCTGTGATTCTCTCAGCATGGAGAGCAGAATTTTTAATCAGGAACTCCGCATCCTCCTTTGTGTAAATATCATTTGTAACGACACATATGCTGTATTCCTTCGACATTTTTCGTGTAAGGCGCTCTATAAGCGCAGTTTTTCCTGAACCTACGGGCCCGCCAACACCAATTTTTACATATGACATTTTCTGTTCTCCTTATGTTATATACAATCTTGAAAATAATTTTTCATGCTGCATGGAACGTATATCAAATCCGCACCCCGACGCTCCGATATCCTCCATCTTCATGCTCACTGCCCGTCTGATCGCGTCCGGGATTTTCTCTGCCACGGCAAACAGAGCCTTCTGTCCGTCAAACTGCCTGAGTGGCACCAGCTTTACCGCATGATTTACCATGGAAGACAATAGACTGTAACAGTACAGCTCCAGCGCCTCGGAAAGATCAGCGTCCGTCTCTTTTATAAACAGTCCCATTGCTATGGCGTAATGCCCGTCACACACTCCGGCTTCGATCTGCTTTTTATACTCTTCAAGCAGCGGATAACTGTCAAGCTCTGTGTGCAGTTTGAGAAATCTGATGCACTGTTTCATGCTTCCCGTCCGCATCTCAAAAGGTGCTTTCAGTGCGCTGCACAGCGCGTCAAACGATATGATATCATACCCTTCCCAAACCTTTGCCGCAAAGGCAAGATCATTAAAAGACAGCATATAGAGATATGCTTCAAGATGACTTTCCAGCTCCTCCCTGGTGCATACGACATTTTTCTGCACATATGTCTCCATTCCATTGGATAATGTATAGCTTCCGATGGGGAATAACGGATCCAGGCTCTGGATAAGCCTGATAAATTTAGTATTCATGGTGATTCCCTTCATGTGTATGGCTATGTCCGTGCCCATCCCTGTGCGCGTGGCCTTTACATTCTGTATAATCCGTGAATCGCTCTACTACCTTTTTCGTATCAAATCCCAATTTTGTCAGATATTCGTATGTCGGAGCGTCATACGGGATTTTCACACAGTCCGGTTTAATAGATAAAGAAATATGCCGGTTTCCGATTTCAAAGCACAGCCTTCCCATTTCCATAATATCTGATACATTGATCTTTATCAGTTCGCATTCTGCCATTTCCACCGCAATGATACTGTTTTCATCCTCGTACAGAATATCCCCGTCATTCAGCGGCCTGTCCGGCCTGATCCCGATTTCCGTCCCTTTCTTTGAAGTCTTTTTCAGAATCTTTTTATCTCGTTCAAACCATTCAATAGAAACAGTATCAACGTCTTTATCTGTTTCATGAAAGTGCCCCAGAATTTTTTCAACGACCATTCTTTTACACGCATTCCTTTCTTAGCTTAGAATAAATAATATCTTTGTGTCAGCGGCAGCTCTTTTGCCGGTTCACAGGTGATCTCCTCTCCGTCAACGCTTACATGATATGTCTCCGGATCGACCTGGATATCTCCTGTCCTGTCATTATATTTCATATCTTTTTTCCCGATGTTCCGGCAGTTTCCAACCGGAAGCACCATTCTGGAAAGCCCCAGTCTCTCCTTTATTCCGCCTTCTGCCGCAGCTTTGGAAACAAAGGAGATACAGGTGCGCTTACGGGCAAGTCCGTAAGCTCCGAACATATTGGTATAGACAACCGGCTGAGGAGTTGGAATGGACGCGTTTGCGTCTCCCATTTTCGATGCCACAATAAACCCGCCCTTTATGATCATTTCAGGCTTCACTCCAAACATCGCAGGCTTCCACAGGACAAGATCTGCGAATTTTCCTGTTTCCACCGAACCGATGTATTTTGCAAGGCCATGAGTAATGGCAGGATTGATGGTATATTTCGACACATACCGTTTCACCCTGAAATTATCATTTCTGCTGCTGTCCTCGGGAAGTGTTCCTCTCTGATCTCTCATCTTTGACGCGGTCTGCCATGTCCGGGTAATGACCTCACCCACACGTCCCATGGCCTGTGAATCACTGCTCATCATCGAAAAGATCCCCATGTCATGCAGCACATCCTCAGCGGCAATGGTTTCGGGACGGATACGGGAATCCGCAAAAGCCACGTCCTCTTTGACTTTGCTGTCGAGATGGTGGCACACCATCAGCATATCAAGATGTTCATCGATCGTATTGACCGTATAAGGCATCGTCGGATTCGTTGACGACGGCAGAATATGCGGAAATGACGCTGCCTTTATGATGTCGGGAGCATGTCCGCCGCCTGCGCCTTCCGTATGATAGGTGTGAATGGTTCGGCCGCCGATCGCATTAACAGTATCCTCAACGAATCCTGCTTCGTTCAGAGTATCTGTATGAATTGAGACCTGCACGTCATAGTGATCCGCCGCCTCCAGAGCCTGATCTATGACTGCGGGAGTGGCTCCCCAGTCTTCATGTATCTTCAGCCCGCACGCGCCCGCCTCTATCTGTTCCGCAAGAGCGTCATAATTGGAGCAGTTGCCCTTTCCAAGGTAACCCAGATTTACCGGATAGTCCTCGGCGGCTTCTATCATTTTTTCTATATTAAACCGACCCGGAGTACAGGTGGTTGCATTGGTTCCGTCAGCAGGTCCCGTGCCGCCGCCGATCATGGTCGTGATTCCTGAGTAAAGAGCTGTTTCAATCTGAGTGGGACTGATAAAATGAATGTGTGTATCAATTCCGCCTGCCGTAATGATAAGCCCTTCCCCGGCTATTACCTCTGTACCGGCTCCTACAATCAGATCAGGACTCACTCCGTCCATGATATCCGGATTTCCAGCCTTTCCTATGCCGCAGATCCTGCCTTTTTTAATTCCCACATCCGCCTTAATGATTCCCATATGGTCAATAATCACCGTATTCGTAATCACCATATCAGGACAATCTCTGTCAGATACATTGCATGCCTGTCCCATACCGTCACGGAGTGATTTTCCTCCGCCGAACTTTGCCTCTTCCCCCTTAATCGTCAGATCTTTTTCCACTTCGATGATAAGTGAAGTATCGGCGAGACGTATCCTGTCTCCCGTAGTAGGTCCGAACATGCCGGCATACTGTTTCCTGCTCATTTTAAACATCTTCGCTCACCCCCTTGAATCCTTTTTCTTTTGCCTTTTCCATCGCTGTCTCTTTAACGGCTTCATCATCAAAACTGCCCTTCACGAGCCCATTTAAGCCGTACCCTTTCCTGTTTCCGCCTGTCTTGACAAGGCGCACCCTTTTTGTTTCCCCCGGTTCAAACCGCACCGCCGTACCTGACGGAATATCCAGCCTCATTCCATATGCCAGACGTCGGTTGAACTCAAGCTGTTTATTTACCTCAAAAAAATGAAAGTGAGATCCGACCTGACAGGGTCTGTCCGCCGTATTGGTAACATTGATCTCCACAGTATCTTTTCCTTCGTTGATAACAAGCTCGTCATCATCAAAAATAATTTCTCCCGGCGTTACCTTTCCGTTAGCTTTGACAGGAAAATGGACTGTTACCAGCTTCGTACCGTCGGGGAAAGTCGCCTCAAGCTGGATCTCACTGATCATTTCCGGGACCCCGTCCATCACATCCTCTGCTGTCAGCAGTTTTGTACCGATCTGCATCAGTTCTGCTACGCTTTTCCCTTCACGTGCTTTTTCAAGAAGCTGGGCAGATATATACGCGACCGCTTCGGGATAATTCAGTTTTATGCCTCTTTCCTTTCTCGCTCCCGCAAGCTCTCCGGCATAGTGGAGCATCAGCCGCTCCTGTTCTCTGGGTGTTAAATGCATCCTCTCGCTCCTTTCTTACTGTGTCATCCTGTCCTGCACTTCCGCAGCATCCAGTTCGGAAGTGTTTCCCTTAAGTATGATCTCTCCTTTTTCCATAATATATAAACAATCGGAGATACCAAGTACAAAGTCAAGATACTGCTCAACGATCAGCACCGTCAGCCCCAGCTCTTTGTTGATCTTTCCGATCACATCTCCTATATCCTGGATAACTGACGGCTGGATGCCTTCTGTCGGCTCATCAAGGATAAGTATCTTCGGCTCTGTCACAAGCGCCCTCGCAATGGCAAGCTGTTGCTGCTGGCCGCCTGACAGGTCGCCGCCTTTGCGTTTTTCAAAGCGCTTCAGTATCGGGAACAATTCATAGATATACTCCGGAAGTTTCCCTTTACCGCCTCTTGCCTGAATTCCCAGCATAAGATTCTCATATACAGTCATCTGAGGAAAAATATCGCGTCCCTGGGGCACATAACCGATTCCTTTTCTTACTCTGTTATAGGTCGGCATTTTTATGATCTCTTCTCCATCAAGCCTGATGCTGCCCTTCGGGGTCCTTACCAGTCCCATGATACTTTTCAGCGTTGTACTTTTTCCCACACCGTTTCTTCCGATCAGGCAGACGATCTTTCCTTTCTCAACATCTATAGAGAGGGAGGGAATGATCTTGCTGTCTCCATAATAAGCGTCCATATCTTTAATCTTCAGCATTTCCATTTCTCTCTCCTCCCCTTCCCAGATATACTGCCCGGACTGTTTCGTCGGCAAGCACCTCGTTGCAGGTCCCTTCCATGAGCACTTTACCTTCGTGGAGCACTGTCACGCGGTCCGAAATCTGTTTCACAAAGTCCATGTCATGCTCCACGACTATGATCGTACATGATTCTTTGATCTTTTTCAGTATTTCACCTGATTTGAACGTTTCAGGTTTTCCCATACCTGCTGCCGGCTCATCAAGCATGATGATCTCCGGTCTCTGCACCAGCTGCATTCCGATTTCAAGCCACTGTTTCTGCCCATGCGCGAGAGCCCCTGCTTTTTCATCTTTTTTGTCTAACAGCTCAATCGTTTTAAGCACTTCGTTTATATGCTCTTCCTCCTCCGGGGACAGCTTATAGAAAACAGCCTGCCATACCCCTTTATTGCCTTTCAGAGACAGGATCATGTTCTCCATCACCGTAAGGTTGACAAAAACAGACGGCACCTGGAACTTTCGTCCAATCCCTTCTTCTACTATTTTATATTCTTTCATTCCCGTAAGCTTGATAGGAGCTCTTCCCTCAGGATAAAACATGCATAGGCCGTCCGTGGGTTTTGTCTTTGCGCAGATAATATCAAGCAGAGTCGTCTTTCCGGCGCCGTTAGGTCCTATAAAAAAATGGATCGTATGCCGTTTCACGTTCACATTTACTCTCAGAAGTGCGCAGAATCCATCAAAATCCACTGTAATATTCTTTATTTCAAGTACATTTTCATTTACCATGCTATTCCACCTCCCCGCGGATTAATTTTTTCGTCCATTCAGGCAGCTGATCTCTCACGATACCCACAAGTCCGCCCTTAAAGAACAGGATTGTCAGTACAAATATTGCGCCAAGGATATATTGCCATATCTCAACCATGGTTCCGGATGAAAAATTATAATCGCATATATTAATAAGAAACGCTCCGAGAACAGCTCCCACAAGGGTGCCTCTTCCGCCGACTGCTACCCAGATGAGCATCGTGATCGAATATGAGATCGTCATCTGCGCAGGTGTGATGGAACCGTTAAAGTTTACAAATACAGCTCCGGCTATCGCTGCAAAGACAGCGGAAAGTACATAGATAAAGTTTTTATAACGACTTACACAGTAACCGGAAAAATATGTTCTGTTTTCCCCGTCGCGTATCGCTATGAGCAGCTTTCCGAACTTCCGCTGCGTAAGGAAACCGGACAGTACGTAGATCAGTACAAGGATCGCCAGGGAGGAATAGAACATAATAAACATCTTCCCCCTGTTGGAATCTCCTTTGATACTTCCCAGAAGAGAGGTGATCTCTGTAATACCCACATTACCGCCCGTGTAGGACTGAAGTCCCGTAAACAGGGAGTACGCCGCCCATGTCAGAGCCTGGGATATGATAGAAAAATAAACACCTTTGATCCTGTTTCTGAAAATGAAAAATCCGATCACACCTGCCAGTACAGCCGGGACCGCTATAACAAGGATCATGGCAAAAGGAGCCGACAGGAACGGTCGCCAGATCAAAGGCAGCTCGGTCATTCCTCCAGTCTGCATAAACGAAGTGATATTTCCGTCTGTTGCCTTCAGTTTCAGAAACATCGCCATAGCATAGCCGCCAAGGGCGAAATACAGGCCGTGGCCAAGAGACAGAATTCCTGTATATCCCCAGATAAGATCAAGCCCGATCGCCACAATGGAAAACGCGATACATTTTCCCAGAAACAGTACAAAAGAACTGCTCGAGATCACTCCGGCCGATAATAAAAGAGGCGTAAGAGCCAGTATGATCACGATAACTGCAAAACATATATGATAGCCCCGGTTTTTTAATTTCATGAGCCCCTACCTCCTTACTCGTCAAGCTTTCTGCTCTTTACTGTGAACAGTCCCTGCGGTCTGAACTGAAGGACCACGATAACGATTAAGAGCACTGCTGCTTTTGCGATACTTGCAGATGTATAGTTCTCGATTCCGATACTTGCAGATCCGATAATCGATGAGCCCAGTACTGTACCGAGAAGTTTTCCGACTCCGCCCAGCACTACCGCGATAAATGAATTTACTATATAACTCTGACCGATGGTAGAGTCGATGGAACCTAGCAGCGCAACAGAGCATCCGGCAAGTCCAGCAAGTCCCGAGCCAAAAGAAAACGTAATCATATCCACCTTTCTGGAGTTGATGCCCATGCACTGAGCCATTGCTCTGTTCTGCATAACAGCACGCATCTGTTTTCCAAAATTTGACTGATACATGATATACCAGACCAGGACCATACAGAGAATGACCATGCACAGTATGAAAATACGGTTATAGGAAAAAGTACATGAACCGATCGAAATACCACCATCAAGGAATGACGGCGCCTTTACGTTAACCCCCTGCATACCGAATACACTTCTGGCCGCCTGCTGAAGTATAATGCTTATTCCCCAGGTGGCAAGCAGGCTGTCAACCTCCCTCCCGTAAAGTCTGGATATAACAAATCTTTCCAGCACCGCTCCGAAAAAAAATGTTACCGCAAACGCTGCAATAAGAGAGAAAAAATAATATAAACTGAATATGCTCTCCGGAAAAAATTTTTCAAAAAAATTCTGCACAACATATGTCATATAAGCGCCGATCATCAGGAATTCGCCATGCGCCATATTGATAACTTTCATAAGTCCGAATGTAATTGCAAGACCTAAAGAGGTCAGCAGTATGATGGAACTGAGACTTACGCAGTTAAAAACTGTATTTACAAATTGTGTCATGCCCATACCTCTCTTTCATTTATAACAGGATAGATCAAACTATTAATATAGAGCTGCCGCATTGACAGCTCTATCCAGTAAATGTTCTGTCCGTACAGGAAATTTTCGTTTATTCCAGCGGCTGGAGATCTGCTTCTACAGCCCAGTTATAGGACTTCAGATATGGATCCGGAATAACCGGCGCTGTCTCTTCCACCGTATCAATCTGACCGTCTGCATTGATCACACCGATTCGTACAGGTTTTATAAGATGATGATTTTCGGCGTCAATTTCTACAGTCCCTTCCGGGGCATCAAACGTAATCCCGCCTTCTTCTACTACCGCGATCACATCTTCCGGTTCAAAACTTTCCGCTTTTTCTACAGCAGCCTTCCACAGATATACTGCATCGTATGCCGCCTCTGCAGGATCTGATGTCACTCTGTCACTGCCGTATGCATTCTGATAAGCTTCTACAAATGCTTTATTTTCAGGTGTGTCAGTAGACATATAATAATTCCATGAAACCATATGCCCTTCAAGAATATCCGCGCCGATCGTTTTGACCTCTTCCTCCGCGATTGAGAAGGACATTGTCATGTAATCATCCGCCGTATAATTCTTCTCGCTCATCTGCTTGAAGAAGGACAGGTTGCCGGTTCCGTTCAGAGTATTGATGATCACGTCAGGTTTTGCCGCCTCGATCTTTGAAATGATCGATCCGAAATCCGTCTGATCCATCTGAGCGTATTCTTCGCCGACTACCTCAACACCTTTTGCGTCACACTGCGCATTAATGATCATATTTGCTGTTCTCGGGAATACATAGTCAGAACCGAGGAGGAAAAATTTCTTATAACCCTGGTCGATCAGATAATCGATAGCAGGAACGATCTGCTGATTCGGAGCCGCTCCTGTATACATGATATTGGACGAGGATTCCATTCCCTCATACTGAACCGGATACCATAAAAGGTTGCCATATTCCTCAAATACCGGCTTTACTGCCTTCCTTGAAGCTGACGTCCAACAGCCGAACACTGCCTTTACCTTGTCCTGATCGATCAGCTTTTCTGCCTTTGTAGCAAAAGTTGACGGTTCTGACGCGCCATCCTCCTCGATATATTCAATCTGCCTGCCAAGGATTCCACCGGCTTCATTTATTTCATCGATTGCCAGCACTTCAGCATCTTTAACAGCTCCTTCGCTGATCGCCATGGAGCCTGTTGCCGAATAAAGGATTCCGACTTTTACTGTATCCTCTGAGTCTTCCTGCGAACCTGCTCCTCCGCATCCGGCCATTGATACAGCCAATATAGAACTTAAAAGTATTGCTGCAAATTTATTCTTCTTCATCATAATCTCCTATCTCCCTGAATAATCAAGGGCCATCTGCCGGGAACTTCTTCCCGACAAATGACCCCATTGTCTTGTCTTTCCATATTGTGCACCCTATGATCAAAAAAGGAAGCCAATTACGGATCTCTCTCATAATTGACTTCCTCGTCTACGCAGGCTAGTATATCAATCCTTTTTTCGTTTGTCAAACAAATTTCCTTTTAACAATTTAATTTTGTAGGACTCTGACAATATCATCTGAAAATTCCCGCCATTTTCTATATTATTCACAAACATTCCACACCATACTTTGCAATCAAAACCGCCGGGGTGCTTAACAGATTTACAGACTGTCAGCCATGAATCAGTGTCCGATCCAATTTCCGTCCACATGCGGGGATCACATAGCCTAGTATAATAGGAAACAGGGATTTCGCTTTTATACAAAAGAAATAGGGGATAAAGCTTGAAAACGCGAAGGATCATCTAAAATAGAAAAACCTGAAAAAATTCTTTTTTGGAATATATAAATACACAAAAATGGCACCTTTTTCGGTATAATTATAGTATCCAAAAAAACAAGAAAGAAGGTGCCATTAATGAAAAGAAATTAGAGTTAAAGAAACTCCTCATCTATGCTAAAAGTGTATATCACATTCTGAAAAAAATCAAGGAGTTGACAGATAAAAGAGCAAGAAAAACGATCCCATTTTTTAATCTTATTATGCCGGTGTTCCTATTTCTCCTGCTTCAATACGAAAGTTTCCATACTGTTTTTTCCGCACCGGAGAGTATGAGGAAACGCCTGAGGCACTGTATCCGCGGGAGAATCCCAAAAGTGGATGCCGTCCGGGATGGCCTGAGTCTGACAGACCCGGAAGAAACAGAAAGGATCCTTGCTGATACTGTCAGCAGGATCCGAAAGAATGCGGTCTTGCGCGGCGGAACAATCGGCGGGTATGTAACAGCAGCGATTGACAGGGTGGAGCTTTTTTGCAGCAGGAAGAAAAACTGCGAAAGATGCCTGACCCGTAAAACAGCTTCCGGAGAGGTGGAATATTTCCATAAAAGTATTGTATGTACCACAATAGGAAACAATCCGCATCTGATCCTGGGGCAGGACATGCTTGGGCCCAGAGACGGGACAGAGAAAGATGAAGGGGAACTGACAGGCGGAAAACGTCTGATAGAAACTTTATACAGTCAGCATGGACATTTTGCGGACGTGATTGTTGCAGACGGCCTCTATCTGAATGCTCCGTTCCTAAAAGTAGTCCTGAATTGTCATATGGAGGCAGTCATCCGTCTGAAGGATGAACGGAGGCTGATATTTCAGGATGCAGAAAAGCTGTTTGGGAAAGGAGAAGGGAGAAAAGAGCCTTTTTACCGGGAAGGGAAAAAGATCGACTGCTGGGATCTGGATGGATTTGAAATAGAAGGATTGGAAAAGGAACTGCGGGTTGCCCGATATTGTGAGAAAAACGAAAAGACAGGGGAAGAAAAATGGGTATGGCTGGTAACAACCAGCAAAGAGATCGATCATAAGATTTTATGGAAGATGATGCATAAGAGATGGGATATTGAAGAGAATGCCTTCCATCAGTTAAAGACATATTATCATGCAGATCATTGTTACTGTCATGAAGCAGTGGAAGTGATATTTCTATTAATGCTGATTGCATTTAACATACGGGAAATGTATCTGTACCGGCGGATCCATGGATTTGAAGGGAGTGGGATCACAAGGAAAAGTGTAACGCGGATCTTTCGGGATGACCTGCAGGCGGGGGATGTACGCAGAATCCTGTATCTAGAAGGCGGATAGAAATAGGAAAAAGAGAATAAGGGGTGGTGGAGTCTGAAAAAGGGGAGTTTTTCAGGCAGGATACTTTCTGCACGAAAAAGATGGCGAAATAAGAGTCGGGGGAGTTGGAAAGGGAAAACAACACAGATGAATATTTATAAAAGGGAAATCCCTGTTCCGGAGCCATTTTCCTTTTGTAAAAGTCTCGTTTCTGGTATAATAAAGGTATCAAATCCGAGGAGAGAAATGATGGCTTCCAGTGCAAAAGATATC
>DWUT01000121.1 GCA_019120615.1 Candidatus Mediterraneibacter norfolkensis
TATATTATTATTCATGTCCCCACATATATTCTTTATCATACAGCAAAGCTCTGGCTTTTTCAACAAAAAAAGCACAAAAAAACTCTTTTCATAAGGACATAACAATACATTTTTATGTTTGTAATAGAGTATAATAAATATTCGCGGAAATATCAACATATTTTTAACATTTTCGTAACATTCCACAATTTACGCCTCTTTAGATTAGGCCTTTCTTTTAATAACATGCCAAAAAAACAGGATGCGGAACCATGTTCATGCTCCCGCATCCTGTTATGATACATTCTGTTCTTAAATTCTCTACTGTATCGACAGATTCGTATAACCCATGAGACTTTCATCGACCTCTTTCGCAGCCTCTCTGCCTTCCCGGATCGCCCAGACTACCAGGGACTGTCCCCGGTGCATATCGCCTGTGACAAAAACATTCTTTACATTCGTTTTATGCATTCCAGGCTCGGTCTTTACATTCGTCCTTTCATTCACCTCTACGCCGAAGGCTTTTGTGACATAGCTCTCACTGCCCAGAAATCCTGCCGCGATAAGGACAAGATCCACATCAACAGTGTACTCGCTTCCCGGGATCTCGACCATCATCGTCCTTCCGGTCTTCTCGTCCTTTTTGCCCTCCAGCTTCACAAGGACTGCCTTGCACAGCTTTCCTTTCTTGTCCTTTATAAATTCTTTCACCGTAGTGGTATAGACGCGGGGATCGCTTCCGAACACCGCGATCGCTTCCTGCTGGCCGTAATCCGTCTTGCAGATCCGCGGCCACTCCGGCCATGGATTCATCTCTGTCCTGGAATCCGGTGCCTTCGGCATCATTTCAAGCTGCATGACAGACTTCGCGCCATGCCGGATGGAGGTTCCCACACAGTCGTTTCCTGTATCACCTCCGCCGATGACGATAACTCGTTTTCCCTTTGCAGAGATGTAGGTTCCGTCCTTGAGTTTCATGTCATTCGCCCACAGTGCTTTCGTCGTGGATTTCAGGAAATCCACCGCAAAATAGATTCCTTCCGCATCTCTTCCCGGAGCTTTGATGTCTCTCGGATTGGACGCTCCGCAGGCAAGCACAACCCGGTCATACTCCTTCAGAATCTGCGCCGCCTTCACATCTTTCCCCACGTTACATCCGGTCTTAAACTCAACGCCTTCCTCCTCGAGAATCGCAGCTTTCCGATCAATGATCTGCTTCTCCAGTTTCATATTCGGAATTCCGTAACGGAGCAGTCCTCCTACCTTGTCCTCTCTCTCGAAAACAGTCACAGAATGTCCTCTCCTGTTGAGAAGATCCGCAGCCGCAAGTCCGGACGGTCCGGATCCGATCACAGCGACCTTCTTGCCCGTGCGCACTTTCGGCGGCCTTGCCTTCGCATACCCTTTCTCATAGGCATTTTCTATGATGGCGTACTCGTTGCTCTTTGACGCCACCGGATCCTGGTTCAGCCCGCATGTGCATGCATTCTCACAGAGCGCCGGACATACCCTGGAAGTAAACTCCGGGAAATTGTTGGTCTTCGCCAGGCGGTAATATGCCTCCTCCCAGTTGCCGTTGTAGATCAGATCGTTCCACTCCGGCACCAGGTTGTGGAGAGGACAGCCGCTGGCCATCCCCATCAGATTCAGTCCCGACTGGCAGAACGGAACTCCGCATGCCATACAGCGTGCTCCCTGAATCTCCTGTTCCTCTTTCGACAGGGGCGTGTAGAACTCGTTGAAATGCTTGATCCTCTCAAGTGGCTGTTCCGCCGTCTTATCCTGTCTCGCATAATCCATAAATCCTGTTGGTTTTCCCACTTATCTCGCCTCCTATCTTCCGTTTTTGATCTTATTGAACGCTTCAATTTTCGCCTTATCACGGCTCAGTCCCTTTTCTTCCATCTGCATGATCGCAGCCATCATTCTCTCGTAGTCCTCCGGAATGATCTTCTTGAATTTCGGAAGATACTCATCGAAATTGTCGAGGATCCTTTTTCCCACTTCAGAATTCGTGTAGGAGACATGCTCCTGGATCATGCTCTTTAATTCTTGAACGTCATACTTATCTGTTACACGCTCGATATTGACCATATCTTTGTTGACTTTCATGTACAGACGACTGTCCATGTCAAGGACATATGCGATACCGCCGCTCATTCCTGCCGCGAAGTTCTTTCCGACCTGGCCCAGGACGACCACGCATCCGCCGGTCATGTATTCACATCCGTGATCTCCGACGCCTTCCACAACCGCCCTCACACCGGAGTTGCGCACGCAGAACCTCTCGCCTGCAACACCGCTGATGAACGCCTTGCCGCTTGTCGCTCCATAAAACGCAACATTTCCTATTATAATATTCTCATCGGATTTAAACTTTGTTCCGTTTGGCGGACATACAACAAGCTTTCCGCCGGAAAGTCCTTTTCCGAAGTAATCGTTGCTGTCCCCGGTCAGTTCCAGGGTAAGTCCCTTCGGGATAAATGCTCCGAAGCTCTGTCCGCCCGCGCCTTTACACTGGATCACAAAGCTGTCCTCCGGAAGTCCTTCCGGATATCTCCTGGTGATTTCGGATCCGAAGATCGTTCCAAAGGTACGGTCTGTATTAGTCACATCCACCTCGATGCTCCTCTTCTGCCCCTTCTCAAGAGCCGGAAGAAGCTGTTTCACCAGAACTTTCTCATCCAGCGTCTTCTCAAGTTCGAAGTCGAAGACCTTCTTCGGATTGAAGATCATTCCCTTTTTCTCTTTCGCGTATGGATTGTAGAGCACACTGCTCAGATCCAGCGTCGCCGCGCGGCTGGACGTCGGGTCCTCCTTCACCTTCAGAAGGTCGGTGCGCCCCACCAGTTCATCCACAGTACGCACACCCAGTTTCGCCATATATTCTCTCAGTTCCTGGGCAATGAAACGCATGAAGTTGATGACATACTCCGGTTTTCCGGTGAAACGTTTTCTCAGTTCCGGATTCTGTGTCGCCACACCTACCGGACAGGTATCCAGGTTGCAGACACGCATCATAACGCATCCCATGGTCACCAGCGGAGCTGTGGCAAATCCGAATTCCTCCGCTCCGAGAAGAGCTGCGATGGCAACATCACGTCCGCTCATCAGCTTTCCGTCTGTCTCAATGCGGACACGCTCTCTCAGCCCGTTCTGGATCAGAGTCTGGTGTGTCTCCGCCAGTCCCAGCTCCCAGGGAAGCCCTGCATTCTGGATGGAACTTCTCGGAGCGGCTCCGGTTCCTCCGTCGTAACCGGAGATCAGGATGACGCCGGCTCCCGCTTTCGCAACACCTGCCGCAACGGTTCCCACTCCAGCCTCGGATACGAGCTTGACTGAGATCCTTGCGTTCTTGTTCGCATTCTTGCAGTCATAGATCAGCTGAGCCAGGTCCTCGATGGAGTAGATGTCATGGTGCGGCGGAGGTGAGATCAGGCTCACGCCCGGCGTGGAGTGACGGGTATTCGCGATCCACGGGTACACCTTTCCTCCCGGAAGATGTCCGCCCTCTCCGGGTTTTGCTCCCTGTGCCATCTTGATCTGGATCTCCTGAGCGCTGACCAGATATCTGGATGTGACACCGAATCGTCCGGATGCAACCTGCTTGATCGCAGAGCTGCGGTTGGTGCCGAGGCGCTCGATCTCTTCACCACCCTCACCACTGTTGGACTTTCCATGAAGAGTGTTCATGGCGATGGCAAGCGTCTCATGAGCTTCCTTTGAGATTGAACCGTAGGACATGGCTCCTGTCTTAAAGCGGGTCACGATGGAATCCACACTCTCCACTTCCTCGATCGGAACACCTTTCTTCGGATAATTAAAATCGAGCTGACCTCTCAGATTGATCTTCTCGCCTTCCTCGTCCACCATGTAGGTGTACTGTTTAAACATCTCATAGTCCCCACGTCTCGTGGACTGCTGAAGCATATGGATCGTCTGCGGGTTGTAAAGATGTTCCTCCCCGCCGCTCTTATATTTGTGTCTTCCCATGCTGTCAAGCGTCATGTCGCTGTCCAGTCCCAGAGGATCAAATGCCTCTGTATGGAATTGGGTATAATCCGCTGCGATCTCCTCGATGCCTATGCCTCCCACACGACTGACTGTATCTGTAAAGTACCGGTTGATAAACTCCTCCTTCAGTCCAATGGCCTCAAAGATCTTTGCTCCCTGGTAAGACTGGATCGTTGAAATTCCCATCTTGGAAGCGATCTTTACGATACCGTGGAGAACAGCCGAATTATAGTCGTCCACTGCCGCATAGTAATCCTTATGCAGAAGCCTTGCATCAATGAGCTGTCTGATAGATTCATGGGCCAGATACGGGTTGATCGCACAGGCTCCGTACCCCAGCAGTGTTGCGAAGTGATGCACCTCTCTGGGCTCCCCGCTCTCCAGTATCATTGCCACGGAAGTTCTCTTTTTCGTACGGACCAGATGCTGCTGCAGTCCGGATACCGCCAGAAGGGACGGGATCGCGACATGGTACTCGTCCACATCCCGGTCTGTCAGGATCAGAATGTTGGCGCCCTCGCGGATCACGCGGTCTACTTCGATAAACAGATACTCGATCGCCTTTTCCAGACTTGTGTTTTTATAGTAGGTGATCGGGATCTCTGCAACCTTGAACCCTTCTACGTTCATGTTCTTAATCTTCAAAAGGTCTGTATTCGTCAGTATCGGATTGTTCACGCGGAGCATCTTACAGTTCTCTTCCTTCTTTTCCAGAAGGTTTCCGTCACGCCCCACATAGATCGTCGTCGATGTAACGATCTCCTCGCGGATGGAGTCGATGGGCGGGTTTGTAACCTGCGCGAAAAGCTGTTTAAAATATCCGAACAGGGGCTGACGTTTTCTGGAAAGTACTGCGAGAGGAATATCGATCCCCATCGCAGCGATTCCCTCGCCTCCGTTCTTCGCCATGGTGAGGATCGAAGTCTTCACATCCTCGTAGGCATATCCGAACGCCTTCTGGAGACGCGTGCATTCTTCTTTCGTATATTTGGGGATATCCTTGTTCGGTATCTTCAGATCCTTCAGTTCGATCAGGTTCCGGTCAAGCCATTCTCCGTAAGGTTCCTCATTGGCATATTTTTCTTTCAGTTCCTCGTCTCCGATCACTCTTCCCTCGACCGTATTTACAAGGAGCATCTTGCCCGGATGAAGTCTCTCTTTTACGAGAATTTTTCCCGGATCGATATCCAGAACTCCGACCTCGGAAGAAAGGATCAGATTGTCATCATCCGTAATGTAATACCTGGACGGTCTCAGTCCGTTCCGGTCCAGAACCGCTCCCATCACATCTCCGTCGGAGAATAAGATAGAAGCCGGTCCGTCCCAGGGCTCCATCATGGTGGCATAATACTGGTAAAAATCCTTCTTGTTCTGAGACATGCTGCGGTTGTTCACCCAGGGCTCCGGGATCGCAATCATCACGGCAAGCGGAAGCTCCATACCGCTCATGACCATGAACTCCAGGGCGTTGTCCAGCATCGCCGAATCAGATCCGGATGTATTGATCGCCGGAAGAATCTTGTGGAGTTCCCCCTTCAGCGCTCCGGATTCCATCGTCTCCTCACGGGCCCGCATCTTATCCGCATTTCCACGGATCGTATTGATCTCACCGTTGTGTACGATAAAACGGTTCGGATGAGCCCGCTGCCAGCTCGGCGCTGTGTTCGTACTGAACCTGGAGTGTACCATGGCGATCGCGGATTCAAAATCATCATCCTGAAGATCCTCAAAGAAAAGCCTAAGCTGTCCTACGAGGAACATTCCCTTGTAGACGATCGTCCTGCTTGACAAAGACACCACATAGGTATCGTCGCTGCTCTGCTCGAAGATCCTTCTGACGATATACAGTCTGCGGTCAAACGGAAGACCTTTTTCCACTTTCTTCGGTCTCTCGATAAACGCCTGCATGATACACGGCATACAGTCCACCGCGGTTTTTCCGAGGATTTCCGGATGGATCGGCACTTCTCTCCACCCCAGGAAATTCAGTCCTTCCTTCTTCACGATGACTTCAAAGATCTTCTTTGCCTGATTCCTCTTCAGCTCATCCTGCGGAAGGAAGAACATACCGACGCCATAGTCTCTCTCTCCTCCGAGAGTGATCCCCAGCGGCTGACAGACTTTACTGAAAAACTTGTGGGAAACCTGAAGAAGGATACCCACACCGTCACCGGTCTTTCCCTCTGCGTCTTTTCCGGCCCTGTGCTCCAGATGTTCCACGATCTTGAGAGCGCCGGCAACCGTACTGTGACTCTTCTTACCTTTGATGTTTACGATTGCTCCGATACCGCAGTTGTCATGTTCAAAACTTTCACGGTATAATCCCTGCGGACGTTCATTTTCATTCCTCATAGTCGCTGTCCTTTCTTTTGAATATTATGATGAAGTCGTCAAAAGATATTTTGACGCCTATGATGCACGGCGGGCGTTCCTGATGATTACGTTCCTGTTTTCTACCTGAACTGCCTGTCGGCTGCATTTCTAGTTTAACAATATACACCTTTTTCTCCGGCTTGTAAATAAAAAATATTTCCAAATTATCAGATAATTCGATAATTCTATATTCTATTTAAAATTATCTGATTTTTTATCCTATCGAAAACTATAGGAATAATTATTAAAATCTGTATTTTCCTCTGTCATTTCCCTTAAAATTTTTATTTTTCCCAACAAAAAAACGGCAGGATCCATTTCCTGCCGCACACAATTTAAAATTGTTTTTTTACGAAAACATATCGAAGTGATCCCGTTTTTCCTCCGGATCATTTTTCATTTTCGCCTCTTCCATCTGCCGGATCATCACGAACATCACAGAACAGATAAATGCGCTTAAGATGATCGCCATCGCCATCCTGATCAGATCCGCCGCCAGCCAGTTGAACAGCCCTGCCTGTGTAAAGACCAGGGCTCCCAGGTTCAGCGCGATGTGAAGGAGCAGAGGCGCCTTTATAGATCCGAACTTCTCATAAAGCCATGCCAGCATGATCCCCAGGAGAAACGTATAGACCATCTGGATCGTATTCGTATGCATGATCGAGAAGAACAAGGCCGACCACAGGGCGGAGTACCAGAACCGCCTGTTCTCCCGGTATCTTGAAAACATGATCCCCCGAAACATGAACTCCTCTGCAACCGGAACGATCAGGCCCAGCGCAAGAAGCTGCATTGGAAACGGAGCGGAATATACCGCCTGGGTACTCTGAAGATATTCCTGGTCGTACATGACGGCCTGGGCCATGGCCGACAGGCAGGTGACTCCGATCGTTCCTGCGATCCCGAACACTGCTACCGGAAGGTATTTGTCCGACGCAATCTTCTTCGGCGGAGCGATCCCGAGACTTTTTTCCAGTTTCCTGTCCTTGCGGAACAGGATCAGCGTCAACGGAAGCGTACAGAGCGCAGCCGCTCCCGTGATCTCCGTCGCATACCTCATCACCGCTTCCATCGCCGGACCGATCACAGAAAGATAGCTTTCCATCATCTCTTCTGAATTTGTGATCTGACCGCTCATGAACTGTTCCAGATAGGCGCTGGTCATCATCGGCACCTGGATGATCGCCTGGATGATAAACTGGACTCCGAGCTGAATCCCCCAATAGGCGATCAGCGGACCGGCAACGCTCCAGAACGGACTCTTTCTATGGATATGGTTCATCACAGATTCCCCGCTTTCTCTAAGATCCACTCCCTCATCTCAGTTTCACTTCCCTTTGCCGTTCCCTGGACCATCTCCGGCTTACCGCCTCCCCGTCCGGAAAACGCAGCGTTAAATTCTTTTACCAGACTCCGCATATCCTTTGTCCTGCTGCCGATCACATAACGGTAGCCTTCCGCGTCATTCCCATAGAACACCGCGCAGAGTTTCCGTTCCTTCTCCAGCACACGGTTCATGAGCAGACGCATGGCATCTCCCCCGATATCTTCCGTGAAGATACAGACCGTCTCTTCCTCATCCGGCACCATATCCGCCCGATACGAGGCAAGCATTTTGTCTTTCTCCGCGATCTGATATTTCAGATCGGAACACTCGTCTTTCAGATGTTTCACCGCAGCCGCCGTCTCCCCGGTCTTTGCGCAGAGGAGCGCGGAGATCCCGTCGGTCTGTTCCTGCTTCATCTCATAGTCATCCAGAGCGCGCACGCCGCAGAGCATGGTCACTCTCACACCGCCTTTATAGCGCTGTACATCCGTAAGCTTGATCACACCGATCTCTCCGGTCATCTTCACATGGGGCGCACAGCAGGCGCAGACGTCATATCCGGGAATCTCAACGATACGGATCTGCCCTTCGATCTCGATCTTGCTGCGATACTCCATCCGCTCCGCCTCTTCCGGCGACGGATACAGTACCTGAACCTCCAGATTTTTCCAGACAGCGCGGTTTGCCTCCCTCTCAATCTCCCGGAGTTCTTCCTTCGAAATCTCCCCGTCGAAATCCATGGTACAGTCCTCACTGCCGAGATGGAATCCAACATTATTATATCCGAACCGGCCATGGACCAGCCCGGAGACAATGTGCTCTCCCGTGTGCTGCTGCATCTTCATAAACCGCTCTTCCCAGTCGATCCTCCCTGTCACCGTCTCTCCCAGCTCCAGAGGCCCGTCCGTCAGATGGAAGATCTCTCCGTCTTTCTCCTGCACATCCAGCACGCGCACCTGATCCAGAGTTCCGTGGTCCGCGTACTGTCCGCCCCCTTCCGGGAAGAAGGCTGTCTGATCCAGCGCTACTTCATACTGCTCTCCCTTCTGTCCGCAAGAGAGCACTTTTGCGGTAAATTCACGGAGATGGCTGTCCTGATAAAACAGTTTGTCCGTCATTTTTTTCTCTGTCATTCAAGCTACATCCTTTCCGGCGCTTCAAAGCCCAGCAGGTCGATACACGTCTCCAGCACTCTCTTTGTCAGCGCAAGAAGCGCAATATATCCTGCCTTCCTTTCCCCGTCCTCCTCGGACAGGATCTTTGTCTCATGATAAAACTTGTTAAACTCGTTTGCCAGTTCGTAGATATATGCACAGATCTTGTGCGGCGCAATCTCCTCATACACCGTGTTCATCACATCGTTAAACCGCAGCGTCTGGAGCATGAGCGCTTTTTCATATTCATCCTTCGCCGGAAGTACCTGAAGCCCGTCCAGACTTCCGCCGCTTTCCTGGTATTTGTTCAGGATGGACTTAATGCGAACGATCGTATAGAGGATATACGGTCCCGTATTTCCCTCAAAGGAAGTAAAGCGGTCCACGTCAAAGATGTAGTCTTTCGATGCCTGATTGGAGAGATCTCCGTACTTGATGGCAGCCAGACCCACGATCTCAGCGGTGCGCTTCGCCTCTTCTTCTCCCACCGTACGGTTGTCCATGATCTTCTTATACATTTCCTCATCGATCTCGCGGATCAGGTTTTCAAGGCGCATCACGCCGCCTTCCCTGGTCTTAAACGGCTTTCCGTCTTTTCCGTTCATCGTACCGAAGCCGAGGAATTTAAGTTCTGTCTCCTGCGGCACGATCCCGGTCTTCCTGGCGCAGCGGAACACCTGGATAAAGTGAAGTTCCTGACGTTTATCCACCACATAGATGACCTCATCCGGATGGTAATCCTCCTCGCGCTGCACCAGCGTGGCAAGATCCGTCGTATCGTACAGGGCGGCTCCGTCTGATTTCAGGATCATGCACGGCGGCACTTCCTTATTGTCAGATTCTTCCTGGACGTCCACCACCAGCGCTCCCTCGTCATAGCGTGCAAATCCCTTGTCCTTGAGCATCTGCACCATGTCCGGGATATATTTCTGTGCGTCCGCCTCTCCCTTCCAGAGGTCGAACTCCACGTTCAGTTTCTGATAGTTTTTCTTCAGATCCGTCACGGAAACGTTCATGATATGATCCCATATCGCACGGTATCCTCTGTGCCCGTTCTGGAGAAGACAGGTCGCATGCAGCGCCTCTTCTCTGTAATCTTCGTGTTCTTTGGCATAAGTGCTTGCCGTGGGATAGATCTCCTCCAGCTCACTGATGGTAAACGGCGCTTCCTTAGGATATTCTCCCTCAAAGTTTTCATTAAAATAGGGAAGCTCCGGCTTTCTCTTCTTAAGCTCCGTAATGATCAGTCCCATCTGATATCCCCAGTCTCCCAGATGGATATCTCCGATCACCCGGTTTCCCTTAAAACGGGCGATCCTCTTTACGCTCTCTCCGATGATAGCCGAACGAAGGTGACCGACATGGAGCGGCTTCGCCACATTCGGTCCGCCGTAATCGATCAGAATCGTCTTAGGTTCTTTCTCATCCTCAGATCCCAGCTTGTCCGCCGCAGCCATCCGGTTCAGATAATCCGCAGCAAACTCCGGCGCCAGCTTCAGATTGATAAATCCGGGCTTTACTACCTCCACTGTCTCAAAACAGCTGCTGTCATTCAGGTAACCGGCAACCTCCTCCGCGATCACGAACGGCGCCTTCTTATATTTCTTCGCTCCCGCCATCGCCCCGTTGCACTGGTATTCACACAGGTCAGGACGGTTGGAGAGCGTCACCTTTGCAAGCTCTTCGTCATATCCCGCCTTCTGAAACGCGTCCCGCATCTCAGCGGTGATCATCTCAAGTAATGTCTTCAATTTATTCCACACTCCTTTAATCCGTATGAATGTCAGTATAACATGATTCCCTGCCGACGGCAAGTTTCCGCAGGATTTACGCCGTTTTTATGCTTGCAATACCCTGTCGCAGAACGTATAATTCAAGAGATGTTCCGTCAGAGGATATCTCGCCGGGACTTTTCACCGGGGCCTGACCCTTTTGCAAAAGGGTCAGGCCCCGGTGGACACGATTTTCAGAATACTCAGACAAACGGAGGACAATACATATGAAATTAGGTTCACACGTCGGCATGAGCGGAAAAGACATGCTCCTTGGTTCCGCAAAGGAGGCCGTCTCCTACGGCGCCGACACTTTTATGTTCTACACCGGAGCGCCACAGAACACGCGCAGAAAAGAGATCAGCGAGCTCAACATCGGACCGGCATGGGATTATATGAAGGAACACGGCATCGATGAGATCATCGTACACGCTCCCTACATCATCAATCTGGGGAATTCCGTAAAACCGGAAACCTTTTCCCTTGCAACAGAGTTCCTTGCCAAAGAGATCGAACGCACCATAAGCTGCAGGAGCCACGTTCTGATCCTGCACCCGGGCGCACACGTCGGAGCCGGAACTGACGCCGGGATCTCACAGATCGTAAAAGGGCTGAACGAAGTCCTTACGGCAGACACAGACTGTTTTATCGCGCTGGAGACCATGGCGGGCAAAGGCTCTGAGATCGGCAGGTCATTTGAAGAACTCGCCCGCATTTATGAAGGGGTAAAATACAACGACAAGCTGAGAGTCTGCTTTGATACATGCCACACAAGCGACAGCGGCTATGATATCGTCGGCCATTTCGATGATGTGATCGCCGAATTCGACCGGATCCTTGGGAAAGATCAGATCGCGGTCTTTCACATCAACGACAGCAAAAATCCTAGAGGCGCTCAGAAAGACCGGCATGAAAATCTGGGATTTGGAAATCTCGGTTTCGACGCGCTGAACTATATCGTACATCACCCGGACTTCGAGAACGTTCCGAAGATCCTCGAGACCCCCTGGATCCCGTCTGAGGCCAATCCCAAAAAATCATATGCCCCATATAAATATGAGATCGAAATGCTCCGGAGCGGAAAATTCGATCCGGATATGAAAAACCGCATCTTGAAAGACAGCGAAAATCCTGCCGGGTCTTGACAGCCTTCTTCTTTCAATGTATGATTGTACTATATCTATAATACAGTTTACAAGAAAGAAAACGAGGTGATACGATGCCATGGGAATTAGATAACGACCGCCCCATCTATCTTCAGCTGATGGAGCGCATCCAGCATGACATCATTTCGGGTGTATATAAACCCGGAGACAAGATTCCATCCGTCCGCGACCTCGCGCTGGATGCCGCAGTGAATCCAAACACAATGCAGAAGGCTCTCTCCGAGCTGGAGCGAAGCGGTCTTCTTTATTCTCAGAGAACAAGCGGACGCTTTATTACAGATGATGAAAAACTTCTGAAGAAAATGAAAATGGACCTTGCGTCCGAGCATATCCATCAGTTCTTCGAACAGATGCATCATCTTGGTTTCAGCGACGACGAAACGCTGGAAATGATACAGGACGTATTAAGGAGGGAACAGTATGGAACCGATTCTTGAATGCAGGGATCTGACAAAAAAATACGGCAGCAAGTACGCCCTCTATAATCTGAACCTCTCCCTGGAGCGAGGACAGATCGTAGGACTTCTTGGGCCCAACGGAAGCGGAAAGACGACACTGATCAAACTTGCCAACTCACTTCTGCACCCCACCGGCGGCCAGATCCTGATAAACGGAACAGAACCGGGGATCGAGACAAAGAGGATTGTCTCCTATCTGCCGGACCGCAATTATCTCGGCAGACATATGCGTGTGGATGAGATCACAGCATACTACAATACATTTTATGACAATTTCAGTATGGAGCGGGCCGCGAAGATGATGGACGCGCTGGACATCGACCGCCGCGCCAGACTATCGTCACTGTCTAAAGGGACTTTGGAAAAAGTACAGCTCATCCTTGTCATGAGCCGTGAGGCGAAGCTGTACATCCTGGACGAGCCGATCGGAGGCGTGGATCCCGCCGCCCGGGACTATATCCTTCAGACTATCCTGACAAATTACAATGAGAACGCCACAGTTCTCATCTCCACCCATCTGATCTCCGATATTGAAAACGTGCTGGATCATGTTGTCTTTCTCCAGGAAGGCCAGCTCGTCCTCAGCGAATCCGTGGATGAGATACGTACACAGCACGGCAAATCTGTGGACACTTTGTTCCGGGAGGTATTCAAATGTTAGGGAAATTACTGAAATTCGACTTGAAATACGGGATGAAGATCTTCCTTCTTCTGCACGGAATCCTGATCGTCATCTCCCTGCTGGGGCGTTTCCTTTTTCTGGATCAGCTCAACTTTAATGAACCGGACGCTGCTCTCGTTTCAAGCGTGGCGCTGTTTGCCGCTGCCATAATATTTCTGCTCATGGCTGTCTGCTTCTGCACATGGATGATCATCGCATTCCGGTTTTACAGGAATTTGTTCACAGGGGAAGGTTATCTCACCTGGACCCTTCCCGCTTCCGGCGTGCAGCACCTGTGGTCAAAAATAATATCCGGCAGCATTCTGTTCCTGCTGGACTGCATCATAGAGGGCGGATGCGTCCTGCTCCTCGTGACAGGGAGCAATGTCACAGAAGCTTACAGCGTGATTGCTCCCGATGTAAATTCCGAACTTGGGATGACTCTGAGCACCTTTGCTTTGATCCTGTTTGTCATCATGCTCATCTCAGGACCGGGCAGCGTGATCCAGACCTATTTCTGCATCGCTATCGGACAGCTTTTCCCGGCCCATCGGCTGCTCGGTGCCATAGCTGCATACTTTATATCCAGCTTCGTGATACAGCTCCTCTCTTTCGGGCTGCAGATCGGGATTGGACTGTTTCCGGAATACATACTCATCGGGCCGACCGACACAGCGGACCAGGTCGGCACATACCTGTTCACTACAATGGGATATTCAACAGTGATGATGATCGTCATCGCCATATTGCAGTACATAGCAGTCCACTATATCATGCAGAAAAAGATCAATCTGCTGTAAGATTTATGATGCCAGGGTCAAAAGGTCTAAACCCACATGAGCTTGCTCATAAGTGGGTGAAAGACCTTGGGA
>DWUT01000122.1 GCA_019120615.1 Candidatus Mediterraneibacter norfolkensis
AGCAAGCTCATGTGGGCTTAGACCTTTTGACCCTGGCATCATTAAATATAGCACAGGAGAGCGGGAGGGGCAACGGGCATGAGATTCTGCTTAAGAGGGGATGATAAAGCCGGAATATTACGTTATAATTGAGAAGAAGCAGATAAATTCAGTCTCCGGTCTCATAACGGGGAGAGACGGACTGACGCAGGAGATGGAGGAAACTTATGAGTTTTTCGCATGAGCTGGTCGTTCCTGAGGAGGGACTGCCGTTTAAGATATTCCTGTTCGAGGGACGGGAAGGGAACTATCACCGGGAGAAACACTGGCACCGGTCTATAGAGATCTTCGCAGTGTGCCGCGGGAGCCTGAGGTTCTATCTGGAGGACAGGCTGTGGGACCTTTCGGAGGATGAGTTTATGATCGTAAACTCCAACGAGGTCCATGCCATCGATTCGCCGGATCCCAATGAGACGGTGGTGCTCCAGATCCCGCTGAAAATGTTTGAAAACTATTTTACGGGAGAACAGTTTATCTGGTTTACTCATGAACCGGGGAAAAGGGACGAGCGGTTCATGGCGCTCATAAAAGAACTGTATCAGGTGCACTGCGAAAAGGGCTGCGGCTATGATATGAAACTGAAAAGTATCTTTTATAACATTATGTATCTGCTGGTGAAGGATTACCGCCTGACAGAAGTGGACGAGGGGTTTATGAGAAAAAACCGGAATCTGACCCGTCTGTCTTCCATCACATCTTATATGAAGGACAACTACGCGGGGGATCTTTCCCTTGAGGAGATCGCGAGGATCTTCGGATATTCCCCCACCTATCTCTCGCGGATGTTTCAGAAATATGCGGGGATCACTTTCAAGAGCTATCTGCAGAGCATTCGACTGGGGTATGCTGTCAAGGATCTGGAGAGCGGGAGATACAGCGTGACGGAAGCGGCTCTCAGGAACGGGTTCTCCGGAAGCAAGGCGCTGGCAAGGGCTTTTCGGAAGAAGTACGGGATGCTTCCAAGTGAGTATAAGAAGAAAGGATAAGAAATGGGCATTAAAAGGCCAATAATTTGGTCGTAAAGAAGAAGAAAAGTTGATAAAATGACCTCAACAGGCTATAGAGCAGGGAAGAAGGAGGTCAGATAAATGAAGATAATGGAACTGACAGATGCGTCCTTCGGCAAGTATGGGAAAGTGGTCACGGAATTCTCTTTTGAGAAGATCTTAAAGGAGATGGAGCACACGCCTTTGCCGAAGGATGTTGTGTATGTGCCGTCCGTGGAGCAGCTGGAGGAGGTGCCGGAAGCCGCGGAGGTGTGCAGAAAGGGATTCGGAGGACTGCCGATCCAGATCGGATACTGCAACGGCGATAATCATAAGCTGAATGCGCTGGAGTATCACAGGAGTTCGGAGATTGATATCGCGGCAACGGATCTGATCCTTCTGCTGGGAAGGCAGCAGGATATTGAAGAAGGCGATATCTATGATACAGCGAAAGCGGAAGCGTTTTTCGTTCCGGCGGGAACAGCTGTGGAACTGTATGCTACCACACTTCATTATGCACCATGCAGCGTGGCAGAGGGAGGCTTTCGATGTGTGATCGTACTTCCGAAAGGGACCAATGAGGATCTGCCTTTCGAGCCGGCTAAGGAGGGAGAAAACCGTCTTCTTACAGCAGTGAACAAATGGCTGATCGCCCACGAGGAGGCGGGGATCGAGGGCGCCTTCTGCGGACTGCGGGGAGAAAACCTGGAGGTCTGAGCGTGTGACCTGCCCGGAAATGTCCGGCGGCAGGATCACTTCCGAAAAAGAAAAAGGTTACATATTTTTACATATCATATAAAAGAGGAGGAACCAACTATGAATAACATGCCAGAACTGAAAATCGGAGTCGTAGCGGTGAGCAGGGACTGTTTCCCGGAAAGCCTTTCCGTAAACAGAAGGAAAGCGCTGATCGATGCGTATACAAAGAAATACGGTGAGGGCACAGTCTATGAATGTCCGGTCTGCATCGTTGAGAGCGAGATCCATATGGTACAGGCTCTCGAGGATATCAAGAAAGCCGGATGCAACGCACTTGTAGTTTATCTCGGAAATTTTGGGCCGGAGATATCAGAGACATTGCTTGCGAAACATTTTGATGGACCAAAAATGTTTATCGCTGCCGCTGAGGAGACCCAGAACGATCTGGTACAGGGACGCGGCGACGCATACTGCGGTATGCTGAACGCAAGCTATAACCTGAAACTTCGAAATGTAAAAGCGTACATACCGGAATATCCGGTGGGAACAGCGGAAGAGTGCGCTGACATGATCCACGAGTTCGAGCCCATCGCCCGCGCGGTAGTAGGACTGAACAACCTGAAAATCATCAGCTTCGGACCACGTCCGCTCAACTTCCTCGCATGCAATGCTCCGATCCAGCAGCTTTACAATATCGGAGTTGAGATCGAGGAGAACTCAGAACTTGACCTCTTTGAGGCGTTCAACAAACACGAGGGAGACGAGAGGATCCCGGCGGTTGTAAAAGAGATGGAAGAGGAACTGGGCGAAGGAAACAAGAAGCCCGAGATCCTGACGAAGCTGGCTCAGTACGAACTCACACTGAAGGACTGGGTGGAAGAGCACAGAGGATACCGCAAATACGTGGCGATCGCCGGCAAATGCTGGCCTGCATTCCAGACACAGTTCGGATTTGTTCCCTGCTATGTGAACAGCCGTCTGACCGCTCAGGGAATCCCGGTTTCCTGTGAAGTTGATATCTACGGATGCCTGAGCGAGTTCATCGGAACAGTAGTGAGCCAGGATGCAGTGACTCTTCTGGACATCAACAACACAGTTCCGGCAGATATGTACAAAGAGAGCATTGAAGGAAAATTCCCGTATACACAGAAGGATACTTTCATGGGATTCCATTGTGGAAATACCGCTTCCGGCAAGCTGACGTCCTGCGAGATGAGATATCAGATGATCATGGCAAGAACCCTTCCGGAGGAAGTGACACAGGGAACACTGGAAGGAGATATCGTACCGGGAGACATCACATTCTACCGTCTGCAGAGTACGTCTGATAATAAGCTGAGAGCTTATGTGGCTCAGGGCGAAGTGCTTCCGGTGGCGACCAAGTCCTTCGGATCCATCGGTGTGTTTGCAATTCCGGAGATGGGAAGATTCTACCGTCATGTGCTGATCGAGAAGAATTTCCCGCATCACGGCGCGGTGGCATTCGGACATTTCGGAAAGGAACTCTTCGAAGTGTTTAAATACATCGGTGTTCCGGTTGAGGAGATCGGATACAATCAGCCGGCAGGCGTGAGATATCCCACAGAGAATCCCTGGGGATAATGAGCCCGTGGAGATATAAAAATACAGTACAGTAAAGATAGAGAAGTATAGCCGGACGGCCGCATCCTTTCTGGGGCGCGGCCGTCTTTTGAAAAGAAAAGGAGAAGAACTATGTTTTTTATAGGAGTAGATCTGGGAACGTCTGCGGTCAAACTTCTGCTGATGGATGAGAACGGAAAGATTGAAAAGATCGTATCAAAAGAATATCCGCTGTATTTCCCTCATCCCGGCTGGTCTGAGCAGAAGCCGGAGGACTGGTTCGCCCAGAGCATGGCAGGGATCAAAGAACTGGTATCAGAGTGTGACAGGACCCAGGTAAAGGGGATCAGTTTCGGCGGACAGATGCATGGCCTTGTGGCGCTGGATGAGAATGATGACGTGATCCGCCCGGCCATTCTGTGGAATGACGGTCGTACAGGCAAACAGACGGATTATCTTAATAATGTTATAGGAAAGGAAAAACTTTCTAAATACACTGCAAATATTGCTTTTGCGGGTTTCACCGCTCCGAAGATCCTCTGGATGAAGGAGAATGAGCCGGAGAACTTTGCCCGAATCTGCAAGATCATGCTGCCCAAGGATTATCTTGCGTATAAGCTTTCCGGAACGTTCTGCACAGAGTATTCGGATGCGTCCGGTATGCTCATCCTTGATGTGGAGCACAAGTGCTGGTCAAAGGAAATGCTGGAGATCTGCGGTATCACAGAGGAACAGCTTCCGAAGCTGTACGAGAGCTGGGAGCCGGTGGGATGCCTGAAACCGGAGATCGCAGAGGAGCTGGATCTTCCCCGGGACGTCAGAGTGATCGCCGGGGCAGGAGACAACGCCGCTGCTGCGGTCGGCACGGCGACTGTAGGAGACGGGGGATGCAATATTTCTCTGGGAACCTCTGGAACACTCTTTATTTCCAGCCGGACCTTCGGTGTGGATGAGAACAATGCACTTCATTCTTTCGCACATGCGGATGGAAACTATCATCTTATGGGATGCATGCTGAGCGCGGCATCCTGTAACAAGTGGTGGATGGATGAGATCCTGAAGACGACAGAGTATCAGGAGGAGCAGGCAGGGATCACGAAGCTGGGAGAAAATACGGTCTTTTATCTCCCGTATCTGATGGGAGAGCGTTCGCCTCATAATGACCCGGAAGCGAGAGCAGCGTTTATCGGAATGAGCATGGATACTACCAGAGAGGAAATGACCCAGGCTGTGCTGGAAGGCGTGGCATTCGGGCTCAGGGACTCCCTGGAAGTGGCACGCAGCATCGGAGTAGATCCGAAGCGGACGAAGATCTGCGGCGGCGGAGCCAAAAGTCCTCTCTGGCGGAAGATCATCGCCAATGTCATGAACATGAAGGTTGACATCATCGAGAGTGAGGAGGGACCCGGCTACGGCGCGGCGATCCTCGCCGCGGTAGGCTGCGGCGTGTATCCTTCCGTTGAGGAAGCGGCGAAGAAGCTGGTGAAGGTAGTCGCCACGGAGGAACCGGATGCGGAGCTGGTGGCAAAGTATGAGGAGCGGTACCGGAAGTTCAGAAAGTTTTATCCTGCGCTGAAGGGACTGTTCTGTTAGCGTAATCTTCAGGCTTTTTCCCTGTAACGTCTGAATGATCCTGCCGTAGTGTATTGTTACAGTAGCAGACGGGATGTAGATTCTCGCGATAGGAAATGAAAAGAGAGAGGATTCGCTGATGGAAAAGAAAGAACTGGCAATAGCAACGGATTTTGCGGGAGAAGCCGGCAGACTTGAAGAAACAGAACATTTACTGAAAAGTATTTCAGAAGCCGGTTTTACCCATATCCACTGGTGTCACGAGTGGGAAGGAGACTATACTTATTCAAAATATGAAATGTATCAGATCAGGGACTGGATGGAAAGATACGGCCTGAAGGCCAAAGCACTCCATGCGTCAAAGGGGTCGCGAAGGAATGTAAATCTTCTGAATGGACATTACAGAAAAGATTATACATCTGATTGGGAGTATAACAGAAAAGCCGGAGTAGAACTGATACAAAACAGGATTGATCTGGCAAAGTGCCTGGGAGCGGAAGAAATCGTGCTGCATCTTTATCCGCCGTATCAGACGTTCAGAACAAGACCGGATCTGAGAGAACCGTTTTATGCCCGGGTAAAGAGGTCCTTTGATGAACTTCAGCCTTACTGCAGGGAGCAGGGGATAATGATCTGTCTGGAAAATCTGTTTGATATGCCGGCAGATTACGTGACGGATCAGTGGGATATGCTGCTTCAGGAATATCCCCCGGAATATATGGGGATCTGTCTGGATACGGGGCATGGATATATGAGCTGGGGAGAGAATCTGCCCAATATCATAGAGAAGTACAGAGACAGGATTTACTCAGTTCATCTCCACGACAATAATCGTACAGTTGACTATCATCTTCTTCCCGGAGAAGGGGAGATTGACTGGCATAAGGTGATGCAGGAACTGGCGCAATCTACATACAGACTTCCGCTGACGCTGGAAGTAAACTGTCAGGAGGATGACAGAGAAGCATTTCTGAGACGGGCGTACCAGGCGGGTATGATGATACAGAAATATTATGATGAAGGTTTGAACGAATAAATCTGCTATTGAAAGACACCATTACATGTTGTTGAGGTCAAATAGAATTTGACCTCTATGATACCGGCCTGCTTCGTGCTTACGCACTCTCACAAGCCTCAAAACATTCGAAATCCGCTCATTTTTCTACGAAAAATGGCTACTTTCTCATGTTTTGGGCGGGTCAAGTAG
>DWUT01000123.1 GCA_019120615.1 Candidatus Mediterraneibacter norfolkensis
CACAGGTGCCGTGTACTTTGTACAAAGTACACGGCACCTGTGAGGGGGAATATTCTGACAGAAAGGGAAATTGTATGGACAACGAAATGGTATTGTGTGTGTCGAACGCATATGAGAAAAAATTTTATCTGAATCCGGAATTTGATTCTCTGCCGGAGAGCATCCGGCAGGAACTGCAGATCATGTGTGTGCTGTACACGGAGGACGTGGGCGGCATTCTGATGCTGGTGTTTGATGAAAAGGGAAATCTGGAACTGAAGGTAGACCACGAGGAGAATGATTTCTTTTTCGATGAGATCGGCAGTGTGCTCAAGATCAAGGAACTGCAGAAGACAAAGCAGGAACTCTTTGAGTCGCTGGAGATGTTCTTCCGGGTATTCTATCTGGGTGAGGAGATTGACGACGAAGACGATCAGAAAGAAGAGTAAGGAAAAGCGGGTCTGCATTTCGGAATAACACTGATTATTTCCGGAATGCAGACCCGCTTTCTGACTGATCTGCTGTCTTTTTATTCCCGCAAGTTTGACTTGCTGTTTACTTTATTTCAAAAGCTGTCCAAGTACATCCGTTACTTTCTTCACCGGGATGATCTCCAGCTTTTCCTTCACTTCTTCCGCCACGTCCTCAAGGTCTTCCACATTGTCTGCGGGGATGAACACTTTTTTGATCCCTGCGCGCTGCGCTGCCATCAGTTTTTCGGGAAGACCGCCGATCGGCATAACGCCTCCGCGGAGAGAGACCTCTCCGGTCATGGCACAGTCTGTATCCACTGCCTTGCCTGTGACCAGAGAAGCCAGCGCAGTGGTCAGGGTGATGCCGGCGGACGGTCCGTCTTTTGGAACCGCACCCTCGGGAACATGGATGTGAAGGTCATGATCCTCAAATACTTTGCTCTCCTTCGGATAGAGAGATTTGACCAGAGTCAGCGCAATCTGGACAGATTCCTTCATGACGTCGCCGAGCTGGCCGGTGATCAGGAGTTCTCCCTTTCCGTTTGTAAGCTTGCTCTCAATATAGAGGATCTCGCCTCCGGCGCGGGTCCATGCGAGACCGGTGACGACGCCAGGAGTTTTGGCGGTCAGTTTCCGGTCGTGGTGCATCTTTTTATGTCCCAGATACTCGGTCAGGTTTGATTTTGTCACGGTGAGCGGAGTTTCCTCGCTTCTTACAAGCTTCACGGCCGCGCTCCGGCAGAGCGTGTCGATCAGTTTCTTCAGATCCCGGACGCCGGATTCCATGGTGTATTCATCGATCATCTTCCGAAGGGCACCGTCGGTGAGGCGCAGCGTCTTCGGATCGATCCCCATTGCCGCTTCCGCTTTCGGGAGCAGATGCTTTTTGGCGATGTGATATTTCTCAAGGGCAGTGTATCCGGGGAAGGAGATCACTTCCATACGGTTCAGCAGCGGTTCGGGAATGGTGTCCGTAGTGTTTGCGGTGCAGACAAAGAGCACGTTGGACAGATCGTAGGGCACGTTCATATAGTGGTCTGTAAATGTATTGTTCTGCTCCGGATCCAGCACCTCGAGAAGTGCGCTGGCCGGATCTCCTCCGTAATCTTTCGCCAGCTTGTCCACCTCGTCAAGTACCATGACCGGATTGGAGACACCGCTGCGCTTCATCCCTTCCATGATCCTTCCGGGCATGGCGCCTATGTAGGTTCTGCGGTGGCCGCGGATCTCTGCTTCGTCCCGGACGCCGCCCAGACTGATCCGCACATATTCCCGTCCGAGCGCCCGTGCGATGCTCTGACCGATGCTGGTCTTTCCGGTGCCGGGTGCTCCAACGAACAGAAGGATGGATCCGTACTGTTTCTTATTCAGAGCCATGACGGCGAGCTGTTGGATAATACGTTCTTTGACTTTTTTCAGCCCGTAGTGATCCTCGTCGAGGATGGCCTCTGCCCGATCCAGGTCGATGGGCTGTACTTCCGGCGCTTTCCAGGAAAGGCTGGTTACAAAGTCGAGATAATCGTAGAGAAGTCCGTACTCGTGGCTGTCCTTGCCCTCCTGGCGCATCCGGTTCAGCACCTTTTCTGCCTCACGGCGGGCCTCGGTATTCATGCCGGATTCCTGGATCTTTTTCTCAAATCTGCGCACATCGGAGACATTCTCCGGGTGCATCTCGTCCAGTTCCCTCTGAAGATAATCAATCTGTTTTTTGATCGCCGCCTCCCGGTAAAGCTGTTCCTGGCCGTCTTTCTGCGCATTCTGCGCCTCCTCGGAGACCTTTGCAACCTCCATGAACTCGTTGATCGCCGCGGAGATCATGGCGTATCTTGTCCGCCGGGAATCCGCGGCAAGTATTTTGTATTTCTCCTCTGCATTCAGATTCAGATAATCGGAAAGGGCACAGGCAAGGTCATGGACATTCTTGCGCTGCAGGATAAAACTGCGCGCCCAGAGTCCCCACTGATAACCCTGGACAAAACGCAGAAGAGAAGTGCGGAGCTGAGAAAACTGCCCGGCTGCTTCTTCTTCGGTCAGATCGTCCGCTTCGGGACGCAGTGTGACGGACGCGGTAAGCCGTCCGTTCTCGTTTGAAAGTTCAGATACGTTAACTCTTTCCAGAGTGCGAACCGCAACGGAATCCTCCTCACCCATCCCGTCGACCCGTGCCGACAGTCCGATTGGATAGAAATCTTCGGCATCGTATTCGCCGCTCTCTTTTTCCTCTTTCAGAAAAATGAAGAGGATATCAGAACCGTTCTCCAGCTCATCTGCGCCGAAATCCGTGAAAAAATCACGCTTAAAATAGTAAGACACATCCGGCAGGAGAAGAAGGTTGTAAACAGGTCTTATGATCATGGTTGTCTGCCTCCTTTGTGGGAGCGTTCCCGGCAGACGGTAAAATATCATTCAAATCCGCCAGGAACCGCTGTGTCAGTATGTATTTGCTGTAAAATCTTGTCAGCACTCTTGATAAACGAGTGCTAACGCTTCGGTAAAAACATAGCGAATAAAATACTTTATTCGCCATACTAACCATATTCTTTTAGTTACAATTTATAGAAGCAAATTAGCACAAAAACAATATTCTGTCAATAGCGCATATCTCAACTCATCAGAAAATTCAAGGATCCGGGAGGATTCTCCGTACCTTTTTCAAGCAGAGAGATCAGTGCCCGTATCGTCCGTTCGCTTTCTTCCCGGGTGGAGGGAGCAAGGGTATCATCCATTTTTACAGTGAGTACGATCAGTACGATCTCTGCCAGAGCTTCCGCGTCACCAAAGCGGATCTCACCGGCGTCGATGCCCTGACGGATGATCTCGGCAAGAACAGGTTTGAGCTCCGTAATGATGTGATTAATATATTTCTGATGGAGAAATGCCTTTTCCTGCGCACCTGAACCTTCACTTTCTCCTGACCTGACAAATTCAGAGGAGGAGTTCCTGCATGCCTGGAAGATCATCGCCATTCTCGTGAACGGAGGAATCTCTGTCTGAGAGGAAAGAGCCTTTGCGGTCTTGAGCGGTTTTTCATAACTGCGCTCCACAAGCGCTTCCAGGATCGCGTCCTTTGAAGGAAAATAATAGTAGATGCTTCCTTTGCCGATCCCTGCGGTATGCGCGATCTCGCTGACGGAGATGGACTGGAGCTTACGGTTTTCCAGGAGTTCCTGCAGGGCGTCCAGGATACGGTCATATTTTAATTGATTTGCCATTGTACATCGTCCTTTTCAAAATGTTGCCGGCGGCTGTGCCGGGGCTGTATCAGAGAGAAAGATCCCTTCTGAAAATAATACAAATACAATCAGAGTATAGCACAGGAACGGCTGAAGAGCCAGAAAGAAAACTTCACAAAAATTAGAAAAAATTCAAACTTTATTTTGACAGGAACGACTGTTGACCGGCAGTCGAAAAGGTGATAATCTAACAGAAGAAAAGGTATGACCGCTGGTCGAAAAAAGGCGGGAGGCGGTCGAAAAGGAGGATGTTATGACCTACGCAGACATGTTTTCAAAGGTAAAAGGAATGCTGATGGATGCTGATGTGAGCGATATCCACGAACATCTCGCATATCAGTTCAATATCACAGGAGAGGCAGAAGGGATCTTCTACGCCGAGGTGAAGGAAGGCAAGCTTTATGTGGAGCCCTACGAATACTTTGACCGCGACGCGATGTTCACCTGTTCCGCGGAGACTCTGTTCAAGATCGCAGACGGAAAGACGGATCCGATCCTTGCAGTGACGCTCGGAAAACTGAAGGTGGAAGGAAATATCGATAAGGCATTAAAACTGAAGGATCTCATTAACAGCAAAAAGAAAACCAAAAAAACTAAATAGGACATACAAGAAAAGCGGGTGAAGAAAAATGGGTAAATTACTGAAAGGAGCCGCAGCGCTTCTTGGTGCGGCCGTGGCGGCAGAAGCCGGCGGTACCGCGTATTTCTACAGAAGGACCATGATGCGCTACAATGCGAAGACGGAACGTACGATGAAGATGTCCGGCGTGGACTGGGAAAGTTATTTCCCGCCGATGCATGAGAGACACGACTGGATGATGGAACAGCCCCATGAGGACGTATGGATCACTTCGCATGACGGCCTGAAACTCCACGGTACATATTTCGAGGGAGACGGCGGGGACAAAGCTGTCATCTGTTTCCACGGCTATACCAGCCAGGGGACCAACGATTACGGAAGCCTTTCCTATTATTATCTGAACCACGGATTCCGGATGCTCATGATCGATGAGCGTGCCCACGGCGAGAGCGAGGGAACCTATATCGGGTTCGGCACCATGGACCGGCTGGACGGAATGGAGTGGATCAAGTGGCTGGTCGGAAAGATGGGAGACGACGCGCAGATCCTCCTCCACGGAAATTCCATGGGAGGCGCTACCGTCTGCATGATGAGCGGGCTGGAACTTCCGCCCCAGGTGAAGGGAATTGTTTCCGACTGCGCGTTCACTTCGGCGAAAGATGTGTTTACCCATGTGCTTCACAGCATGTATCATCTTCCGGCGTTCCCGATGATCCAGATCGCGGATAAGCTGAACAAGAGAAATGCAGGCTACGGTCTGGACGAGTGCAATGCGGCGAGAGAGGTAAGAAAAGCCAAAGTGCCGATCCTCTTTATCCATGGAGGAAAGGACATCTTCGTTCCATGCTGGATGTGCGAAGAGATTTATAAGAACTGTGCTTCGCCGAAGACGAAACTGATCGTGGAAGAAGCAGGTCATGGCGAGAGTTACTACAAAGACACCAAAGCCTATGAGGCAGCCCTGGATTCATTTATCGGAGGAATAATGAAATGATGACAACAAGAAAAGGACACAAAGTGTATCCGCTGACAGTAGCGCAGAAGTTTCACCTTTACTATGCGCCCCACTGCCCGAACATGGCTGTGCTCAACATCGGGACAAGCCTGACCATCGAAGTGGAGCTTGACTGGGACCAGCTTAAGAAATCCATCAATGAGGCGTATGCGAGGAGCGAAGCCATGCGCGTTCAGCTTGCAAAGGACAAGGAAGGAACATGGTATCAGTATGTGATGGATCCGGATGAGAAGGATATCGAATTCGTTGATTTCTCAGACAGGACCGTGGAAGAGGCTGAGGCGGAAATGCAGAAATGGACAACGGTTCCGTTCAAGATGTTCGACTCGCCGCTGACCAGGGTCGTCATGATCAAGATGCCCGACGGATTCAACGGAGTGTATTTCCTTGCAAATCATATGATCGTGGACGCGCAGTCTCTGATCTGCTTCCTGAAAGATATCATCGAGCTGTACTGCAACGCGAAATACGAAGGCGTTCCGTATCCGAAGGACATGGCTTCCTACATTGAGCAGATCCAGCGCGATTTCGCCTACGAGGCGGGAAGCAAGGCACAGCTCAGAGATATCGAATACTTCCAGAAGGAGATCGAAAAGAGCGAGCCGATCTACAACGACCTTCACGGCACGGCAAAACTGGAGTCCATGAGGGAAATGTTCAAGAATCCGGAACTGAGATCCGCATTCTGTGTGACGGACGACACAAAATCCGCCCTTGATATTTTCCATCTTGAGGCGGAGCCGACGAAACGCCTGATGGACTTCTGTGAGAAATATCATGTATCACTTGCATGTCTCCTGCTCATGGGGCTGCGTACATATTATCAGAAGATGAACGGATTTGACGACGTGTCCCTGACGACAACGATCGCCCGGCGCGCGACGCTGAAGGAAAAGAAATCCGGCGGTACAAGGATCCATTCCTTCCCGTTCCGCACGATCTTCCCGCAGGATATGAAGTTCATTGACGGAGTGTATGCGATCCGCGACAAACAGAACGAATACTTCCGCCATGCGAACTATGACCCGACCGCGTACTTCGCATACCGGGCGAAGACCTATCCCCAGCCCAATCCGGGACTTGGATACGAGCCGATCTCACTGACCTACCAGCCGCTCACGCTGAAGGAGAAAGGGCTGGATCAGCTGGGAGATATCCGTTATAAGACGAAATGGTATCCGAACGGCATCTGCCCGCAGGGAATGTACCTGACTGTGATGCACCGTCCGGAGGATAACGGACTGGACTTCAACTTTGAGCACCAGATCAAGGCAGTGTCCAGGGAAGAACTTGAATATCTGTATTATTACCTCTGCAAGATCATGTTCAAGGGTGCGGAGAACCCGGAGCTGACCATCGGAGAGATCATCAAATTAGTGTAAGGAGAAGGATCATGTTTGAGAAATTGGTAAATATCATCTGTAACTATGTTGAGGTAGAGCCGGAAAACATCCATCCGGAGTCACGTTTCATGGAGGATCTCGGATTTACATCCTTCGACTTCATGAGCATGCTCGGGGAGATCGAGGACGAGTTTGACGTGGAAGTAGAGCAGACAGAGGCGGCAAACATCCGCACCGTGCAGGAAGCGGTTGACTATCTTGAGAAACTGACTGCTGAATCATAGAAACAGAAATTGGAACAGAAGACAGAGACAGGCTGAAGCGGTCTGTCTCTTTATGTCCGCGCAGAAGCGGAGAAAGGATTGGGGAATTATGCTTTGCAGTACCGTACGTGAGATTCTGGCCGGAACAGAGAAGAAATACGGTCCGGAGGATGCGATCCGCTATAAAATAAGCAAAAGTGAGATCGCATCAAAGAGTTATACACAGTTGAAAGAGGACAGCGAGAGCTTCTCAAATGTTCTGAAAGACATGGGGGAGCAGGGAAACCATATCGCCGTGATCGGAATGACCTCATATGCATGGCTGGTGACGTATTTCGGAACCGTCAACAGCGGCAGTGTCATCGTGCCTCTTGATGTGAATCTTCCCGCGGAGGATGTATGCGATCTGATCGCCCGCTCGGATTCCACTGTGTTTGTCTATGACGAGGTGAGAAAAGATGTGGCGGCGATCGCAAAGGAACGCTGCCCGAAGCTGAAGACCATGATCTCCATGCAGCAGGCAGAACATGACGATCACGCGTATTCTTTCTGGAAATTGCTGGAGGAGCACAGGGGAAGCTTCGATTATGAGCCGGATCCGGATCAGCTCTGCACGATCATGTTCACCTCGGGAACTACGGGAAAGAGCAAGGGCGTCATGCTGACCCACCGGAATGTGGCGGAGAACGCGACCTGCCTTGACATGAAGATCCCGGAGCGCATTGTCATCATGACCGTCCTGCCGATCCACCACGCGTACTGTCTGAGCATGGACATCCTCAAAGGCGTGTCGCTGGGAGCGGTCATCTGCATCAATGATTCCCTGATGCGTGTGGCGAAGAACATCAAGCTCTTCAAACCAGAGATGATCCTGATGGTGCCGCTGATGATCGAGACTATGGCGAAGAAGCTGGAGGAGGCGTCTCTTCTCCCGGCGAAGATCGTGAAGAACCAGGTATTCGGAAAGCAGTTTCATACGATCTGCAGCGGCGGAGCATACCTGGATCCTTCTTATATCGATCTGTTCAAAAAATATGACATCACCATCCAGCAGGGCTACGGCATGACTGAGTGTGCGCCGGTCATCAGCGTTACCCAGGCATGGAATATCCGGAAAGACGCGGTGGGACAGCTTCTTCCCAACTGCGTGGCGAAGACCGTGGACGGCGAACTCTGGGTAAAAGGAAGCAGTGTGATGCAGGGGTACTATAACATGCCGGAAGAGACGGCAGAGACCCTGGAGGACGGCTGGCTCAAGACCGGGGATCTGGGCTATGTGGACGAGGACGGTTTTGTCTACCTGACCGGCCGCAAGAAGAATCTGATCATCACGAAGAACGGCGAGAATGTTTCTCCGGAGGAGCTGGAGAACGCGCTGAGCACGAACCGCCTTGTGGGAGAAGTCCTTGTACGCGAGAAGGGCGGCGTGATCGAGGCGGAGATCTATCCAGATCAGGATTACGTGAAGAAGAAACGGATCAAGGATGTCAGGGAGAAGCTGCAGGAGGTCATTGACGAGTACAACCGCACTGCGGCGCCCCAGAAGAAGATCTACAGCCTGATCGTCCGGGATACGGAGTTTGAGAAAACGACGACGAGGAAGATTAAAAGGTTCTGATTCCCTCAAACGTGTATTCTGCGTGGAGGGAGGATGCGTTCGGACTCCGCTTCGGGAAATAAGGAAAACTAAAAAAGTTCCGGGTACGGACTAATTGCAAGAACAGGCGGTGAGCAACTCGCTGCGCTCAGACAATCTCACCGCCTGTTCTGACGTCCGTACCCGGAACTTTAAGTTTTACATTTTGCAAGGACGGGCAAGGCAGAACCAACTTGACGGAGGCGGCGGATCCCTGATAATATAAGGAAAGCACGAATGCACAGGAGGAGAAAAGATGCTGCTGACCATTGATATCGGAAATACAAATATCACCATGGGCGTATTCTCGGAAGAGATGCTGCTCGGCATGTTCCGGATGACGACGAAGCGTCAGAGGACGTCCGATGAATACGGATTCACGATCTGTGGGATACTGGAACACCGGGGGATCGATCCGAAGAAGATTGATGCGGTCATCATCGCGTCTGTGGTGCCTGATATCATGCACTCGTTTACCAGCGGCATTATAAAATATCTGGATACAACGCCGTTTATCGTCTCCGCTGAGACAGATACAGGTGTGAAAGTGCTCTCGGACAACCCGTCCCGGACAGGTCCGGACCGGATCGTCAACGCGGTGGCAGGCTATGCTATTGCTCAGGGGCCGGCCATCGTGATCGACTTCGGGACCGCCACCACCTATGACCTGGTGGGACCGGAACGCACGCTGGAAGCCTGCATCATCGCGCCGGGGATCGAGACTGCGGGCCGCTCTCTCTGGGGAGGAGCGGCAATGCTCCCGGCGATCCAGATCAAAAAGCCGGATTCCATCCTGGCACGCGACACCGTCACCGGAATGCAGGGAGGTCTCGTATTCGGCGCGGTGGGACAGACGGAATATATCGTAAGAAGGATGAAAGAAGAGTCGGGTTATACAGATGCCTATGTCATCGCAACGGGCGGTCTGGGGAAGATCATCGCGAAGGAGACAGACTGCATTGACCTTTACGATCCGCAGCTCACTTTGAACGGGCTGAGACTGATCTACGAAAGAATGAAGGAGAAGTGACAGAGAGGAAACGATGAAGGGATTAAAGATAGGAAATGTTGAACTTGAAAACCGATATATATTAGGACCCATGGCAGGTGTCACTGACCTGCCATTTCGTCTGCTCTGCAGAGAACAGGGGGCGGGGCTTCTGTGCATGGAGATGGTGAGCGCCAAGGCGATCATGTACAATAACCGCAATACGGAGCAGCTCCTTACGATCCATCCGGATGAGAGGCCGGTCTCCCTTCAGCTTTTCGGTTCAGACCCGAAGATCATGAGCGAGATGGCGAAGCGGATCGAGGAGCGGCCCTTTGCCATTCTGGACATCAATATGGGGTGCCCGGTGCCGAAGGTGGTGAAAAACGGCGAGGGATCCGCGCTGATGAAGGATCCGAAGCTGGTGTACGAGATCGTAAGTTCCATGGTGAAGGCGATCGAGAAGCCGGTCACGGTGAAGATCCGGAAAGGATTTGACGATGACCATGTCAACGCGGTGGAGATCGCCAGAATCATCGAGGAGGCGGGAGCCGCCGCAGTGGCGGTACACGGCAGGACAAGGGAACAGTACTACAGCGGAAAGGCGGACTGGGATATCATCCGTCAGGTAAAAGAGGCGGTATCCATTCCTGTCATAGGAAACGGAGACGTGACGTCGCCGGAGCGGGCAGAGGAACTGGTGCGCCGGACCGGATGCGACGGCGTGATGATCGCCAGGGGAGCTCAGGGAAATCCGTGGATCTTCTCGGAGATGATAACCTATGAAGAAACAGGAGTCGTCCCGCCGAGACCGGGGAAAGAGGAACTGAAAGAAATGATGCTGCGCCATGCCCGTCTTCAGCTTGAATATAAGGGGGAATATTCGGGGATCAGGGAGATGAGAAAGCATGTGGCATGGTACACGAAGGGGATACCTGGAGCGGCGAGATTACGGGAAAAGATCAACGCTGTGGAGTCCCTTGGAGAGCTGGAAAATCTCTTGACATCACTATAGGTTTTGGTTATAATATTGAAATTGCGAAATAGACTTAAAGAAAACAGACAAGACCCAGAATCTTGTACCCGATAGAAAGAAAATTTAAGTAACAGAAAGGGAGCGTAACCAATGGCAGAGGCAAAGAAAAGATTACTTACTTATGCCGGATTGAAGGCACTTGAAGATGAACTTGAGAATCTGAAGGTAGTGAAGAGGAAAGAAGTCGCAGCCAAGATCAAAGAGGCGAGAGAGCAGGGAGACCTTTCCGAGAATGCAGAGTACGATGCGGCGAAGGACGAGCAGCGCGATATCGAAGCTCGTATCGAGGAACTGGAAGGAATCCTGAAAAATGCAGAGGTCGTTGTAGAGGACGAAGTTGACTTTGACAAGATCAATGTGGGATGTACGGTCAAGGTATACGACATCACTTTTGATGAAGAGATGGAGTTCAAGATCGTCGGATCCACAGAGGCCAACAGCCTTGAAGGCAAGATTTCCAATGAGTCCCCGGTAGGGCAGGCACTGATGGGCAGGAAAGTGGACGATGTGGTAGACGTGGAGACGCAGGCCGGAGTGATCCAGTATAAAGTGCTTGAGATCAGCCGTTCAAAGTAAACAAAGGATTTCAGACAGACCTCTTATTTCAAGAGGTCTGAATTCGCTTATAAAGGAAGGAGAAAGAGAAAGTGGCTCAGCAGCAGAAAAACGGACAGGAACCAGATTTAAACCAGTTGAGAAAGGTGCGCCGCGAGAAACTTGCGGAACTTCAGCAGAACGGGAAAGACCCGTTTGTGATCACCAAGTATGATCAGACACACCACAGCCAGGAGATCAAGGATCATTTTGATGAACTGGAAGGAAAACAGGTGTCCATCGCGGGACGTATGATGTCCAAGCGTGTCATGGGAAAGGCATCCTTCTGCAACGTGCAGGATCTGCAGGGGAATATCCAGTCCTATGTGGCACGTGACAGCGTCGGCGAGGAGAACTACAAAGAGTTCAAAAAGCTGGATGTGGGTGATGTGATCGGTATCACAGGAGAAGTGTTCCGGACAAAGACAGGCGAGATGTCCGTACATGCATCCCATGTGACCCTGCTCTCCAAGAGCCTCCAGATCCTTCCGGAGAAGTTCCACGGACTGACCAATACGGATACACGTTACCGTCAGAGATATGTGGACCTGATCATGAACCCGGAAGTAAAGGATACATTTATCAAACGTTCCAGGATCATCAGCGCGATCCGTAAATATCTGGACGGACAGGGATTCATGGAGGTTGAGACTCCGATGCTTGTTGCAAATGCCGGAGGCGCTGCCGCAAGACCGTTCGAGACTCACTTCAATGCTCTGAATGAAGACCTGAAGCTCCGTATTTCTCTGGAACTCTACCTGAAGAGACTGATCGTGGGAGGACTTGAGAAAGTATACGAGATCGGCCGGGTATTCAGAAATGAGGGACTTGACACAAGACACAATCCGGAGTTCACGCTCATGGAGCTGTATCAGGCATACACAGATTATAATGGAATGATGGACCTGACAGAGAACCTGTACCGTCATGTGGCACAGGAAGTGCTCGGAACGACAAAGATTGTCTACAATGATATCGAGATGGATCTCGGAAAGCCGTTCGAGCGTATCACAATGGTAGACGCCGTGAAGAAGTACGCAGGTGTTGACTGGAATGAAGTGGAGACTCTGGAGCAGGCGAGAGAACTTGCGAAAGAGCATAATATCGAGTTTGAGGAGAGACATAAGAAAGGCGATATCCTGAACCTGTTCTTTGAGGAGTATGTTGAGGAACACCTTGTACAGCCGACATTTGTCATGGATCATCCCATCGAGATCTCTCCGCTGACAAAGAAGAAACCGGAGAATCCGGACTATGTAGAGCGTTTTGAGTTCTTCATGAACGGCTGGGAGATGGCAAACGCTTACTCCGAGCTGAATGATCCTATTGATCAGAGAGAGCGTTTCGCTCAGCAGGACGCGAATGCGGCAGCAGGAGACGAGGAAGCCGAGCATACGGATGAGGACTTCCTGAACGCACTGGAGATCGGTATGCCGCCCACAGGAGGTATCGGATTCGGAATCGACAGGATGTGCATGCTGCTGACGAACAGCGCTGCCATCCGTGATGTGCTGCTCTTCCCGACCATGAAATCTCAGGGGGCTGCAAAGAATGAAGCAAATAATGCGGCACAGTCTTCTGCACAGGAAGCACCGGCTGTGAAGATCGATCTCTCCAAAGTAAAGGTTGAGCCGCTCTTCGAGGAGTTTGTTGATTTCGATACATTCAGTAAGTCTGATTTCCGGGCTGTGAAGGTAAAAGAATGCGTTGCCGTACCGAAGTCCAAGAAACTGCTGCAGTTCACACTGGATGACGGGACAGGCACAGACCGCACGATCTTAAGCGGTATCCATGAGTATTACGAGCCGGAAGAGCTGGTCGGAAAGACCTGCATCGCGATCGTAAACCTGCCGCCGAGAAAGATGATGGGAATCGATTCCTGCGGAATGCTGATCAGCGCGGTACACGAGTACGACGGAAAAGAAGCGCTGAATCTTCTGATGGTGGATGACAGGATCCCGGCGGGAGCGAAGCTCTACTAAGGATAAGAAATTGCCTTTATCTGGAAACCGAGCAGAAAGTTATTGTTATTGTCCGGCTGAAATATGTGGAAGAAGCTCCTTTTTCAGTGGAGATGGTTTATCTGCCTGAGCTGCAGTATCTGCCTGTTCTGGAAAATCACATGGAAGAGGAGAATTTTAGTAAGATTTCCGAGGCATGCGGCATCAAGGTGGGGAAGAGCTTTATTTCATCAGAGCCGGTGCTCTGCCCGCCTGATGTGGGAGAACTGCTGAAGATTCCTGCCGGTGCGCCAATCCTGAATTTTCAGATTGAGATTTATGACACAAGAGAAAAACCGACAGCCTGTGAAATTTTGTATACCAGAGGAAAGTCAGGGAAAGTTCAGCTTACCTGATAAAACATCTTGCGATCAAGACGGAGGGCGGGAGCTGTCGGGAAATAGATAGTTCCAAACAGGGGAAGGCGTGACTCATGCGAGTTACGCCTTCCCCTGAAATTGTATGCCGAGCACGACACGAATCTTACTGGTAAAAGTTTCATTCTCCATCTATCCTATTTACAGGAAAGTGCTTTTACGGGAAGTGTGATTAATGCGATCCGATATATTCCCCGCTGCTTTCGCGGATTACCAGCTCGTAATTCAGAATATCCTGCTGGTGGATCAGCGTTTTCCCGGCGATCAGATCCAGAAGTTTTTCCATGGTCCGGATTCCCATCTGTTTCTTTGGCTGCCGCACGGTGGTCAGTGAAGGGTTGTAGAGGGAAGAAAGTTCGATGTCGTCAAATCCCGTCACGGCCACATCGGAGGGAACCTTGCGTCCCATGTTCTTGAGCGCGCGGATTGCTCCGATTGCCAGGGTGTCTCCGCATGCTACAACTGCGGAGAAATCCGTTCCGGCGCCGGCCAGGCGCTCCACAGCATCGTATCCTCCCTGGATCGTGACTCTTTCGGTACAGATCATTTCCGGTAAAACGGGAATTCCCCGCTCTTTTAAGGCGTCCTTATATCCATTCAGACGGTCCTGATACAGCGGAATATCCGTATTGCCTACCAGGCAGCAGATCCGGCGGTGTCCGAGGTTTAACAGATAATTTGTGATATCGCGGGAAGCTTTCCGGTTGTCGATGGCGACATTTGGAAGGTTCATTCCTTCATAGTAACGGCAGACGATGATAAACGGATACTGGCTGGAAAGCTGTTCCAGCTGATCAGGGGCCAGCCTGGCTGAAAAAGTAATGATACCGTCAACCTGTTTCTGTTTCAGACATTCAAAAAAATATTCTTCCAGCTCCACATCATTATGCGTTTCCGCGATCAGGATGTGATAGCCCTTTTCTTTTGCGGTACTCTCGATCCCGGATATGATCTCATAGTAAAATGTATTTTCGAGTTCCGGAACGAGGATCAGGATGTTTCCTGTTTCCTGGGTGCGGAACTGCCTTGCAAGCCGATTCGGATGGTAGTCAAGTCTTTCGATTACGGCCATCACCTTATCACGGGTTTCGGGAAGAACATTGGAGCTGTTATGAAGGATGCGTGATACCGTGGCTGTCGATACTCCGGCTTCTTTTGCGACGTCTTGGATTGTTGCCATAGCTTTCCGTCTCCTTGTGTAATCTTTTACATGAAAAGTGTATCATTTGTCAGGAAATTTTTCAATTCCAAAGTCAAAAACAAGAAAAATCCATTTGAAAAAGTGCATAAAATTAAGGGCGCGTTTTTGTAAAAAACCACAATTGACGTCATATATACGGTTGTGCTACAGTATTCATGTAATCAATTACATGAAGAAAACAACATAAAAAAGAAAAATCATGCGACAAAAAGACAATTAAAATGTGAAATAGACAAAAAATAATGTGCAAAAAGACCAATAACATTAAAATTAGAAAATAACTTTATGAAAATGATTACATGATTTTTCTGAAAGACATCATGCCAAAGGAGGATGCAAATCATGGGAAGAAAATCAATGAAAGGTGTTGTTATTCCGACTATCACCCCGATGACGGAAAACGGAGCTGTAGATGAACAGGGGGTGGCAGCGTTTGCGGAGTACCTGATTGAAGCCGGAGTGGATTGCCTGTATCCGAACGGGACGAATGGAGAGAGCCTTCTTCTGACAGAGCAGGAACGCCAGCGTATCGCGGAGATTATGGTGGAAACCAGCCATGGAAGGGTTCCGGTCTTTATTCAGTGCGGAGCCATGACAACAGCAGAGACCGTTGCTCATGCGCAGCACAGTGTGAAAATCGGGGCAGATGGAATCGGTATCATGTCACCGGCTTTCTTCCCGATGGATGAGGAAGCGCTGTTTCAGTACTACAGTGACGTGATCTCACCGCTTCCGGAAGGATTCCCGGTTTACATTTACAATATCCCGGGATGTACGACCAATGATGTGAAACCGGAACTTTTAAACAGGCTGATGAATGCATTCCCGAATATTGCCGGGATCAAGTTTTCCAGTCCGGATCTGATGAGGGTGGAGGATTACTTTGAAAAAGCAGACCGGAAGCCTGAACTGCTGATCGGATGCGACAGTCTGTTCCTTCAGTGTCTGATCACCGGAGGAGTCGGAACAGTGACAGGGCCGGGAAGTATTTTTCATGAACGGTTTACACGGCTGTATCGCCAGTTCCAGGAAGGCGACATGAAAGGAGCCATGAAGACCCAGGAGCAGATCGTGGATCTGGATCGGAAACTTGCGGGCATTCCGGGAATTCCGGGCCTGAAGGCACTTCTGAAGATCCGCGGTGTGATTCAGAACGATGTATGCCGGAAACCGCTTCGCGCTCTGATCGGGGAAGAATATAAGAAACTGGAAAAGATCGTTGAGGAATATGAGAAGGAGGAACAGATTAATGGCTGATAAATTAAGAGTCGGAGTTATCGGAACGGGATATGTTTCCAAAAACAACTTTTTGCCGGTGCTTGCGCAGACAGAGGATATCGAATTTGTCGGTGTGATGGCAAAAAATTATGAAAATGCGGTGCGCGCGGCAAAAAGTTTCGGTGCGCAGCAGGCGGTTGATTCCATTGAAAAACTGGTAGATCTGGGGCTGGACTGCGCTTTTGTACTGACGCCGAAGGATGTACATGCCGAACAGGTTTCTTTCCTGCTGCAGCACGGAGTAGATACATATTGTGAAAAGCCGATGGCAACAACACTGAGAAATTGCGATGAGATTGCAAATCTTGCGGAGAAGACAGGAAGAAAGCTGATGATCGGATTCAACAGACGATACGCTCCGGTTGTGACAGAGGCCAAGAAAGCGTGGGGAGATGGAGCTCCGGATGTCATAATCGCTCAGAAAAACCGTCCGCAGACCGAGTATCACGCGACGCTGGAAAATGCTGTTCATATGGTAGATCTGATGCGGTATTTCTGCGGAGAGGCAAAAGATGTCAAAGCCATCTCCAAATATACGGACCGGGATTACGAGACATTTACCACTGCTCAGATCGAGTTTGAGAATGGATCTTCCGGAATTCTGATCGCGGACCGCAGTGCCGGACAGTGGGAAGAGAATCTGGAAATGCACGGCAACAACCGCACCGTACACGTGCACATGCCGGAAAGCGTTACCATCGTGGATAATGAGCAGCGGCATACAACCGAGCTGACGCCTCTTGCCATGGGATGGGCAAAATCAGAGGACAGACTTGGATTCAGTTTTGCGATCCGGCATTTCTTTGACTGTATCCGGAATAACAAAACCCCGATGACCAACCCACAGGATGCTTATAAGACACATGAACTGCTGAACCGGATCCTGATCAGTGCGGGACTGCCGGGCATGGAGTAAAAGATGGAGTAAAGGAGGAATTGACGGATGTTTAAAATTGCGGGACATACGATGGGAACACCGGAATATACGGTGACAGAAGCAATCGAGCTGTTTTCAAAAATCGGAGCGGAAGGAGCGGAAATTGTTGTGCAGGATGGCTATCATTCCGGCCTTCCGTGCGAATGTGACAAAGACACGCTCCAGAAAGTGAAACAATGTGCAAAGGATCATGGCATCCAGATTGTATGCCTGACTCCTTATAATTCTAAGTTCAATTCTCTGGACGAGGAGGTCCGCCAGGCTGAAATCAAAGGCATTGAGAAGGTCATTGAATACTGCGATTTCCTTGGAGCCGGACGGATCCGTATCTACGGAGGAAATCTGCCGGCGGAGGAGACGGACCATCTGGAGGAAAAAAGAGATCGTCTGATTGCATCCATGCGGTATCTGGGAGAAAAAGCAAAGGCGCATGGTGTGACACTGACTATCGAAAATCATTTTAATACCATGACGCTGACGGCACGTCAGAGCGCGGATCTGATCAAAGATATTGACTGTGACAGTGTGCGGATCTTATATGACCAGGCGAATCTGACCTTTACCGGAGGAGAAGATTATAAGGAAGCTATTGCCCTTCAGAGCGGTCTGATCGGATATATGCATGTCAAAGATCTTGTGTTCCATGAAGGAAATACGGAGTTCAAATCTTCCGATGTGTCTCATCCGGACGAGTCGGAACGGAATGTATATACGAGAATCGTAGGAGAAGGAATCCTGCCTTGGCCGGAAATCCTCAAAGAGGTGAAAGCGCATGGATACGAAGACTGGCTGTCCCTGGAATACGAAAGAAGATGGCACCCGGCGGATATCCCGGACGCGTCGATCGGAATGAAAAAATCAATCGATTATCTTCGTGGAATTCTGCCTGAGATTTAAATATTAAATAAATGGAACAAGAAGTGGAAGGAGTGTGTTTTTATGACAATCAATGAACTGAAAATCGCGTTTCTCGGCGTCAGCCACTGGCATGTACCGTTATATTTTCCGGGGATTCCGGAACATACCATTACAGCAATGAGTGATCCTGATACGGAAATGGCACAAAAACTGGCGGAGCCGTTCGGATGCCGGGTCTACGCAGACTGGAAAACACTGCTGGATCAGGAAGAGGTGGATTTTGTGTTTGCCTTTGCGCCTCATAACGAGATGAAGGACCTGGCGCTGGAACTGATCAAACGAAAGATTCCGTTTTCTATTGAAAAGCCGATGGGAATGAGCGAGCAGGAAGTTTGCGAGATTGCAGAGGCGGCCGAAAAGGCGGATGCATTCTGCGCGGTCCCGTTCGTATGGCGTTACAGTGATACGGTGGCAAAGCTGAAAGAATCCATTCTGAACAGCAAGATCATTCACATGAGTTATCGGTTTATTGCAGGTCCTCCTTCCAGATATCTTGTATCTTCTCCGTGGATGCTGTCCGAAAAAACGGCAGGGGGCGGATGCATGACCAATCTTGGCGTTCATTTTCTTGATATGGCGCTGTACCTGACAGACTCAGACCGGGCGTCGGTACTTGCTTCGTCTTATCAGTACAACAAGGAATACGATATTGAAATCTATGGTTCATCTCTTCTTCAGATGTCCAATGGAGCATCCCTTGTACTGGAAACCGGATATGCGTATCCAATGGATGAAGAAAGTAAAAGAGAGAACAGATGGTGCATAGTAACAGAAAACGGATACTATACACTTGCGGAAAACTGCCTGGAGGCACGGGAATATGGAAAGGATGTCGTCCGGATTCCGATGAGTACGGACAGTGATGTCTACTATCCGATTTTTGCCCGGACTTCGCTTGAGGATTATGTCAATGGTAGAACACCGCGTGCGTCCATTCGGGAAATGCGGACTGTCCGTCATATCCTGGACGAGATGAATGGAGCTGCGAAAAAGATAAACTAGGAAGGAGCTGCTTGAAATATGCTGAGAAAACCCAAAATCCTGGTTGTGGGAAGCCTTAACATGGATGTGACTGCATCAGCAAAGCGTCTGCCCGGTGCAGGGGAGACTGTTATCGGAGGAAAATTTCAGACGGCTCCCGGAGGAAAGGGCCTGAATCAGGCAGTGCAGTGCGCACGGCTGGGAGCCCGTGTGACCATGGCGGGAAAAGTCGGACATGACGAGTTTGGAAAGCAGCTTCTGAATGTGGCAGAAGAGGCGGGAGTGGATGTTTCCCATATACTGACAGACGAAAATGAGTCGACAGGAGCAGCAGTGATCATGCTGGAGGAGAAGGAGAACGGAACGCAGAACCGGATCACTGTCTGTCCGGGTGCGAACTTTACGATCCGGGCGGAAGAACTTTCCTGGCTCAGGGAAGGAATCCGAGATTATGATATTGTGATCCTCCAGTTTGAAATTCCGATGCCGGTAGTGGAGCAGGTGGCAGCATGGGCGCATGACGCAGGGGTTCCGGTGATGGTCAATCCGGCTCCTGCTGCGGAAATATCGGACCGTCTGCTTTCCTGTACAGCCTATTTATCGCCAAATGAGCACGAAGCGGCTCTGCTTTCCGGACATGTGATCCGGACAGAGGGAGGCGTGTGCGAAGAGGATGTAAAAGAGGCGGCTGAGTATTTTCACCAGAGAGGCGTCCGGAATCTGATTATTACCATGGGAGAAAACGGAGCGGTGTCATCCGGAAAGGGAGGGCTGTGTCATACCCCGTGTGTCAGGATGCCGGAAGCCGCAGATTCCACGGCGGCAGGGGATTCATTTGTCGGGGCGTTTTGTACAGGGCTGACCGCAGGACTTTCCCAGGAACAGGCGCTTGCGTTTGCAAGTCATACGGCGGCCATTACGGTTTCGCGTATGGGAGCGATCACCAGTCTTCCGGTTCTTGATGAGGTGCAGAATCTTCTCAGAGAACGGGATTTCAGAGGATTCGATCCGGACAGTCTGAATGCATTGAAATAAGGGAGGACATGGAATGCGACTTGGTGGATTTGGTTTTATAAAAGATTATGATGAGATAAAAAAAGCCGGTTTCGACTATGCGGAACTGGATATGCCGGAGATTGAGGAGCTTGACGGGAAAGAATTCGATGCATTCCGCCAGCATGTGGAGGAAGCAGAGTTTCCGATTCCAAACGGAGCACGAATCCTGCCGATCACGGAGCCTTTATTCTTTCGAACAGATTTTAAGGTGACCGATCTTGAGCCCTATCTCAAATCTTCCTGCAGAAAATCAGGTCAGCTTGGAATTAAGCAGATCCTGTTTGGAAACGGAAAAGCCCGGCAGCTGCTTGATGAAGACAGCATTAAAAGAGAGGACACTTTCATCCAGTTTCTGCGCATGCTGTGTGAGATTGCCGGAGAAAACGGACAGGATATCCTGATTGAACCTCTGGGTCCAAAATACTCCAACTATATCAATACACTGTCCCAGGCTGCGGAAGTGATAGCAAAAGCAGATATGCCGAATCTGTTCGCGATGGCAGATCTCAGGCACTTTGTCTGGTCGAAGGAACCGTTTGAGGATGTTGTGAAATACAGGGAACTCGTACATCACGTACATATTGATTATCCGACTTCTTATCCGGAAAGAAAATATCCGAATGTGAAAGATGACTATGATTATGCTCCGTTTTTTGACCAGTTGAAAGGATACGACGGAACACTTACGATCGAGGCGGATGTGCCGTCTGACTGGATGCGCGCCGGCGCGGATGCGAGGGAACTGCTGAAAACTTACAGAAAGTAAGTGAAAAGGAATGGACAGGAGAGGAGTGGAACAGAGAATGAGAAAAATAGCATTACTTGAGTCGGGCGAACTGCAGCTCCAGACAGATGCGTCTTCCGTTGACATGCAGAGCGGAATGGTAAGAGTTCAGGTGAAAGCCTGCGGTATCTGCGGAAGCGACCTTGCGCTGGTGAACGGAACAAGAGACAGAAGCAGGGAGCTTTATTTCGGACATGAATTCTCGGGCGTTGTAATGGAAGCGGCGCCGGACAGTTGTGATTTCCGGCCTGGAATGCGGGTGGCCAGTGAATTGACAAAAACATGCGGAAGATGCTGGAACTGCAGAAATGGCATGCCGAATTACTGCAGGAGTATGAATGACGCCCTGCTTCCGGGAGGATTTGCAGAGGAGACATTAGTGAGAAGTACGGAAGACTACTGCTTTTTGAGCCCGATTCCGGATACATTGGATGATATTACGGCTTCTCTTATGGAACCAACTAACTGCGCCTATCATATTGCGATGCAGGCAGCGATAAAGCCGGGAGACAACGTAGTGGTGTTCGGACTTGGGGCTATGGGAATGATCACAGCGATCATCCTCAAAAGGCTGGGAGCCGGAGCGCTCGTCTGTGTGGATCAGAATCCGAACCGGCAGGAAAGCGCGAGATGCACCGGAATCTGCGATGCAGTTGTGGGAAATGATGAGGACGGAAAAAACGTGATCCGTACGATCTGCGGAGAAAAAGGTCCGGATGTGGTTGTTGAGGCAACAGGAGCGCATCAGGTGCTGGTTGACGCGATGGAGATTGTCCGTCCGGGTGGAAGGATCGTTGCGGCTGGAGTCTATCATGGAACTATTAAGGAGTTTGATCCGCTTCCGATCTTCCGGAAGGAATTGACGATTGTCGGAGCAAAAGGCCCGACGCTGCATCTGAGAACAGACGGCAGTTCAGCAACAGTATTTATGATGGAACAGATCCGGGATGACCTGAAAAAAATCGTCCATGTGTACCCGTATAAGGACGCACTGAAGGCGTTTGAGGACGCAAGGTCAGGAAAAGCGATTAAAGCGGTGATTACGTTCTGACATATACAAAAAAGATGAGGAGGTAGAACATGAATTTTGGGATAATAGTCACATTTGCCGTTGTGATCGTAATGGCGGCTCTGTTTTTACAGGGGAAATACAGCTTTGGGCTGATTACCATGGCCTGTGCGGTCGTACTGGTTATGACAGGCGTACTGACCATACCGGAAGCCTTTGCGGGATTCTCTAATTCTTCCGTCATTTTGATCGCGGTTATGATCACCATGACGGCAGCACTGCAAAAGACAAGTTTCCCGTTGAAAATCAGTCAGCTGTTCCGGATTTTTGACGGAAAAAGAAATGGTATGCTTGTGGCAGGAATCATCATTGTATTTCTGATCATGAATACGGTACTTCCGGATATGGTCTCCATCGCGCTGACCATTACGTTCCTTCAGTATCTTCCGGAAGAAAGCGGCGTAAAGCCGTCCAAAATGGTAATCCCGCTGATGGCGATCGTAGCGTCCTGCGTGTACGCGGCACCTCTCGGAGTTGGGGCGACACAGGATTTCCTGGTGAATACCTATGTTTCGGGAGTGGTAGTTGATCCGAATTACCTGATGCAGTTTGGAGATCTGTTTAAGCTCAGGATTCCAACTATCATTGTAACATGTATCTATATTTTCTTTATGTGGAAAAAGATGCCGGATTCCGCTACAGGAACTTTGTCAGATGAAATCCGTGTGTCCGGGATCGGGGAGAGTACCCTGAAAAAATGGCAGGAATATCTTGTGTATGTTCTTTTCGTGGTAGTAATTCTGGTAATGATTTTTAATACCCATCTTGGAGAGCTGATGTACATGATTCCGGCGGCAGCAGTCTGTGTGCTTGGATTTACGAAAATTCTTTCGCCAAAGGAACTGATCACCAATATTGCCAGTGATACATCCTGGCTGTATGTTGGAATTCTGGCGGTGACAGCGGCCCTGACGGGAAGCGGCGCGGCAGACCTGATCGGAGAACTTCTTCTTCCGCTGATCAGCTGGACAAATAACGGATTTATTGTCATCCTGCTCTGCTGTACATTTACAGCTATCCTTACTACTTTCCTTTCGAATACAGGAACACAGGCAGTAATGACATCTATTGCGGCTTCGGTAGCTCTTGCTGCAGGAATGGATCCAAGAAGTCTGATGGCAGCATGCATGATTTCCGGTTTCTATGCATTCTGTTTCCCGAGTGGAAGTGTAACATGCGCGTTCGCATTCAGCCTTGGAAATTATAATCCGGTCAAATTTTTAAAATATACTCTGCCGTTGCTGGCGATCATGATTATTGTAACTTCAGTTACCATCTATATCGCATTTCCTCCGTTCCCGTAAAAAGGAATGTTATAAAAGAGCAGTGACGTAAAAAGCAGTCTCAACTACATGGGTAGATGAGGCTGCTTTTTTATGTCCGGGGATTCTATCCCTGATTTTTCATTGTACATAGCGCTGCCATAAGTTTTGATGGTGGAAAAAGATTGCGAGGCGGATGTTAAATATTATTTTAGGTTTACTTTTGTGTCGGATTAATATGTAATTAAGACGTAAAAGTAAACAGGACGGTATTATGAAAAAAGATATTTTAATACAATTGTCAGATGAGAATAATGGGTATCTATTTACGGCAGAAGTGCTGAACCATAAGATTTCCAAAACGTATCTCTCAAAATTTGTAAAAGAAAATGGATATGAAAGAGATGAAGGACTATTGAATCTGTG
>DWUT01000124.1 GCA_019120615.1 Candidatus Mediterraneibacter norfolkensis
GGCTGCGAAATTAATTTCGCAGCCCCTGATAACCGTTAAAGTTTCTGCGGACCTATTCTCCATAATATGTGCTGTAATCTTCGTCGAATCCGGATGCCACCGTATCAAACTCACTCTTGATATCAGCACCACTGAAGATATTGAGCATTGCCGTAGCAAAATCGCTTGACAGTACAGAATAAGACGGTGAACTCGGACGTGCAACACCTGTGTTCTGCAATTGCCACAGCACCAGTGCTCTTGCCCCTTCATCCCATCCTTCCATCTGATCATAAGAGGATGTTCTTGATGCCGGTTTTGCAATTGCAGAAGCATATGTCGCTACATTTTCCGTATTCATCAACCACTGCAAAACCTCTTTTGCAGCATCAACATTCTCGCAGTCTTTTGTAATTCCGGCTGTCCAGTCTCCTGTAGGTGAAACCGCATCTCCGTCGTCAGAGATTGGGAAGTAAGATATGCCCCAGTTAAGGTCGGATGCTTCCAGTGATGCAATCTCCCAGGAACCGCCGAGCATTGTAGCTGCATATCCGTTCAGGAACTCATCCTCGATCGGATCGATATTTGCATATCCGTTTTCGATGAACTGCGCAAGATATTCTGCAGTCTCAACGCTTGCTTCGCTGTTAATATATCCTTCTGCCTCAGAACCGTCGTCACTGATCATCGGTGCGCCGTTCTCCTGCCAGAAGGAGCCCAGAGCATAAATCAGCCCTTCACCTTTATCCATAATAATATTAGCGCCCACATAATCATCTGTTGTCAGTTTCGCTGCATTCTCATAGAACTCCGTCCATGTCCATGCATCTTCTACATTTGTATCTGACGGATACTCGATTCCTGCTGCATCAAGATAATCTTTATTGTAATATAAGGCTACAGATGACTCGGTAGCTCCCATAGTATACAGCTGTCCGTCATATGTACACTGCTGGATCGTACTCGGCATAAAATCTTCCAGATCTTCATCTGTATAGCAGTCATCGATTGGAATGATAATTCCATTCGCCGCATAGTAGGAAACTGTAGGTCCGTCTACAAAAAGAATGTCCGGAAGATCATTTGATGTAGTAGCTGTTGTAATCTTATTCTCATATGCATAAGAATCAGAACGGTCAATTGCCTCTCGGCTCACCTGAATGTCCGGATGTTCTTCATTCCACTGTGCAAGTTTTTCTACCCACCAGTCTTCGATCGCTTCTTCGTCTGTCGGACTCCAAATTGTCAGATTGACAACATCTCCGTCACTGCCGCCTGAAGAACTGCTGCCTCCCGAGGAGCTTCCTGAACAACCGGCAAGGCCAAATACCATTGCACCAGCCAACATCAGACTTAAAACTTTTTTTGCTTTCATAATGTACCTCCTTATAACTAATTGCTTATGTGGAACCCGTTCCATATTATTGAAAAATAAAAATCCCTTCCGGACCATTTTAAAAGAATCTACTATTTTTCAATTAGTGGAACCCGTTCCATATATTGATTTTACTATAATCCTTTCAAGGACACATGTCAATGTATTTATACAAAATCGTTTTTTCTCACAATTATCTTATAGTTTTTTTGTGGTATATGCACAAAAAAAGACGTGGCGAAGGATTTTTCCTCTTCCACCACGTCCTGGTACTTTCTTTTTCCTATCTTTTCTTCCCGTAAGACACCAGTCCTACCACTCCCGGACCCGCATGGGTTCCGATACTCGGACTCACATCATTTATCACTACATTGGTGAATCCCATATCTCTCACCATCTGCGCCACCGACTCCGCTTCGTCAAGGCAGTCGCCGTGGAGCACCGCCACCATTCTGTCCTTGCCGTAATGCTCAAGATCCAGGGCAGCTTCCATCCGGCTGACAAGAGTCTTCAGCGATTTCTTTCTTCCCCTCACCGTCCCATCGGATTTCAGTTCTCCGGAAGCCGTTACAGTCAGGATCGGCTTGATATTCACAAGGCTTCCCACAACAGCCGTTGTCTTTGACACGCGGCCGCCTCTCTGAAGGTGATACAGATCATTGACTGTGAAAGACACATTGACATGATCGCGCTCTTCCATCAGGACGTCATAGACTTCGTCCATGCTTTTTCCCGCTTTCTGAAGCTCTATCGCCCGATACACGGATACTCCCTCACCCAGAGAGGCATTGAGAGAATCAAACACTCTGATCTTCCTCTCCGGATAATCTTCCATCAGCTCATTGGCCGTCATCATGACATTGTTGCAGCTCCCGCTGAGCGCACTGGAAAAGGCGATGTGGAGAATATCCTTCCCCGCCTTCAATATCTTCTCAAAACGCTCTCGTATCACTGCCGGATTGTTTGCCTGAGATTTCGGCAGTTCGCCCTTCCTCATCGTTTCATAAAACTCATGAGGCGCCATATTCAGTTCATCTCCATATACCGTATCTCCAAATGAATAATACTGCGGGATAATGGTAAGTTCATTTTCTTTAATAAATTCCGGCAGCACGTCGGAATTTGAATCTGTAGTGATCACATATTCAGACATCGTTCTCCTCCTGTTGTTCTCAGTTTTTGCGTTCTGCCACATCAGACAGTCCGGCACTGATAAATATTATATCAACACGTTTCAGATACAACAAGACTGTTTCCCGTCATTTCTCTATTTTCCTTTTCAAATTGACAGAAGATTGCTTTCATGTACAAAGCTATGCACAGAGCATGAACTTTTCATGTCTTTTTTTGTCGATTTTTGCTGAATTTTGTAGAATTTTATTTTTTATACTCTATTATCGTCTTTTTCCATATAAACTGAAAGTAGAAAAACAAACCACATCGGAAAGGAGGAACGCTGCCATGACAAAAAAGATCAGTCATTTATTGCTATCTCTTGGCATTCCGTCTACGAGACTTGGACACCACTATCTTTGTTATGCACTCGAGCTCTGTCTCAAGGATGAAGATTATCTCCTGGCAGTCTACAAGCTCCTTTATGTGGACGTTGCCAGACATTTCAACACGACCCGGGACAATGTCGAACACTGTATGCGTACCGCAGTTTCCTGCTGCTGGGACCGGGGAAACAAAGATCTTCTCTCCAATATCGCCGCATACCCGTTAATCGAAAAACCCACTACCGGAGAATTTCTCGATATCCTTTGTCATTATCTGAGCCAGTGACCAAATGATCATCTCCGGCAAGTCCGGAAACGCAGTTCATTTCCGCAACCTCTTTTCAGTTCTCAAAAATGGAATCGGAATTTTTGACAACTTTCAAAGAAAATGATTGACAAATACCAATTTCCAAAGTATACTATACAAGTGGCTTGATTGAAACAGGTTGCTGTACAGGGGATTGGTCAAATGGTATGATAGGGGTCTCCAAAACCTTTGGTGGGAGTTCGATTCTCTCATCCCCTGCTCTAAAAGAGCTGGAAATGCTTGAAAAATAAGCATTTCCAGCTCTTTCGTTTTATCCGGGAAATCAAAGGGTATCAACCAGGGTATCAAACTGAATATCGCCGTGGGAAAGTCGGTACAGCTTTTGGGAATTTTCCCCTGTCACGGTTTACACCTTGAACACGGTTCATACCCCTGCCCGATCACCTCATCCCGGTTTCCGGTAAACTCTTCCCTGTTTTTTTCTTTGATATCCTCCACACTGGAGCAGTCCGGAAGGTGGAATTTATGTGTATTTGTATTAAGAATATACGTCTGCTCTGACTGTTCTTCCGCCTCTTCTGTATCCGATGTCTTCTCTTCCTCTGTCGTCACCCAACTGTATCCTGTTGAATAGTCAATGGTGATATCCGGCTGAACATTGTAGACATAGACGTTAAAGCAAATGCCCCGGCCATCGTCCTCCACGGACTCTGCCTCCATCTGCACGCCGGATGCCACAAGATCCTCTCCTTCAAAGACCGGAGTGACCCGGTACATGACATGATTCTCTGTTTCGTGGACGTAATCAGCCACTTCATCTTCAAAAGGCAGCATTCCTTCTGTATTCATATACCGGGTCCCGGTGATCAGGTTCTCCTCGTTCGCATTTTCCCCTGAAAGCTGAAATCCGATCAGATGGCACCGGTTATAAAGATATCCGCCATCCACGACATCATACTTTTCATTTTCCCACCCGGTCGGCGTCACATCACTGATGCTCTCCCGCTCTTCCGTTGGCATCAGATCCTCTCCGATACATGCCTGAGCCGTCCCGCACCTTCCCAGTTCATCCAGCTCGCTGTATTCCTCATAGGAGACTATCGTCAGCTCTTCCTCTGTAAAATCCGGCTGATTATCATTGATTTCTACATAGGGCTCCCCGCTGTATTCCGGCACATCAGAGACAGACTCATATTCCTGCGTCTGATCTGACGCAGCTCCTGCTGCCATTTGTGTTTCTGTTTCCGCCGACGGCCCCGTTGCCCCGTCTGCCGGATCTGTCATTCCTTCGCAGGCTGTCAGAGCCAGCATGGCCGCCATCGTCACAGCCATTAACATTCTTTTCATCTTTTTCCCCTTATTTTCATTATTCTCCCGCATCTTTTCTCTCCCTTTCCT
>DWUT01000125.1 GCA_019120615.1 Candidatus Mediterraneibacter norfolkensis
GCCGTGAAAGGGCGATGTCTTAACCGCTTGACCACGGGGCCATACAGACACTGTTCTCACAGTGACCGTTTTTTATATTACCATAAGAGATATACATTTGCAAGCACTTTTTTCTGAAATTTATTACTTGAAATTTATTACTCACCGAAATACGCCACGATCAGGTCCACCATCCGGTCATAGCTCTGTACTCCGTCCATCTGTCCGTTCACCTTCAGATATGTATCGTTGATCCGGTTTGCCGTCTCAGAGACTGCGCCCTCGTATCTGTCCCAGAATGCGTTGTTCGCCGCGAGATCCGGCTCCGCCTCCGGCGCCAGCGTCCCCCGCACCTCCTGCCACGCATCAGCATCCGCCCTGTACAGCGCATTCATGCAGTACACCCATCCCGATAGATATCCGCTGTAGCGGAAATCCGCTCTGTCTGATCCAATGCAGGCAAGAAATGCGATGAAATTCGCCTCCCGTTCCTCCATGAATCCCCGCAGATGGGAAAGTTCATGACAAGCGGTAAAGGGAATATTATAGGAAACCATATCACCATTGTAATTCGCCTCCACAGTAAACGGAGAATACACACCGCTCAGCTCCTGATAAGACAGGATCTCCGAAACGGCCACCTTCTTCGGCTCAGGATAATATCCCTTGAGAGAAGAAAATATTTCCGACAGCTTTTCCATAGCTTTTACCGCGCCTTCTCCCTCCGGAGATTCCAGTTCCATAAGCCCGCTGTCATACCGGGATACTGCACTGCTCTCTGCATTCACCTCCTCAGTCAGCCACAGGCATATCTCCGTCAGCTCTTCCACACTGTAATACGCTGTGACAATCCCTTCCTCCTGGGAAAATGATTCCCGGTGATAATTGATCCCGCATCCTACCGTATAAAGAAACGCCAGAACAGCAACGGTCAAAGCTATTTTCGAAATCCATCTGAAGAGCCTGTTGCCTGGCTCGCCATGCCGTATACATTTCACGATCAGAGCCACAGCAGATATCACAAATCCAGCGAGAAGCAGATACAGACATATTTCCGCCACGGAAAACGGAAAAACTCCCATGATCCGTCCCACAGTCGTTACGAGCAATGGATAAAAATGTTCAGAATACCATTCGGCAAAAAACGGTATCTTCGCGGCGCCGATCATCAGGAATGCACTCACAAGGAGAAGCACCGCTGCCGCCAGGATCCGGTGTCCCGACCTTTTTCCGTCCTGCTGCTGTTTCTTCATCTTTCGTAACCTCATTTCTTTTCCAGATTCCCTGCGATATACACTTTACATACCTTGAATTATACCTGCATCACCTTTTCCATACAAGACGGATATCACTGTAATTTTTTCATACTGCAGCAAAATGAGGTGACTTTGCCTGAACCCATAATGGTCTCCAGCCGGACCTTTTTCCTGAGTTTTGCAAGGACTGTCGCCGCATTTAAGTCGTCTGCCCCACTGACGAATGATCTCAGAATAATTACGAGACCACTGTAATCTGCATTATCTGCTTTGAACGTCCGTCAATGTCCATTGTTATTTTTCTTTTCTTTCTATATAATAATACATAAACACCTCTGTCTTCCGTTATCCAAATTCATCTTAACGGAGACAGCATATACTCAGATCACATTACAGAAAGGGGAATCACAACATGGGCAGAGGCGGAGGTTCACACGGAGGGGGAGGTCATTCCGGAGGCAGGTCTTTCGGCGGACGTTCCGGCGGAGGTTTTAACGGAGGTTTTGGTGGTCCCGGCACAGGCGGACCCGGATTCGGGGGTCCTGGTTTTGGCGGCCCGGGGTTTGGTGGTCCCCGCAGAGGCTGGGGTGGTCCATTTTTCCCTGGAGGGGGCTTTGGCTGGGGCGGCGGTCCGAGGCGAAGAGGAGGCGGATGTCTGTCCGCCATCATAGTTGCCCTCATCCTTATCTCTATATTCTCTTCTTTCTTCCGAAACGGCACCAGCACTGAAGTGACTGTCTCTCGTACAGAGCGTACTGCTGTGACAGGGACCCGGACATATGGAGCGTGGTATCTGGATGAACTGGGATTTGTCGATCACGACACGGACCTGACAGACGGTCTGAAATATTTCTATTCCCAGACCGGAATTCAGCCCTATGTCATGCTCCTGGATTATGATCCTTCTCTGTGGAATAACGGGAAATGGAATGAGACTGCCGCCGAAGGATATCTGGCGCAGGTTTACAACGAAACTTTTTCGGATAACGGTCACCTCATCTTCGCCTATTTTGCGTGCGAAAATGATTCCGAAGATATGGACGGGACCTTCTATTTCTACTACGGCTCAGCCGCCTACTCTATCATGGATGATGAGGCTGAAACCATTTTCTGGAGTTATTTTGACATAAATTATAACAATCTGGACCTGAGCATAGCAGAGTTTATCGGGCAGACATTCCGCGAAACAGCCGACAACATCATGCACAACGGAACCGGGGACAATTTCTCTCTTATGCGGACAGTATCCATTTTTGTCGGAATCTGCATTATAGTTATCATTATCGGAGTCATTGTTATAAAACGTATAAACAGAAGCGAAAACCAATCATAATCTGTATACTGCTAATCAATATTTTTTCATTCAAAACACATTGTGACAGCCGGCCGGTAAAACACATTTACTCAGGCCGGCTTCATTTCAGCGTTTCTATCTGTTCTTCCAGACAGATTTCCTGCAAACAGATTTTCTGACCTGTTTCTCCTGCAATAATTTTGAAACATTCAAAATCTATTCTGTTTTCGTGGCCTGTTTAATAATCTGATTCACATATGTGCTCAATCCCGCAACTAATACGCCTTGTATAATCGCGGTAAAGACAGCCATTGCGATATCCTGACCGGTGGATAATGGCTCTGCGGCAAGCACCCATACCGCGCACAGTACAATTCCAATCCCACCGAGAAGCAGCGGGATATACTTATCCGCAACTGATTCTGCTTTCTTTAATCCCATTCCTATAAAATACAGCACAACCGCTACAACGATCAGTTCAGGTTTTACATAGTTCATGATCCTTTCCATTAACCTCTCCCCTTTCTCTCCAACCCTTCTTTTCTGTGATTATCTCCTTACCACCGCAGCTTGCGGCAAGTGAACCGTTCAGAAAAAGAACATAATCTGTACATATGCCTGGCATTTTTATCTTTCTTCTATAATAATATGTATAAATTTTGCGTAGGTTCACTGTCTCACTCTGCTTTTTCGAAAATACTCAAAGAAAAAGACGTCCTCTGGACGTCTCAGACTGCAGACAAAGTTGGTGCTGGAGCCTCGCTCGAGCACCAAGCACCACTCCTTTTTCGAAAATGCAAACTCCCATATTTCTTGTAAAGGATAAAAAAATTCTAAGTTATTGTTCTGTCTTTCCCTTACATCCAGAATCTTTGCCAGCTCTTTCAGATTCATGCACGCAAAAGTCCGCCCGGCTTTCATATTCGTTCGGGCGTTGCCGACATATTGTATGTATCGAAATCCGTGCTGTTCTTTTGCACTTCCGAACATTCTCTCAATGGTTTCTTTTCCCAACATATAAATCTCTTTGTTCCCGGGAGTATAGCGGATATCCTCACTGACTTCCAAATACTATTCTCAAATGTGTCGGGAGATTGTTTTTTCATGCTCTTTACTTCCTGTACATTTGGACAGATATGGAAGTCACAATATTTATTATAGACATAGTCGTATTTCTTAAAGAAGCCTTCTTTTGTCATCGTAAGGGGACTCTCCCTATAAGATAATTGGAATGTTGATAACTACCGAAGAAAAGCCCCGGCGTAAACCGGGACCTTTATCTGCAGTCTGAAAGACATCCTCTGGACGTCTTAAAATCCTATGGCAGGAATGATTTATCACAAATTATAATTTTGATGCCGGAATAACAATATCTAATTTATTTTCTATATCCGTTGCCAATTTTTTGGAAGCTTCCGGTTCTAATTTGTCTTGAAACGGAATATATAACAGCCCATCAATATCTGAGGGTCTTTCCATTTTATCTGGGTACTGTAATAAAATAGCTAATCGTTCTCTCCCCAGCTTAGACAAAAGCATCCCTAATTCCAACACCACATTCTGCCTACATCGACACATTTTTTCATCAGGAGCATCCTTACGATGTCCCTCATCATCTGCAGTCGCTAAAACAATACCGTATCCGACTTCTGGCATTCGGCTCTCCAATTTCTCAATTATTGTTTTTCCGCCGGACGCCATTTTATCTAAAATTATTGGTTCTAATCCCCATCTTCTCAAAATATTTTCCAATTCATTACGTACCTGTTCATCATGCCCGTAAACAATGAATACCTTTTTGTTCTTCTCCAATCCCTTTTTCGTTCCTAAACGCTGTTCTATGTGCTTTTTTACCTCCGCACTATTCTTCCCTTGAACATTATAATTTCCATTATTAAACACATTAATTACGGCTCCGTTATCGAGCTTTAGCTGTTCTGCAGTTGCTGTACTTTTCTCTCCTGTAATTGCATACATGTCCTCCAAGCATCTCTTCATTTGCTCTAAATTCATTTTTCTCCCTCCGCAGACCTTCCGAGGCCGCACCACATTGCCTAAATAATATACTATATTTTGACAATTTTCAACAATTCTCAGAATTTCTTTCTCCTCTTTTTTCTTCCATATGTGTCGTTCCTCAGCCTGACAACAGTATGTCTGCCGCAGAAGCAGCAACTGTACGAGAATGATAGTGTCATATACGCATCCTCTGTTTTCCCTCAAGATACCGGGCGATTCCTGCCTTTAGGCGGTACATTCCTTCCAGCATTGTCTCTCTTGCGCATGCGATATTCATTCGGATAAATCCCTCTCCGGCTTTTCCATATTCTGTTCCGTCACACAAATAGAGGCCCGTTTTCTCTCGGATATATTCTGCTAATTCTTTCACATTTTCAGTTATATTGCGGCAGTCTATCCACAATAGATAAGTAGCCTCAGAGGGAACAAGGCTTACTTCCGGAATCTGCTTCTGCATATATTCCGCTGCCGCATGTCTGTTCTGAAAAAGATATTCTCGAAGTTCATCCAGCCAGTCTCCTCCCCGTGTCCATGCTGTGATCGCTGCTGTCATGGCAAATACATTCGGTTCTGCCACTTCGTCTGTATTCAGTCCACGCCAGACTTTATGCCGGAGGTTTTCATCCGGAACAATAACTGCCGCTGTCTGAAGACCGGCAAGATTAAAAGACTTCGTCGGTGCAATACAGGTAATGCTGTTTTTTCTGCATGTATCTGAAACTGATGCGAACGGGATATAGCTGATTTCAGGTTCTGTCAAATCACAATGAATCTCATCAGATACCACCAGGACATGATGTCTTGCACAGAGTTCCCCGACTTTTTTCATCGTCACACTACTCCAGATCTTCCCCACCGGATTATGCGGATTACAAAAAATCAGCATCGTTGTCTGGGGATCTGAAAGCTTTTTTTCCAGGGCCGGAAAATTAATACTATATATTCCATTCTCATATATAAGTGGACATTCTGTAACATATCTTCCATTGTTCACCACTGAATTAAAAAAGATATTGTAGACTGGCGTGAGCAGGACAATTTTTTCTCCCACTGTGGTCAGTTTTCTCACAATACTGGAAATCGCAGGGACGACTCCGGTACAGAAGATCATCCATTCCTTTTCCATCTGAAAATGATATCTCTCCTGCCACCAGTTCCGTATTGCCTCTTTCCACTCCTCCGGGACGATCGTATAACCAAAGGCTCCATGCTCCGCACGCTTCATTACTGCTTCTTTGATCTCTGGGGCGGTTTCAAAATCCATGTCCGCCACCCACATGGGAAGTTCATTTTCAGGGACATCCCATTTCAGCGACCACGTCCCCCGTCGGTTTACCATCTGATCAAAATTGTATTTCATATTACTTTTCCTTTCAAATTTTCTGCAGCACTACTACTCCAAATCCAACCAGAATAATCCCAAACACCTGATTCACTCTGTTCATGTGGATTCTTTTGCATATACTTCGCCGCTGCAGATGATCTGCGTCTGATCCGGATCGATCTTTTCCTTATCCATGATCAGTTCCCCGATCTCATCCGCCCGGATCACACCGCCGAAGGGATTCATCACACTGTCGATCTTTCCGTGAATCTCAGCATCTACCGTGGAGTACTCAAACGCAAGTGTCGTATTTAAAAGCCGACAGTTTTTCATCACCAGATTTTCAATGTAACACATTCCCTGCAGACTCTCAACTGTACAGTTGATAAGTGTCAGGTTCTTCGCATTCCATCCGAGATACTCTCCTGAGATAAACGAATTATATACCGTAACGTTTTCACTGTTCCAGAACGCATCCTTTGAAAGCATTTTCGCATGATGGATCTCTATATTTTTCGCCCCGTCAAAAGAGTAATTTCCTACAAGCTGAAAATCGTGAATGACCATATCCCGGCTGTTCATTGCAAAATAGTCTCCTCTTGCAGTCACATGATCCATCTTCACGCCGCTGCAGTGCCAAAGCGTTTCAGCCGCATTCGGAAAATCCACATGATCCAGCGTAACCCCATGACAGCGCCTGAAATTTTTTGGCGCTTCGATCAATGCATTTCTCACTGTAATATTATCTGTATACCAGACACCTGCCCGTGCCATTTCAAACCAGGTACAGTTTTCCGTAAAAATATTCCGGCTGTACCAAAGCGGATATTTCCATTTGAACATGCTCCCGTAAAGTTTAATGTCACAGCTTTCTTTTAAAGGTGACTCTCCGTCAGCAAATATAGTATTGTAAATCTCTAATTCTTTTGCCTGAAACAGAGCTCGTTCTCCTGTCAGATATTCCTGTCTGATCTTATATGTTTCTGTACTCATAAAAATCCTCCTGACTGTTATTCAACCACGCTCCTCTGACGAGCATATCCCTCCCTTACTCCGACTGCTGCGGCAGATAATAAACAGGGAATAATAAAGATAATAAGAATAAATATTTCGCGAAATAGCCCTGCCCTTTTCCTACATATGAGTGTGTTCAGCGCCCACGCAGCAGTCCGCAGCCGGCTCCTTCCCTATTTGTTTTCTATCTTTTTCTCATGTGGATTTCCTTTCCAGTTGAAAAATAAGATAATCCAGACAGGATATTTTCTTTTCTTCTTTATGAACACGATTCAATAATTTCTTCCGATGTTCTTCCAATAAAGCTTTCTGCTTATCTATGCCTCTTTCATTTTCATATGAAAAAAATTCTCTGATAATCTCAGCATTACATCCGGCATCCTTTAAATTCTGCTCAACTTCACTTTTTGATAAAAAATACATTAACTTATTTCACCTCATTTTTTTATCTGTTTTGAGTTTTTTTGAGTTAATAATAATATAAGTCTCCGGACCATAAATA
>DWUT01000126.1 GCA_019120615.1 Candidatus Mediterraneibacter norfolkensis
CACAGGTGCCGTGTACTTTGTACAAAGTACACGGCACCTGTGACGAAGGTACACGGCACCACCAGAGCAAAGTTTTCTGGCAATTCAGACATATCCATACACACCACGGACAGATACTTCCCCGGAAGATATCTTCTCTTCCGTCCCGTCCTCCCGGCGTACGATCAATTCTCCATTTCGGTCAATCCCAAGCGCATGGGCCGTATATGTTTCTTTTACCCCGAGGATCCTTACATCCCTGTCCTGATTCACGAGCATGCTGCTGTATTTCTCCATCAGGCCGGACAGATCACCTGTCTGCATAAAAATCTCATAGTCAGCTTCGAATCTTTTCATGACGGCGGCAATCAGCTTCGCCCGCCTTACTTTATGCCCCGCCTCGATCCGCAGAGACGTGGCAGTCCCCCGGATGCTGTCCGGAAACTCTGTCATGTTCACATTGATGCCGACACCGATGATCACATGATCGATATAATCCACCTGAGTGCTCATCTCCGTCAGGATTCCCACCAGTTTCCTGCCGTTTATGATCACATCGTTAGGCCATTTGATCTGCACCTTCACATCCTCGCAGTCCATAATCCCTTCCGCCACACTGCACGCCATCACAAGAGTGAGGGGCGGAGCGGCTGATGGCATAAGATCCGGTCTCAACAGGATCGACATATAGATACTGGAGCCCGCCGGGGATTCCCAGGTCCGTCCCCGTCTCCCCCTGCCGGCAGTCTGCATATCCGCCACAGCAAGCGTCCCGTGGGGCGCCCCCTCATCCGCCAACTGACGGATCCGGATATTTGTAGAATCTGTTTCCGGATAGTAATAGATCCTGCTGCCGGCCCAGCGGGTCCCCATCAGGCTTTCCAGTTCTTCCCGCGTCATCACATCAGGTCCGTCCAGGATCCGGTAGCCTCTGTTCCTCACAGCCTCAATCTGGTACCCTTCTTCCTGGAGCTGCCGGATTACCTTCCACACCGCAGTCCTGGAGACTCCCAGTTTTCCGCAGATCTGCTGCCCCGATACGTAATCATCCGTTTCCCGGAGCATTTTCAAGATTTCAGTCTTCACAAGTTTCCTCCAAATTAATGTCTGACAATTCACCCCAAAAGGTGCCTGACACTTTTTCAAAAGTGACCGGCACCTTTCGTATCAGATTTCCATCTGTGCGGTTGGATGATTCAAAAATCATCCAACCCACTTATCCATTCGCAAAATCGTGCTAACGCACTCCTGCGTCTGCTAACGCATCCGCTTTTTGCTCATTGATAAGTGGGTTGCTGATCCGATAATCCATTGGCATTGCAATAAATTGCATGCAAATGGATTATCAGATCGCAACCGCACAGTTGGAAATATTTTCAGAATATTCAGGATTCCTCAAGTGTTGCCATCATGACCGCCTTGATGGTATGCATCCTGTTTTCCGCTTCATCAAACACCTTGGACTGAGCTGACTCAAACACTTCGTCCGTCACTTCCATATCAGTGATCCCGAAGCGTTCTCCCATCTCTTTTCCGATCTTTGTCTTCAGATCGTGGAAGGCCGGGAGGCAGTGCAGGAAGATTGCTGTATCCTTCGCATTTGCCATAACCTCTTTCGTCACCTTATAAGGAGTCAGATCGTGGATCCTCTTCTCCCACACTTCGTCGGGCTCGCCCATGGAAACCCACACATCGGTGTAAATAACGTCGGCGTCTTTCGTCCCCTCCATCACATCTTCTGTCAGCGTAATAGTAGAACCGGACTCAGCCGCATATCCCTGACACGTCTTTACCAGTTCTTCGTTCGGGAAGTATTCCTTTGTCGTACATGCCACGAAATCCAGCCCCAGCTTGGAGCAGGCCACCATCAGGGAATTCCCCATATTATAACGGGCGTCTCCCATATAGACCAGCTTCAACCCTTTCAGCTTTCCGAAGTTTTCGCGGATTGTCAGCATATCCGCCAGCATCTGTGTGGGATGATATTCGTTGGTCAGACCGTTCCACACAGGCACGCCTGCATATTCCGCGAGTTCCTCCACGATTTCCTGTCCGAATCCACGATACTCGATTCCATCGAACATCCTTCCCAGTACCCTTGCGGTATCCTCAATACTCTCTTTCTTTCCCATCTGGGATCCCGTCGGTCCGAGGTATGTAGTTCCCATTCCCATATCATGGGCAGCCACCTCGAATGCGCAGCGGGTCCTGGTGCTGTCTTTCTCAAAGATCAGGGCAACGTTCTTTCCCTTATAATTGTCCACCGGAACGCCCTGTTTCTTTTTCTCCTTCACTTCGGCCGAGAGATCGATCAGATAGGTGATCTCTTCCGGTGTAAAATCTTTCAGTGTCAAAAAATTCCTTCCTTTTAAATCCATGGCTTATATCCCTTTCTGTTTTTATTAATATATATGCATTATCAACGTTACAATCTCAACGCCCCGCAAACAGTCATGACGCGGAGAGCGAGACTGGATCATGCCAGCACGACGATCGTGCATACAGGCAGCGATCAAGTGTAAAACTCATACACCGCTGTCTGACTCTGTTAGTATACTACACATATGCATAAAAATGCAATACTTTGCATAAATATTAATTCCTTCTCTGTCTGGAAGCCTCATACATGAGAATGGAAGCCGCCACAGCCGCATTCAGGGACTCTGCTTTTCCCTCCATCGGGATCCGGATCATGCAATCTGCGGTCCGGGCCGTTTCCTCCCGCAGGCCATTTCCCTCATTTCCGATCAGGAAAGCCGTTCCCCTCCGGTAATCTTCCCGGTCATAGAACTCTTTTCCTTCAAGATGCGCCGCATACACACGGATCCCTGCCTTCTTCAGATCCTCCAGCGCCGCCGGAAGATCGTCCTCGCAGAGAAACGGCATGCGCAGCAGGGCTCCCATGGTGGACCGCACGACCTTCGGATTATAGATGTCCACACAGTCGCTGCTCATAAGGATGCCGGTCGCCCCGGCCGCCTCCGCGGTCCGGAAGATCGTCCCCATATTCCCTGGGTCCTGCAGATTATCAAGGACAGCCACCAGAGCCTTTCCCGGATCTTCCCCCAGAACATCCTGCATACTGTATTCCCGTCTCCGGACAACAGCAAGGATCCCCTGGGGCGTCTTCGTATCCGAGACATGGGAAAATACCGCATCAGAGAGCAATTCCGTTCTGCATCCATCCGGCAGGGCCGTAGCTTTCTCCCCGGCATTCGCACCGCTCTCATGACGTCTTGCATAACTCTCCGACATCCAGACTTTCTCAATCTGACCTCTCCATTCCGGATCCTCCAGAAGTTCACCTGTCATCCGCGGTCCTTCCACAAGAAACACGCCCGCTTCATCTCTCGCTTTTCTCTTTTTCATCAGCCGCACCAGTTCTTTTACCTGTGCATTGCCTGTACTTGTGATCATTATTTATTCCCTTTCGCGTCAAATTTTTCCAGTACATCGTTCGCCCCGATCAGGATCAGGATTCCCTCTGCAGGAAGAGGCTTCTGAGGATCAAAGGTCACGTCAACCTCGCCGTTCAGGATGATTCCGACCACATTCACGTCAAACCGCTCCCTCACCTTCAGTTCTGCAAGGCATTTCCCAACCCAGCTTTTCGGGACCGCCGCTTCCACAAGACTGTAATCATCGGACAGCTCGATCCAGTCGGTAAACTCCCGTGCCACCAGGTTTTTCGCCACCCGGCTTCCCATCTCGATCTCCGGGTAGACTACCGCATCCGCTCCGACTTTCTTTAATATCGTCCCCTGGAGCGAATCCTTTGCCTTGGCCAGCACTTTTGGTATTCCCATCTCTTTGCAGATCATGGTCGCCATAACACTGGCTTCAAAATTCTCCGAGACCGCAACTACGGCTCCGTCCAGATTTCTTCCGCCGAGCGCCTGGAGGACCTCCGGATCCGAAACGTCAGCCTTTACCGCATAGGATACCTGCTCCGAGATTTCCTGGACCTTCTCAAAAGAATCGTCCACAGCCAGGACATCACAGCCCATCTTTTCAAGAGTGAGCGCCACGCTCCATCCGAAGCTTCCAAGTCCAAGCACCGCAAATTGTCTGTTCATCTTCTTTTCTCCTTTTGTCCCTGCATGATCTTCTATCCAAGCATGATCTTCTTTTCCGGCAGTTCACGGAACTGCACGCTTTTATCCGCTCTGCCCGAAAATACGAGCGCCATCGTTACCGGGCCGATCCTTCCCGCATACATCATGACCATCAGCACAATGTGGCTCGCTGTCGTAAGATGCGGAGTGAGATCTGCGGAAAGCCCCACCGTTCCGATTGCAGACGAAGCCTCATACATCAGATCGATGAAATCTGTTCCCGGCTCAAATACAGAGAGCGCCGCCACACCTGCGAGCCAGAAAAGAAACGTGAGCAGCATGATCGTAATACCGGATCTCACGGTCCCCGCCTCAATCCGTCTGCCGAAGCACTCTGTATCTCTCCGCCCTCTCAGGACAGAGACTGCCGTCAGCAGCAACATCGCTGTCGTAGTCGTCTTGATCCCGCCTGCCGTTCCTGCCGGAGAGCCTCCGATAAACATAAGGATACATCCCAGCATCTTGGAACTGTCAGTCAGCCCCGCCTGAGACACGGAAGCATATCCGGCGGTGCGGGTCGTGACCGACTGGAAAGCAGACGCCATCACCTTCCCAGGGACGCTCAGGTTTCCCATTGTATCCGGATTGTGATATTCCAGAAGAAAGAAGCCCAGAGTTCCCGCCAAAATAAGAAACGCCGTCATTGTCAGGACGATCTTACTCTGAAGTCCCAGCCTGGTAAAGATCCTTCGCCTGGGCACATGTTTTCCGCCTTCCTGCCTGGCAGTGGAGATCACATCATACCATACCGGAAAACCGAGACCTCCCATCACGATAAGAAACATGGTAGTAAAATTTATCAGCGGCGAATCCACATACCGCAGAAAACTGCTGTCCCCTATAATATCGATCCCGGCATTGCAGAATGCCGACACCGAGTGGAACACTCCATACCAGATCCCTCTCACAGCTCCAAATTCAGGTACAAACCGGATTGAAAAAAGGATTGCCCCGATTCCCTCCACAAGAAATGTTCCTTTCAGGATTCGAATGATGAAGCGGACGATCCCCGACAGCGTATCCAGGCCGTATGCCTGCTGGATCAGGATCCTTCCCTTCATCGTGATCTTCTTTCTGAGCAGGAGGAAAAAGGCAGTCGTGCAGGCGATCACGCCCAGACCTCCGATCTGTATCAGGATCAGGACCATGATCTTTCCAAAAAGCGTAAACTGCTCCGCCGGCACCACCGTGACCAGCCCTGTCACGCACACGGAAGTCACGGATGTAAAAAGAGCATCCACAAATCCGATCGGCTTCTGGTTGCATACCGGAAGCCAGAGAATGACTCCTCCGAGAAAGATCACACCGAAAAATCCCAGAGCAATGATCTGCATTGTACTGAGCCTGATCTTCCTCTTACTTTTTGCATTTTCTTTCATTCTATCGTTTGTCTCCTGTTTTGTATGACCTGATTTTTATATTATCACAAGAGATAAGATTATTCAATTTTATGAAAATTTCTGCAAAAGTCTAAATTTTTTCTTTTAAATAATAAGTAATTGATGTAAAATTAATGTTAATGGATTCCTTTTCTTTTTGTTTGTAGGCATTTTTGTTTGGCTTTACACAAAAAGGACTGTGTTTCCTTAATCTATATCTATTGAACAGACAAAAGACAACGCAAAGTATGGAGGACTCTGTTTACATGAAAGCACCGTGGGAATATCTGGAAGACTTAAACGAGATTGTCTATGTGACCGAGACAGAAACAAATAATTTAATTTATATGAACCGGTACGCTATGGATAAATTCTCGATTGATAAAAGAGAGGACTATTCTGAACAAAAATGCTATATGGTGCTGCAGGGCCGCTCTGAGCCATGTCCATTCTGTAATACTTTCGTCCCTGAAGAAGAGGAAATTACTGAATGGGGCGTTCCAGTTCCACGTCATCCATTCCTCTTGAAAGATACCCTGATACTGTGGGAAGGTATGAAATGCCATATGAAGATTGCCGTGGATATAAAAAGGGATGCGCTTTCTATAAATAGTCTGCTGCACTGTGAGGCGCTGATAGATGCCTGTCTCGTTCAGGCGAATGCAGTTTCTGACCCGGATGAATCGCTGAATACCATGCTGCAGACGGCAGGGGAAAAGCTGAAATGCTCCCGCGCAGACATCTATGAGGGGAGAACAGCGAAACAGTTGGCTCACAATTACAGCTGGATATCAGGGAAAGAAGGTGCCGAAAAAAAAGCGGGAAATGCGGAGAAAAGCGATTCAAATCTGTCGGATCTGTGGAACTGGTATAGAGACGCTTGCTGCGGCGGCTCTGTATTGATTACTGATATTGACAGTTTCAGGGAAGAGAATCCAGGGCTGGCAGAAAAGCTTGAATCCTCCGCCAGTCATTCTATAATCCTTGTGCCGCTCTTATCCCGAATGGAACTTCACGGATTTCTGAGACTTGACGATCCGGAAGTTGATTCACCGATGAATGTTATACTAATGGGAAGGATGCTGTCACATTTTGTAGTTACTCTGCTGGAACGCAGAGATCTGCAAAGGCATTTTGAATACCTCAGCTATCATGATCAGCTCAGTAATGCCCTGAACAGACATGCAACACGTAAATATATAGAAGAAAAGAAGCTTGCATGCCCGATAGGCATCGTTCTCTGTGATATTAATGGCTTGAAAGTCATCAATGATCTCCAGGGACATAAAGGGGGAGACAAGGTAATCATTGCTGTGTATGATACGCTGGTAAGCGTGTTCTCAGCAGAAGAGGTCTTCCGTGTCGGTGGTGATGAATTCCTGGTCTTGGCCCATTGTGATGAGGAAAGCGCATTTGAGATCAAACTTGATCTCCTTCAGCGTAAAATGATGGAAAACAATTACAGCCTGTCCATCGGCAGTGTATGGGTTACAGATGAGGAAAAAGATCTTTACAGTCTTATAAAGATAGCCGATCAGAAGATGATTGAGGAAAAAGAGAAGTTCTATGCCAGCAGCAATTCATTGAAGGGCCGGCTGCTCAGTCTGAAAAAAAACAGACTGAAGGAAGAAGAAAAACTCAGAGAGGGAAATGCATTCTTCCGTTTTATCAAAGAGTACTTTTTTGACCCAGATACTTTCTTCCGCGCTGTCGCTCCAGATGTGTCACAGTCCTTTTATTTCTTCGGCGATGTCAGGCGAAAGGTATACTATATCTCTGACAGCCTGAAAAAGAAATTTAATTTCTCCGACAATCTTGTTTATGATTTTATTTCTATATTAGAACAACGAATCGTCAAATGCGATATCAAGCGGTACACGGAAGAAAAGGACCATATTCTGACGGAAAAACGGGACTGGAACAGTTCCCATTTCCGTATATATAACGCGAACGGAAAACCGGTATGGATCCAGTACCAGAGTATTATAAAATGGAATAAGAAAAAGACGAAACCTTACTTTCTTGCCGGAACTCTTACTTTTTCCAATAATGAAGAACTGCCTGTAGTAGATTTGAGTTTGAAAAACCTTTCCTTTGCCCTGGACGAGATAAGAAAGCACAGCAAACGGGGGCAGGAGCAGATTTTCCTCTGCTTTTCCCTTAACAATTTCTCCATCATCAATCAGCTTCTTGGACGAGAGAAAGGTGATTCGATTCTGTGGGATATCATCACCAGGATACATCAGAAGCTGGGACATACTTTCAGACTTATGCGCCTGGAAGGGGTTCATTTTATCATTCTTTCAGAGCAGATGGAAGATCCGGAAAGCATTGTAAACGAGGTCTGGAGCATCGTAAAAGACATATATAACCAGTATCAGATTCCGATTATTTACCCCTGCTCCATGGGAGTATTGAGAAGTCCGCGAGATGGAAAAACAGTGCAGGAGCTGGTGGAGAATGCCTCCGTCCTGCTGAATGTAGCGAAGGAAGCAAAGGGGAAAAAATTTGTGGAGTTTTCACCTGAAATGGTCGAAAATTACAAATACCAGTCTGAACTTGATGTTGCTCTGAACCGTTGTATAAATAACAGTTTTGAAGACTTCAGAATAGTGATTCAGCCTCAGGTGACTGCAGCAGACGGAAAAATATATGGGGGAGAGGCTCTCCTGCGCTGGAAGTTCAAGGGTACTGACATATCCCCCGCAAAGTTCATTCCCGCTCTTGAAAAAAATGGCCTGATCAATCCTGTAGGAAAATGGGTATTCACCCAGGCTGTTCACGCCTGCAAGAAGATACGAACGATCTTTCCAGACTTTCAAATATCTATCAATGTGAGTTATCAGCAGATCATCGATGGTAAGTTTTTGGATTTTATCAGGAAGACACTCGAATACAGTGGTGTGCCGGGTGAGAATATCCTGCTCGAACTGACAGAGACATATTTTAATGAGATGCCGGAACAGTTCGAAGCATTTGTAAAAGCGTGCCGGGAAATGGGGATTAAATTTGCTCTGGATGATTTCGGGACTGCATATTCCAGTCTTCAGCTGCTCCTGCAGTATCCTGCGAATCTGGTAAAACTGGACCGCACGATGATGAGAGAGATCACCTTATCCAAAGAAAAGATGAACTTTATTATGAGTATCATCTACGCCTGCCACAAATTCGGTAAGAAAGTCTGCGTGGAAGGCGTCGAAAAACAGGAAGAACTTGAGGCTGTCCGAAGGACAGATGCAGATTTTATACAAGGATTTTATTTCTACCGGCCTCAGGAACTGGAGGACCTGTATCAGATCTTGCACAAAAAGAAAGATGCCGGAATGCTTTATGAAAAACCAAAGGAGGAGGAATAGCAGTATGAGTAGTGATCAGGCGGAAAAAACTGCTGCCGCATACGAACTCGCTCTGCAGAATAAAGGGGCTTTGTGTGAAGTGACAACAATCGAGAATGAGTTTCTCTTTGTGGGGACGATCGGCGCATGTGACGAAAAAACAAAAGAACTGCGGATTGATCTTCGCCGGAAAAACGTCAGACTTCGCGGCGAAGATTCGGAAACAGATGTCAAGATTTCCCTCCTTCATGCCCAGGCAAGAGGAGATGTAATACTTCTTTATGGAACAGCCTATCAACGTGCGGATACTTTCTGGTATATCCGGCTGAAGGATGGCGGGCGGTATAGTGAGAGCAGGGGAAATTTCAGGCTATCCGTAAGATCGTCCTGCGCGGTACGCACCGCCAGCGGAACAGCGGAGACCGACTGCAGGATCGTGGATATCAGCATCACAGGAATCGGTTTTCTGAGCCAAAAAGAATATATGGTCGGTGAAAATCTGACTTTTTCAGGGCTGAGACTCTTGGAGAATAGCGCTGACCATGTTCTCCGCGCGGAGATTGTCCGCAGACAGGGGGTGTCTCTCAGAGACGGAACATCATGTTTTAGGTATGGATGCCGTTTCCTTGATATAACCGAAAAGGAAGTGGATATGCTCTGCCATGATATATTTGCCCTGCAGTCAGTCGGACTAAGAGGAGGTCGCTAGGGGTGGAAAAATATGAAGAAGAGATTGGGAAGCAGTTCCGGAGGCTTTTTCTCGGTTCTGCGATCGTAGCCGCTACAAATTTTGTAGTGACCCTGACACTGAACCTTTCGTATCTGCCCCAATTTTATCTTATATCGGCGGGCATCTTCAGTATTTTCGCCGTATATGCATCACTGAAACATTTTGTTCTATGTTATACCATCAGTTTTCTGGTCGTCATGATCCAGGCTTTTATTTCTGTGTATTCTGTTGGGGATGACTGCGGGATACAGCTGTATCTGCTGGCCTTGATCCTGTCGGCGAACTATGTCCACCTGACAAATCACTCTCTCAGGTTTAAAAGGGCGTTTATCATCGGGGTTGGCTGTGCAAACATAGCTGCATACATGTTGGTGGACGAAATTATCGACAAACTGATTGCTCCGCTGAAAATGATGGAGGAAAGTTCTGAAGTTTTTTTTACATTCATCAACGTCCTGGGAAGTCTTTCTTTTCTGCTCTATGTAAGCAGCATTTTCGCCAAAGGATATCAGAAGGAATTTGAGAAGCTGAATGATGAAAATCACAAGCTGGAGAGAGAGTCGAATCTGGACAGGCTTACTGGTCTGATGAATCGACGGGGCATAGAAAGCTATTTACACAGAAGATACCGTGAATGGAAATTGATCCGTTCACCATTTACAGTTGCGATTGGAGATGTTGATCATTTTAAACGGATCAATGATGAATTCGGCCATGACGCAGGAGATTTTGTGCTCTCCCGACTGGGCAGACTGATGAAAGATACTGTTCCAAAGTACGCCATGGTAAGCAGGTGGGGCGGAGAAGAATTTCTGTTCGCTTTTCCAGCTCAGATGGAGAATGCCTGTGAGTTTCTGGAAAAACTGCGCAGTGAAATAGAGGCGTATGAGTTTGATTATCAGGATAAACACCTGAAAATCACACTCACTATTGGAGCAGCGGAAGCCGCTGATGCGGAATCACTGGATGACTTGGTACGTCTTGCGGATCGGAGGCTCTATCTGGGGAAAAGAGCAGGGCGCAATCGGATTGTTTCAGGAGACGAATGAAATATCGTTAAATACAGAGAATAATTACTCAAGATTGACAGTCGGGGAACTTTTTAGTATCCCCGGCTGCACTCTTCATAACCGCTCTCATCAAACTGTTTTTTCAAATTTTTCTGAATATTTATACATTTTATATTTTTTATCAGATTTCATATTGACATTTTATTTGTTATGAGTTATTATAATTACATCAAAAGAAAAGGAGGACGGACCACCAAAAACTTAATCTTAACTCAAAAATTCTAAAGAAAAGAGGTATAGTCCAATGGGAAGGTAAATTAAAACACGGAAAACACTATTCAGAAGAATAGTTTCAGATAGATAAAAAATAAATAAGGAGGTCAGGCCCATGGATGTAATAAGCTGAAAATCCACTGTACGAGAAGATGATCGATACAGTGGATTTTTTATGCCCTTATATATCTATCTTTCCTGTTATTTTCTGTTCTCCCATGTCATAAGATATTCCTTTTCACCAGTGTTCTCATCTGTTTTTTCCCGCTCGATCTGAAATCCCTCTCTCTGATAAAAGCGGACAGCTTGGATATTTTTCTGATATACATTTAAGGATAGTTTTCCCTTTCTCTTTTTCGCATGCTCCAGAAGTTTTCTTCCGACTCCCATAGAGCGCGCCTCTCTGCAGACGAATATTCCTTCTATATACTCTCCATTCAGACCGATAAAACCAAGGATCTCATTCCTGCCGGGAAACAGATCATCGAAAGCTTCCTCCTCTGATCCCGCCTCATAAACGTATACTTCCGCCTGCGGCAGCATCTCTTTTACAGCCGGAAAATTCTCCTTCCAGTACCCCGCCGGGATAAAATCATGAGCCTGCAGATTTGCAGACAGCCAGATTTCCGCCACTCTGTCCAGATCTTCATACTGTAATCCTCTGATCATAGAAACCTCCTGTTTCTTCCCCGTTCTTCTTACCGCTCTTTAATCCAGCATCTCAATGTCCACTGTTGCGATCGCAGACTGTGCCGGTTCCCCTGTCACAAGGTCCTGCGGCGCTGGGACGAGCATCATAAAGCCATCTTTCCCATAACGCTTTTTATAACCGCTCGCGTATTCCTCATCTACCGAAACATGCTGTACCTGTCCGGTGATCATCGAGGTGACTCCCGCTCCGCTCAGATCTTCTGCAGACCGCAAAGTACATTCCATATTCATAAATGCTTCCTCGATGACCGGGGCATGGATTGTCTTTGCCGACGCAAGAGTAAAACTTCCCGCCTGAAATTCATCGGTTTCATAGTCATTATTGTGGATCGTCTCTACCAGTCTGTCATAATACCGGATCGGGAGAAAGTTAATGCAGAAACATTGCTCCCTCAGAATATTTGCATAGGTATGTGTGTGCTGGTACAGATTCCCCATCACCGCAAAGAATGCGGTTTTATCCCCGTGGAAACAGCTCCAGGCATGAAAGCAGACGTTCGGCTGTCTGTTCTCTTTCCATGTAGTGATAGCGAAAAGCACCGTCGGGATGCCCGTTGTTGTCTCAAAGTGGGAAAAAAGCTCGAACTCCTCCGGATATAGCGGTTTAAAATATTGAGGGAATTCTTTCCCGATCTCTATTTTCATACTTTTCTACTCCTTATCCCGTCTTTTCCGGACTGCATCTGAGATTTCCAAAAGCTGCGGATACCGGAAACAGGATTCCATATGGTCGTTGATGATCCCGCATGCCTGGAGATGAGAGTAGACTGTGACTGAGCCCATATACTTCATCCCGCGTTTCTTCAGATCCTTGCTCACCCTGTCGGACAGACCGTTCCGCGCAGGAATCTCGCCTCTCTGGTGTCCGGTATACAGGTACGTCTTTCCCTTTGTAAAGCCCCAGATATATTCGCTGAAAGAACCGTACTCGTCCCGTATCTTCTGGAAACACCGGGCATTATGTATGACCGCTTCGATCTTTCGCCTCGATCGGATCATACCTTCCGTGTTCATGACCCGCTCAATGTCTTCTTCTCCATATTCCGCCACTTTGTCAAAGTCAAACTCAGCAAAACATTCCCGGAAGACCTCACGTTTCTGTATCATCATGTTCCAGTTCAGTCCGCACTGCATGACCTCCATCATCAGAAACTCAAACTGCTTCTGATCATCGTGGAGCGGCACGCCCCACTCCTCGTCATGGTAGCGGGTCATTTTCTCATTGCATGTGCACCAGGGACATCTGTTCACAGGGTCACCTCTCTTTCCCTTCTCCTTCAACTTTACCGTTCCACCACAACTGTCAGCATGACCAGATCTTCTTTTCCGGTATTGACGATACTGTGCTCCGAACCTTTCCTGCAGACATGACAGGTTCCCGCAGTCAGCGTTTCCTCCTGTCCGTCGCAGATGGCTTTCCCGGTTCCGGAAATGATATAATTGATATCGTCACTCGTTTCATGCCTGTGCAGGTCGATCGAACCTCCGGCATGGATCCTGCACGGAATGATCTTTCCTGCCTCGCTCATGTACATTCTTGCCGACATCTCCCCGGTGCCGCCGTTCATTCCCGGCACCGTCATCTCCGTTATTTCGTTAAAGTTGATAAGCATATCTAATTTCTCCTGTTCATCTCATCTGAATGATAAATATCAAATACTTTTTATTTCCAGCCCAAAATTCAGTTCTTCCGCTTTTTCTAATGCACGGCTGAATACAGTGATAAAATCTTCCCCGTTTTTGGTCTTCCAAATGGTACGCGACTGTCGAAAAGAATGAAAACAGAAAATCGCTGCTAAATTTTATAAGCTCAGTTTATACCCTTTTCTCATTTTCAACTCAAGTAATTCCGGCGAAATATATTCTTTACGCTTCCATTCCGTCTGCCCGTAATCATCTGTGGAAAAATCTGTAATAATCTCTGCAATTTCCGTAAAAGGAGCTGTTTTTTTGACTTTTCGCGCGATCTTGTCATAGGCTTTTTTCACACATTCCGGTCGCCCCATCCAGTTCCCGGACTCATCATAATAACCGGTGATTGAAAACAGTCTTCCTCTTGTTATCGTTTTTCTATCGTGTTTTACATAGGAAAAACCGGCTTCGATCAGGACATTTCCGGATGCGTTATATCCTCCGATTTCTTCCCTTCCATTCTCTGTCCGCACATGCAGTTCACCTGCTTCCGGCAGATAGAAAAAATACCGTTTAACAGATGGCGTGACAATATCAATCTGATCGCTGCAGATGATCTTCTTATTCTCCTCTCTGCATATCACGCAGCCAAGCTCCAGTGCAAACTGAGCCACCTTTATAAAATCTTTGAATCCCATATAATAGTTTATCTGTTTCCCCATAACTCAGCTTCCTCAAAACTTCTCTGGATCTTCCTTTGTTTTAATTCTTATAGTAGTTCAACATGCACTCATAAATGTTTCTTGTTTCTTCTTCCTCTCCCCATGATAAAGGGTCGTCTGCGCAGCATAACATCTGGAATGGTTCTATATACCGAATGTTCTCCGGCAGATTTTTCCAAAGATCATACATTCGATCTGCAAACCATTTTATATCCGAGCAGTTTGTATAAATCTCCTCTAATTTACTCATTAAAATTTTGCCGAACAGATTAAGATTAAAATTATTGTAGTCAATATGTGTCTTCATATAGAGCATGGCTTTTTTTATGTCCGTTTCCCATTCTAAACAGAGCAGATCCTCGTTTTCGGGATGACTGAGGAACAATTCATCAAGCCATTTGTTGTATTCGTCTTCTGATATTAATTCCTCAGAGCGCAAAATCGTATAGGCCAGCAGTTCCTCCATACCATTCCCTCCACGATAAATTCAGGTTTTTAAAAGTGCCTGTTCCCTGTTCTAATATAACTTATCAGGCTTTCCACGTCCTCAAACTCATCATAGTCGCCGTTTATGCCTTCTCGATGATAAATAATCCCTTTTTGCTCATTCCTTTCAAGGCAGTCCAGAAAATATTCTTCACCATATCTTCTTGCAAATTCTGTAAAACCATACGGCTTGATTTTCCCTAATAACCCTTTTCTGCATTTTTCATTACACTCATAACAATTCCCAATTCTCGCTTCATACCCATATCCTCCTGCAAACAGCTTTATGCATTCCGCCAAATATTTGAAGCATATAATCTTGAATATTCTCAGTCCATATAAGAATCTCTGCTGACCGGATGAAGTTTGTACTCCCAGGGCTCGATTGGCGGAACAATTTCATAGTTCCGGTCAAAATATCTGCGGATATACTGTGCCGCTCTGTTCTCACAGTATTTATAATTCACAACGCTTCCATCCTCATCCAGTTCAAGATTATTCATAAAAACAGCATATGCCTGCTCCACAAAGCTGCTTTCTTCCTTCATGATCTCACCGACATAATCAATCTCTTTCAGAAGCGGGTAGCCCAGTGTCCCTTTCGCAAACCAGAGAGAGAACTGTCTCACCGCTCCGCATACATATTTATTTACCTTCATTTTGTTACTCTCCTCCGAAAATAACTGTCGTATCCTCATTATATCAGCGATTCCACTCCCCTTCAACGGCTCTCAATGCTGTGGCGCACAAATTTCCATTGTCTTTGCCTGCTGCCTGTGCTATCATATTATCCACAGACAGCAGTACTGCACAGTACTGCCGCCATATCTGATATGTTCCATTTTCATTTCATATCCCGGATACCAGATATCCGGAACTTTCTCATCTGAATATCGCCGTCCGCTTCGGACAGATATCCAATGAATAAACTCAACGGAACTGTAACCTTAAAATATTTCATAATTTAACCTGTTGTGCTAGTTAAAATAAGAAACTCCAACA
>DWUT01000127.1 GCA_019120615.1 Candidatus Mediterraneibacter norfolkensis
ATGTCTATTCAGTTCTTTATAATTTTTCGTGAAACAGCCCTAGTCTTTACTTTTTTCAGCTTTTTCTCACCCTTTTTTTCAAACATTAGCGTCTGATTTCACCGCCCTTTTCTCTCTCCATTTCGCCATCCTCTCACCACTTCACACTCACCTGCACGCCCTCCGCCGTATTCTCAACCTTCAGTTCCATCCCGTGCAGACGGAAGATTCGGTCCGCCAGATACAGGCCCATTCCGAGATGTCTCTCCCTGGACGCTCGTTCCCTGCTCTCCCTGCCGCCTCTGCGCAGCATTTCACAGACATGGGGAAGTTCCTCCTCCGGCATCTGTTCCCCGGTATTGGCGATCACGCATTTCTCCCGGTCCGCGTTGATCCGTATCCCCCCTTCATCCCGGTTGTAGCTGACCGCATTGTCCAGCAGGCATCGGAAGGCTTTCTCCAGCATTTTCCTGTCTCCTTCCACCTCTGCATTTTCATCACATCGGATCTCTACCCGGATCCGCCTCTCTTCTGTCCTCAGCGCGATCCGCTCCGTCTCCTGTTCAAGGAGACCGCGAAGGGAAATCTTTTCTTTCTGTATATTCAGTTCATCACTGTCCAGCTTTGAGACCTGGATCATCTCTTTCACCGTGTTGTCCATTTCCTCTGTCTGCCCGATGATCTGGTCCAGATAGTATTCTCTCTTCCCCGTATCCGGGTTCTCTTTCAGGTTCTCTGAAAATCCTCTTATCACACTCAGCGGAGTCTTCATCTCATGTGCCATAGCGTTTGTGAAGTCCCGGCGGTATGCCTCGGCCTGCGCGCTTTTCCGATAGCTCTTCTCAAGAGTCCGCCACACGATCAGGATACATACGAGCAGAAGGAGCGCCCCGCTCACATATACATATTTCATATAGTCCAGAGCTGCCAGCCATGAATGGGATGTCATCCGAAACTTCATCGTACACGTCTGGACACCGGATCCGCTGTCCGCATCCCCGAACAGGAGCGGGATCGTCACCTCAGAATCAACTTTGTCCGCAGCGTACTCGGTATACTCGGTCCCTTCAGTGTTATAGCCGCCCTGGATCTGATCCGGAAATCCGGTCAGATACTCGTCCTTCTTCCATTCCTTCCAGCAGCTTTTCCCCTGAGACTGCGCCGGGAAACTCAGATTTCCAACTCCAAGTTCTTTTCTGCCTTTTGCCGCATCGGGATTCTCCCACGACCATACTTCTTCGGAGTTCTCGCAGATATAGCTCTGTTCATTGTCTATGGTCATCATTTTGCCAATCCAGTTTTCTGCCTCTTCCTGAGTCGCCTTTCTCCAGCTTTCACGCAGGACAGTGATCTCCGCCGGTTCTCCGTTTCGGTCCATGCTCGCGTTCTCCTGATACTCCATCCACTCCTCCTGCTCATAGACGCTCATGCTTCTTCCTGTCTTCGCGTCATATTCTGCCAGTTGGTCCAGTTCTTCCTCTGTAAGCCATTCATCCAGCCTCCAAACCAGAGGCCCGTTTTCATTCTCATCTCCCGGCATCATTGTATATACCGGTCCGCTCTCCGCGATCTTGTCTCCGTCCTCATCCCACACAGCGCCGGACCAGAGCATATACGGCAGTTCCCCTGCCCCCGCATTCACGGCAAGGATATAGTCCATCGTATTTCCGACCCACTCCCGGCCAATGCTTATGCCGTCGTCCGAAGCCTCCTGCGCCAGCTGAGTCTGAATCCACCTTATATCGTCGCTTAAGCTCTGAAGTGCCTCCTGGTGATCCTGCACAAATTTCTCCTGCACAAGATACGTTGCCGCCCCCATGATCCCCATATACAACGCCACAAAGACCAGAACAAATTTCTTCATCACACCCGAAGGCGTATAGCGGATCTTTTTCTTCTCCTTTTTCATGACGGCACCTCCATTCTGTATCCGGATTTCCGCACAGTGCGTATCACGCAGACGCTTCCTGCCAGCGCCTTGCGCAGCTTTTTGATATGATTGTCCACCACTCTCTCATTTCCGTCAAAGTCATATCCCCAGAAACGGATGAGCAGTTGTTCTCTTGTAAAAGTCCGGTTTGGATTTTCCAGGAAAAAAAGCAGCATTTCAAATTCCTTTGGCGGCAGGAACCGTTCTTTCCCCTGTACATACACCTTTCTCGTCCCCGCATCCACTTCCACGTCGCCTCTTCGGACCCGTTCCTCAGGCCTCCCGCCCCGGATCCGTCCCATCATCGCCATTACTTTTGCATAGAGTACAGGAAGGGAAAACGGTTTCGTCACATAATCATCAGCGCCGACCGCATATCCGTTCAGTTCGTCCGCTTCCAGCACTCTCGCCGTAATAAAAAACACCGGTACGTCACTGCTCCGCCTTATCTCTCTGCACACAGAAAATCCATCCATTCCGGGCAGCATCACATCCAGAAGGATCATCTGCCAGTTTCCGGATGCCGCCATCTCAAGAGCACTGTTTCCGTCATGCGCTTCCTCTGTCTGCCACCCCTTTGCTGAAAAGTAATCGCTTACCGCTTCCGCCAGAAAGCAGTCATCCTCCACGATCAGTATCCTCATTTTTGTCTCCCCCTCTCCGATACGTTCTTCCCTCTTCTTTGATCATATTATACAGGATATTTATATCTTTTCTGTATCCTTTTGGAGCCGTCACCGCGCAATCACCGGAAGTGCCAAAAGGCACATTCCGGGATTGTAAGCG
>DWUT01000128.1 GCA_019120615.1 Candidatus Mediterraneibacter norfolkensis
TCATTATTACTTACAATATTTTCATAATAATAACGTAGTGAAACCAATGCACTTATAATTATAAAGAGATTATCTTCTCCAGCAGAGATTGTATTTGAATCAATGCCAGCCTTATCACTTTCAAAATCTGCTCTTGTTTTAATATCACCCATCTTCTGCGGACTGACAGATGAAATACTAATTCCAGTTAGGCGTTGATAAATAACCACAATCTCTTCCTGATATTCAGGCGGTAAATTCTTCTTTAACTTCTCAACAGCCTCATCATTAAGATATTCTCCAAAAGGATACAACCTAGTCAAACCAAGATATATTACCGGACAAAAGGGAAGCTTTTCTGTTGTTCCTGGACGATACCAGGGTTTTACAGCATATCTATTGTTAAGTTTAGAATTATGCTTTCTAAATTCCAAAGAGGCATGTCCATAATACTCAACAGAAAAAAGTGTCCCTTTAATTCCGTTAGCTGGATCGTTATATGTTTTATCACCTTTTGTGAGTGCTTCAATTTTAGGATTTGTTGAGCTATTGATCTGTCTAATAACATCTAAGCACGAAGGGTCTTGAAGCCACTCACATTTCTTGGTTACCGCTTGATACGCATTACTTACGATATGCAGCAGAGAAGTTTTGCAGGTACCATTAGTTCCAGAAATCACATTTATTCCCTTAGATAACTCTAAATCCATATTCTCGAGTTTTCTATACTTTATAACATGAATCTTTTTTATCATGTCGAAACCTCCCTACCTATATTAATCTATTTTCGATTATAGCAAGAAAAATGTCGAAACACAATTCTTTGTAATTTTTATCTATGAAGTAATGCTACATCCAATCCTCCCTGCCATCTTTCTTCGACCCTTCCTCCAGAGTAGGTATTTCCACGGCGCACGGTATCCGTTCCCATTGCTCCCATCGCTCCGGGATGAAAGCATGTAAACCCCTCCCATATCTGCTTTAAAATTATCCCTTTGACTTTCCCACAAGCATATGATCCCTTCCGTCAGCCCAGCGAAGAAATCCTTCACATTCTCTTGTAATGTAAAGTCATTTATCTACATGAATAATATCTCCATGTTAGGCTCATGATATAAACTACTCTATGTCCCACTTAGGGTATGTGATATTAATGCAAATAGAAAATTATGGAATGAACGCATGAAATCGGATTAATCCGTTCATGGAAAAACGCGATTGGATGGATTACAATCTTAAAAAGAGGTAATGACGACCTATTACCAATTCTATCAATTCCCAAAAACCAGAAACATCCCTCCGATTCGGAAAGCTGCTTTCGGTAAAATATTGTTCCTTAATATGGTTCATAAGAAGGGTTCAATTTCAAATTCTGTCTGTTCTCCCTGCGGTTTACTTACAAGCTCAAATAAATGTTTTGGTGCAAACAGATTTTGGTGGTTAAGGTCTATATTCAAATATTGATTTTTAGTCATCTAACAAGGTTTGTTTTCTGGTTTCATCATCTAATAAAATATCTGCATTGACTATGACTATCATTTGTCTTTTGTATGGCTTATAATATCTTTTATATCTTTCTGATAATCAAGATAATTCAGGCAGATAAATGTTGAATTGATTTCCATATACTCTTTTATAAAAGAAAAGACTGCGGTTTTTCCTGATGCAGCTTCTCCAGCAAGAAACGTTATGTTATTTGTATCATAAAATTCACAACGAAGGAAGTATGAACTGTATGAAATACTCCATCACAATCAGCTTACTTTTCATTGCTCCACCCACTTAAATTCATTCCTTATCGCTGAGTATATCCTCTTTCTCTTTGCAGATCTATAGAAATCTGGCGACCTATTTCTGCCACACAAGCTGCCGTTGCCTCCTGCCAATATTGAGGCTCTATTTCTCTTGCGGCTTCACAATAATCAGAAATTGCCTTAACCATATCTTTTATTTTCATTTGCTGTTCAAAATGTTTGTTCTGTGCTTCTAATTGCATTCTAGCCTGAAGCATTTGCAAAGAGACATTCTTTAAATAGTCTGGATTATAAATATTATATGGGTACTGGTTATAAACCATATCTTATTTTCCTCTCTTTTTATTTCTTGATAAAATCTCATTCTACATAGTTACTGTTTTCGTCTAGTTTATTTTTAATCTTCTCCACCAATCCAACATCCGCCGGCAGCCAATCCACCGTATACAGACTTTCCCTATCCAGCCACTTCGCCGCCTCATGCTCCTTCAGCTCCAGACTGCCCTCCACAATCTCGCACCAAAAGCAATCCATTGACAAATGAAATGTCGGATAATTATATTCTATCGTGTCAATCAAATCCCCTACCCGAATTTCTGTCTCTAGTTCTTCTCGGATTTCACGGACTAATGCCTGCTGTGGAGTCTCTCCTTGTTCAATCTTTCCGCCAGGAAATTCCCACCCGTCCTTAAATTCTCCATAACCTCGCTGCGTGGCAAAAATCCTATCATCTTTTCGAATAACCGCTGCTACAACCCGAATCGTTTTCATCTTCTCTGTTCTCCAATCTTTTTAAATTAATCACTCACTATATAATCGTAAATATCACTTCTCACCGGTACATCCAGACGGTAATCGATTTCAAAAGCATCATCCTTTGTCTTTTCCATACGAATAGGACGAGGAGTATTTTCCGCAAATATTTCACCCAGGAAATAGAACTCCTTTGCCTCATTATCATCCTTATTTTTCCTCACAAACAAGAATATCCTATTATTTTTATCTGCTTCTGTTCTCTTATAAATATGGTCTGCATCGCCTGAAGTGACTTTTCTGGGATGCTTTGAAAGTGCAATCAGATAGTTTTCCGATACAAAACGATCCTCATAGGCAATCGCATCCTCCGCTTTATGATAATTGATAAATACCGGAAGTGTTTTAGTGTCGGTATCATAGAAATAACCACCGATATTCTGAGCATTCATATTTTTCTTCCAGTTCAGTAAACGGCACACATCCTCATAGGTATATTTCTGATAAAGTACAAAGCTTGTGTCACGATAAGTATCTGCATACTTCTCCTGATACTGAGAGATTCCGAAATCCAGGAGCTCTTCTATCATCTTACGAAAGTTCTCATCTGATAACATCTGCTGAAAAGATTTTGTCAAACGATATCCGCCATTTTTATCAGGCTCAATCAGAACACAAACTGAATATCTTTTTCTTTCCTCTTCTTTTGGAAATTCATTTCGCAGATTTCGAACCACAGACTCTTCCATTTGCTCTGTAAGTCTTACCTGATACTTCTTAAGGAATTCACCATAACGTAAAAGTCTGTCTTTTCGTTCTAGCAGATGCTGCAAAAGCGCCAATTCCTGGACTCTTTTATAAGCAAGCAGCTTTTTTGAAAAATATTCTAGAACTGTTTCCTGTTCTTTTGTCAGATGTACCTGATAATCTTCTTCATACTTTTTCAAAAAGTTATGATAAGAGCCGCATTTTTCAAATATTTTCGTAATGTCAATGGAACCGTATTCTCTGAATTCGCCGATAGTCGGAATCCTTCCCAGCTTATACTTCAAGGAAAAATAGGACTCCTTCAAGAGTTTCATGTCATTGGTTCTGGCTGCATCTATTGAGGCATAGATCCGTTTTTTAGAAATCTCATCAAAATGTATTGTAGAGCTTCCGGGAATCACCCGAGCTCCTTCACGCACATAACGGCGCATGGAGTCTTTGTTATAGCTTCGATCGCCGGACAATGCAATTGGAATCATAAAATTATTCATGTAGTTTCCAATAAAATCAAGAATTACGACATATTCTTTCCCTTCACTTTTTCTCAGGCCGCGTCCCAACTGCTGAATAAAAACAACTGGAGACTGTGTTGGCCGAAGCATGATTACCTGGTTGATTTCAGGAATATCTACACCTTCATTAAAAATATCTACTGTCAGTATGTAATCCAACTGGCGCTCTACATTTTCATCATCTGTTAATCGTGAAATAATCTCTTCTCTCCGATTTGGACTATCATCGCCTGTCAAAGCCGCTGTCCGATAGCCCCTCTCATTAAATTTGCGTGACAGCTCCCAGGCTTCTTCTTTTCTTCTGCAGAATATCAAGCCCTTTACACGTTCTCCACTAAAGCCATAATAATTTGCCTGTTCAATGACGTAATCCACTCGGGCGTCTGAAACAAGCTTTGAGAAATTCCTGATCCCAGCATTATCATCAAAGACTTCCCCATCAATCTCCAAATCCGTAATACCAAAATAATGAAATGGACATAGTAAATCCTCTTCTAAAGCCTGCTGCAGTCGAATCTCATAGGCTATATTATGGTTAAAAATGGAATATATATCATAATTGTTTGTATCTGGACTTGCAGTCATTCCCAGCCAGAATTTTGGCGTAAAATACCCCATGATTCGCTGATAGCTTTCCGCACCGGCATGATGGCATTCATCCAAAACGATCACATCAAATGCATCTTTCGAGAATTGCATATAGATATCTGGCTTTGACATCATCTGCATAGTAGCAAAGAGAAACTCCTGATCCATGTCCTTACTTGTGCCTGAAAGCAAACCATAACTCCTTGAGCTTCCAAATACCAATCGATAGCTTTTCATTGCCTGTTTTGCAATCTGCTCCCTATGCACAAGAAACAAGGCTCTCTTAGGATTCATTTCTCGAAGCGCAAAGGCTGAAGCCAACGTCTTTCCTGTTCCGGTGCTACTCAACAGCAAAGCTCGATCCATATTTTTACGCAGCATTTTCATCAGGTTTTCTACAAAAGCCACCTGCATTTTATTGGGCTCTAATGTATATTGAGCCAAATCTACAATATCTTCCTGCAAAGCCTGTTTCTTCTGCTTTCGTATCAGCTTTTCTTTCTGATACGCTTGCCGATACTTTTCAATAAATTCTGTATAGGGAAGACTTTGCGTATCTTTCCAGAGCTCATCAAATTCCGACAATATCTGCTGTGTAATTTCTCCCTGTCCGGCGGAAACAAGCTTTGTATTCCATTCGCGATTTTTGGTGACAGCCTTTAATGTCATATTGGAGCTGCCGATAATGATTCGGTATATTTCCTCTTTCCGGAAAATGTATCCCTTTGTGTGAAACCCGCCAGTCTCCTGATTAGACATGAACATTTTCAATTCGATATTTTTCAATGCTGCCAATGTTTCCAGCGCAGCGGGTTCACTAAACATCAGATAATCTGTGGTCAGAATCTTTCCAGGAATATTTTTATTCTCCAGCTCTTTTAAAATTTGCAGCAATGGCGTAATTCCGCCTTTTGTAATAAAAGCAACGCTGATGCAGAACTCATCGCAGCGCGCCAGTTCTTCTTCAATAGAAACCAGCACCTTTCTCCCCTGCCGGTAATTATTTGAAATAAACTCTGGACGGTAAGCCAAGTTGGAGTTCAAGGAATAATCAATAAATGCTGTCGCAAACCCTTTATTTAGTTCGATAATAGAATCCTGCAATTTGCTCATATACATCTTCTCACGTTTCTCATAAGTGTTTCGCATAATTTTCATATATTTTTTCAAAAATTTCCGTGGCTGAATTCTTGATATTCTTTATTATATCCCTTTGCCTCTGCTCCCAGCAATATGATTTTCCCACACCTCATACCCCTGCCTCCTGGCCGAATCATACACCGGCCTCATATTTCTCTCCAGTATCCCATAAAACTCTTCCCTGGAATTTCCCTTCCGGTACAGTTCCTGACTGGCCCAGATAGAGTGCAGATTATCCCGGTAGCACATCTCATACAGCTTCCGTATTCCAGGCTTCTCCTGTACCAGTTCATACATGATATACTGATTCGCCGCAAATTTCCGGAAGAAGGCATCCCACCTCGGCAGCCGGTTGCTCTTTATTCCATTCAGGGCAGAATCCATCGGCATCAGATTCCAAAGCTCATCGTTCATGACAAAGGACCAGGGAATGAAATGATCCACCTCATAATCTTCCTTTTTCACAGGCTCTTCTCGAAAAACGTCTATGATTTGCGTCATATCCAGAATCCCATCCCACAGCTTCCGGACATGGGAAAGCTTCCTCATCTTCTCATCCATAGGGGCCAGCTTGTAGACCAGACCAGGAACCTCTGGGTTCACAGTCTGCAGCCAGCGGACCTTTTCATACTGAATCCACCCCAGAATCGAAACCATATGCTCTTGTATCATCTGTATCCACAGCCCATGAAATCTGATTTTCCGATCCAGCCCTTTCTGTTCTCCGAACGTATAAGGGAGCGGTGACAGAGCATTGATTCGATTGTAGTAGGTCATCATAACTCCGGCACTGCTGTTCAAATCAATGCGTTCTTCTCCCTTATTTGCAAATCCCGACAGGGCTTTATAGGGTACATTCTGAGTCAGAAACATCTTTTCCGGATGCAGTTCTTTCTCAAATCTCTGGATTTGATTTTTGATTTCTATTTTCGAAGCATTTGCAGGCAGATGGCTTAGGCGGTGGAGCTTCAAAACCGCTTTCTCAAGGTTATCCCGGATCTCCCCGTCTGCCCAGAGGCCGCTCAGATGCACATGAAATTCCAGCACAGAATACCAGGCGTTTGCGATCATCTCATCGATAATTTCATGATAAGAGACCTCCTCCTTATTTTCAGAAATCAGCTTCACGATCGCTTCCAGCCAGTAAAATTTATAGCAATAAGAAGGGCTCTGCATCATCCGCGAAAAGCCTTCCATATCCAGCGCATTGTGATATTCTTCTCCTACCTCCAGCAGGTATCCGACCTTCTGAGGATCATATTCAGCCATTTTTCAGCACCTCTTCCCGCTCTGACATCTCCTGTCACCCAGCGTTCTTTTATCTTCAGTTCCGGCACGCTTTCCAGCAGCTCTTCAGCCGTCTCTTCTGTCATATCTGTAAAATACCGCCCGTTCCGCTCTCCTTCAAAATCACCGTATTTGAAAGAGACATACAGGATACCCCCCGGCTTCAATGCCCTGTACATTTTCCTGAAAACTTCCGGAAGCTCCTCCCGTCTCAGATGAAGTATAGAAGCACAGGCCCAGATTCCATCATACTTTTCCGTCTCCTCCAGTTCCTGAAACAGCATCTGTTTCACCGGGATTCCCGTGTATACGCTGGCCAGCCGGCACAGCTCTTCGGAACCGTCGGCCGCCTCCACCCGGAATCCCTTTCCCAGAAAATATCTCGTATCCCTTCCGGAACCGCAGCCGAAGTCCAGAATCAGCGCTCCCTCCGGCAGATGAGACAGAAAGCGGTTCTGAATCCCGGAAAAATCCACGCCAGACGTTCCTTCTGCGAATTCCCGGGCGTTTCTGTTGTAATACTCCAATGTTTTCTGCACTGACATACACCCTCTTCTGGTATTTTTATCTCCCCGCTTATTCTGTACCTTTTAAACAGTCTCTTTCCCTGAATTATACCAAATCTGCTTTGTTTCTTCCACCTTTTCCCTCCGTCTTTTCCCTTCCACGAGGTCTCCGCCAGATATTTATTTCCTCCACAATCACTCCTCAGTATCCGCGGAATTTCCATATTGACAACCCACACCCGCCGCAATATATTTTTATAGGATAATCATAGCGGCGTTCGCCAAATGGATGCGTAAACGCATCCGCTTGGCTCGCTGCCCGCGGAAATAAACATCGAGGGAGTTACAGAAGAAAAATGGAACGCACACTTTCAGAATCCCAGTTCTTCGGCCAGGAGAAGATATCAAAAATATTACTCAAAATCGCGCCGCCTGTCATGCTGGCACAGCTCATTCAGGCGCTCTATAATATCGTGGACAGTCTGTTCGTAGGCCGCTACGCCGAATCGGGCCTGACGGCCCTCTCCATCATCTACCCGCTCCAGCTTCTGATGATCGCTCTGGCAGTGGGAACCGGCGTAGGCATCAATACGGCCATGGCTGCCCGCTTTGGCCTGGGAAAAACGGAGGAAGCGGATGAGTTCGCGGGCGTCGGCACGCCGCTGGCGGTGGGAATGTGGGCTGTCTTTGCCCTTGCCTGCTGGTTCTTCCTACCGGCTTATGCCAGGATGTCCACGAACTCCCCGGAAGTCATTCGGGATATCACCGCATACGGGCGTATCGTCTGCCTGTTCAGCTTCGGTCTGTTTCTGGAAAGCATCTGGACGAAGGTTCTGCAGGCCTCCGGTGATATGAAGACGCCGATGCTGGCCCAGATCGCGGGAGCCCTGACTAATATAGTCTTCGACCCGCTGCTGATCTTCGGCATGTTCGGCCTGCCGGAGCTTGGCATCTCGGGCGCTGCCATCGCCACGGTGGCAGGACAGATCGTGGCGGCTCTTATCGTGATGAAAAAGAGCTTCCGGAAATCGCCCGCCCGGCATCGCTATCCCCGGCGCGTCCGGGAGATCTTCCTTCTGGGCATTCCGAATATTCTCATGCAGTCGGCCTATACCTTTTACATCCTGGGCCTGAACCTGATTCTGTCCGGTTTCTCTGATCAGGCGGTGACTGCCCTCGGCCTCTACTATAAATGGCAGACCTTTTTCTTCATACCGCTGGGCGCCATGCAGACCTGCATTGTGCCGGTCATCAGCTTTAACTACGCGGCCAGGAACATCAGCCGCTGCAAAAAGACTCTGACCACCGCCGTCTTGTTTGGAGCGGCTCTGATGCTTGTGGGCGTTCTCTGCTTTGAGACGGTTCCCGGGCCCATGCTGAGAGTCTTTACCTCTGATGAACGGGTCGTGGAAATCGGACAGCTTGGGTTCCATTTTATCGGACTGAGCTTTGTACCCATGGTCACGTCTCTTACCTTCCCTGTTTTCTTTCAGGCAGTAGGCCAGGGACTCAAAAGCTCGCTTCTGACCATTGTGCGCACAGTAGTGCTCTTTGTACCCCTGGGATTTCTGTTTTCCCGGTTTGGACTGACCTGGTTCTGGCTTACCTTCCCCTGCACGGAGATTCTAACCACGCTGCTGGGATTTATCTTTTATAAAGGCTTTCTGAAGCATCCCTATAAAAGGTACGCCGGAGCGCCCGCCGCCTAGGGCGCTTCCCGCGCTTCTGTATTTCTGTATTTCTGTATTTTTGTATTGCTGTATTGCTATATTGTCATACTGCAGTATTATTGTATTATCCGTTGGATTCCTTCATGATCTCAAACAGGTTCTTCTTTACTCTGAGCAGCCCCTCCCGCTGCATTTTCCCAAGCTCCGCGGACAGGGCGCTCCGATCCACATTCAGATAGTCGGCCAGCTTCTGCCGGTTAAAGGGAATGGTAAAACTGCTGCTTCCGCTCCTGACAGCCTGATCCGACAGATAGGCCGTCAGCCGGCCGCGGATCGATTTGGAAGCCGTATGAAAAATCTTCCGGGACAAGTTCAGATTTTTCTGAGCGGAAAGGGCCAGCAAGTTCCGAATCAGCTTTCCATGAAAGGCACAGGCATGGGTGCAGCTGCGGAGTACCCGGCTGACGTTCAGGAAAAGAATCTGCGACTCTTCCGCCGCTTCCACGTTTACCATCAGAGGCTCGCCTGGCGTGCAGGCATAGGTCTCGGCGAAAATCTGGCCCGGCAGGACGCTGTCCAGCACCGTGGTATTTCCCCAGATATCATCATGTTCGATCAGGACCTTTCCCTCCAGTACCACTCCCAGGGAAGCAGCCGCGTCACCGGCCCGGTAAATCATTTCCCCTTTTTCATAGGTCTGCGCTTCCGCTGTCAGGCAGGAGAGCATCGTTTTCATCTCTTCCGGCTGTATGCCGCAGAACAGAGCTGTCCGGGACAGAAACTGATAATTCATCTTAAAATTTTCTCCTTTTTGTTGTCTTAACAACAGATTTGTTGTTTTAAATCTACTATAGTATACCCGTAAAGTCAATCGACAGTCCGTATAAAAACATAGAGGAGGAAATCTTATATGAACCAGAATATGTTCTGCTATCAATGTCAGGAGACCGCCGGCTGCTCCGGCTGCACCAAAATGGGTGTGTGCGGCAAGACGCCGGAGACTGCTGCTCTCCAGGATCTGCTTGTGTATGCAACAAAAGGGCTTGCGGCTGCGGCGGTGCGGCTGCGTTCCGAAGGCACGGAAGTGCCTGCGCATATCAATGAGCTCATTACGCAGAATCTCTTTACCACCATTACCAATGTAAATTTTGATTCGGAGGCCATAAAGACGCGCATCCGGGAGACGCTTGACGCCCGGCGCGGCATAACCGCACAGATAAAG
>DWUT01000129.1 GCA_019120615.1 Candidatus Mediterraneibacter norfolkensis
GGGATTCTCCATATTTAATTTTTATTCATGAAACAACCCTGCCTGGCTGCCAGCTTTTTGCCAAACAGTAAAGCTGCGTCCCATCTACTATGACTAACCATTTCTTCTTGACTTTTCGACAATTCTTACTATACTGTTACATGGAAAAAATATAATTGAAACAAACCTGTCAACAAGCACTTACAGTTATCGAAAGGAATCGCTATGGTAAAAGATAATATTATCCCGAATCATATGGATATCTACTGGCATGACTACACCGGACATGTAAAAGACAAACCGATCACGGAGGCGAGTGTTCCTGTAAAGGCTGCGCTGATCGGAAGAGTTGGTCTGATGCTCCTCTCCTGCGGCACCGGAGCATGGCGGGTCAGGAGCGCGATGAACCAGCTGTCCGAAAGCCTGGGCGTCACATGCACCGCCAGCATCGGTCTGATGACGATCGTGTACACCTGTTTCGACGGTCACAAGACCTTCACCAACTCTCTGGCGCTGAACAACACGGGGGTAAACACACTGAAACTGGACAAACTGGAACGTTTCGTAAAGAAATTTCCAAAGGAAGGAGTTCATAAATCCGGCGAGCAGCTTCAGTCGGAACTGGACGAGATCCAGAAGCTCAAAGGACTGTATACTCCGCCGAAGCTGGGGCTTGCCGCTGCTTTCGCCTGTGCAGCCTTTACTTTTCTCCTCGGAGGCGGTCCTGTTGAAATGATCTGCGCTTTCATCGGAGCAGGAGCGGGTAATTTCCTGCGGGCAGCACTGATCAAACGACACTATACGCTATATATGTGCACGATCCTCTCCGTTGCTCTGGGATGTCTCGCTTATGTAGCCGCACTGCGGCTGGGAGAGATGATCTTCCACATTCCCGGGGAACATGAGGCGGGATATATCTGCGCCATGCTGTTCATCATTCCCGGCTTTCCGTTCATCACCAGCGGCATCGACCTGGCAAAGCTGGATATGCGTTCCGGACTCGAGAGACTTGCCTACGCCGTGATCATCGTAGTGAACGCCACCATCACGGCCTGGGTCATGGCAATGATCCTGAACCTGAAGCCGGCGGATTTCCCGGATCTGGCGCTCTCACCGGCACTGCATCTGCTGCTGCGGCTGGTGGCAAGCTTTGTAGGAGTCTTTGGATTCTCTATCATGTTTAACAGTCCCTTCCGCCTTGCCTGCTCTGCTGCCCTGATCGGCGCAGTGGCGAATACACTGAGACTGGAGCTGGTCGACCTTGCAGGCTGCCCCGCGACAGTGGCCGCCTTCCTGGGCGCCCTGACCGCAGGTCTCCTTGCCTCGGCTCTCATGAAACGGCTTGGTTTTCCACGAATCTCGGTCACGGTTCCTTCCATCGTCATCATGGTTCCGGGACTCTATCTGTACCGGGCGGTCTACAATATCGGTGAGATGTCCCTGACACTCTCCGCACCGTGGCTTGTCTCTGCGCTGCTGATCATCATGATGCTGCCATTGGGACTGATCTGCGCGCGGATCATCACGGACCGGTCCTTCCGGCACTGTACCTGAACTTCTCTTCGGAATTTTTATCTGAAAATGCAGATCAAAAAGGCTCTGTTCTCTCCAATTCGGAGGGACAGAGCCTTTTTAATCCGTTACATTATTCTCACTATTTTCTAATCCGCGAAATTTCCTGTATACAGCTGATAGTATTTTCCTTTCGCCTCGATCAGCTGGTCATGAGTACCGCGCTCGATAATGCGGCCCTGCTCCATGACCATGATACAGTCAGAGTTCTTGACTGTGGACAGACGATGGGCAATGACAAATGTGGTACGGCCTTTCATCAGGGCGTCCATACCTGCCTGCACCAGCTTCTCGGTACGGGTATCGATGGAGGACGTCGCCTCATCCAGGATCAGCGCCGGCGGATCCGCAACAGCCGCCCGGGCGATGGCAAGGAGCTGTCTCTGCCCCTGGCTTAAGTTGGCTCCGTCGCCGGTCAGCATTGTGTTGTATCCATCGGGCAGACGGCGGATAAATCCGTCTGCATTTGCCAGCTTCGCCGCCTCAATACATTCTTCATCTGTAGCGTCCAGTTTACCATAACGGATATTGTCCATGACGGTTCCGGTAAACAGATGGGTGTCCTGAAGCACCATTCCAAGTGATCTTCTCAGATCCGGCTTTTTGATCTTATTGATATTGATTCCGTCGTAACGGATCTTGCCGTCCGCGATATCGTAGAAACGGTTGATCAGGTTTGTGATGGTCGTCTTACCTGCGCCGGTCGCGCCGACAAAGGCGATCTTCTGTCCCGGCTCTGCGTAAAGGCTGATATTGTGAAGGACGATCTTGTCTTCATTGTATCCGAAATCCACATCGTCGAAGACAACGCCGCCTTCCTGCCTTGTATAGGTCACGGTTCCTTCCGCCTTGTGGGGATGTTTCCATGCCCAGATGTTGGTCCTGACAGGAGATTCGGTCAGGTTGCCGTTCTCATCCTCTTTTGCATTGACCAGTTCCACATATCCTTCATCCACTTCCGGAGTCTGATCCATCAGGTCAAATACACGCTGCGCTCCGGCTGCCGCATTGACAACGAAGTTGATCTGCTGGCTTACCTGAGTGATCGGGTTCGTAAAGCTCTTGTTCAGTCCTACGAATGTGACCACTGTACCGATAGTAACTCCGGCAAGTCCGTTGATGCCCAGAATAGCTCCGACGATCGCAACCAGCGCGTAGCTGATCCAGCCGATGTTGGCGTTGATCGGCATGAGCAGGTTGGCGTAGCGGTTAGCCTTGTTGGTACTGTTTCTCAGTCTCTCATTTACTTCGTGGAAGTCTTTCATTGCCGCTTCTTCGTGGCAGAATACCTTGACAACTTTCTGGCCGTCCAGCATCTCCTCGATGAAGCCGTCCACAGCTCCCAGATCGATCTGCTGGCGGATATAATATCTTCCCGACAGCTTCGAGAAATTGGATGTCACAAGGAGCATGACCACAGCGGTCAGGATGGAGATCACTGTCAGCGCCGGGTTCAGGACGATCATCGTGACCAGTGTCGCCGCCATGGTGATCACCGAGTTGATGATCTGCGGGATACTCTGGCTCAGCAGCTGTCTCAGCGTATCCACATCGTTTGTGTACACGGACATGATATCGCCGTGTGCGTGTGTGTCAAAATATTTGATCGGAAGGGATTCCATCCTGCGGAACAGGTCATCCCTCAGATGGAGCATCGTTCCCTGGCTCACATTGACCATGATCCGGTTATAGGCAAATGCCGCGACCACGCCGACTGCCATGATACAGGCAAGGCGCACCAGATCTGCGGCAAGTCCGCTGAAATCTCTGGATCCGCTCGCCAGCATCGGTGTGATGTAATCATCTACCAGCGTCTGCGGAAAAGTGGCGCCGACGACGGTTGTGACGGCGTTGATCAGGATGCAGACGATCACGAGCAGGAACAGATATTTATAATAATGAAGCATATATCGGATGACCCGGCTGATCAGTTTCATAGCTGTATTTCCACGGGACTCTGATTTTTTCTCATTCATCTTATCACTCATAGATCAGTTTTCCTCCTTTCTGACTCAGGCCGGCTGATCGAAGTCGCCGCTGCCTTCGAGCTGTGAGTTGTAGATTTCCTGGTATATTGCATTGCTCTTAAGCAGATTTTCATGAGTATCAAAGGCGTCGATCTTTCCGTCATCGAGCACCAGGATCCTGTCGGAAGCTTCCACACTGGATACACGCTGTGCAATGATGATCTTTGTCGTACCCGGGATCTGTTTTGCAAAGGCAGCACGGATACTTGCATCTGTCGCCGTATCTACCGCGCTGGTGGAATCATCCAGGATCAGCACCTTCGGTTTCTTCAGCAGGGCTCGTGCGATACAGAGTCTCTGTTTCTGTCCGCCGGAAACGTTGGAGCCGCCCCGCTCGATCCTTGTCTCATATCCCTGCGGCATCCGGTCGATAAATTCATCCGCGCATGCCGCCTTGCATGCCTCGATGCATTCCTCCTCGGTCGCGTCCGGATTTCCCCAGCGCAGGTTATCCAGGATCGTACCGGAGAACAGGGTATTCTTCTGAAGCACTACGGACACCTGATTTCGCAGGACTTCCGTATCATATTTGCGGACGTCCACCCCGCCGACACAGACAGAGCCCTCGTCCACATCATACAGACGGCAGATCAGGTTGACCAGACTGCTCTTTCCGGAACCGGTACCGCCGATCACTCCGATGGTCTCGCCGCTCTTGATATGAAGATCGATATCCGACAGAGAGTTCTTTCCGCTGCCGTGTTTGTAGGAAAAATTCACATTATTGAAATCGATGCTTCCGTCCGCCACGGTCATCACCGGATCCTCCGGATCCGTCAGGTCTGCCTTTTCGTTCAGCACCTCGCTGATACGACGGATACTTGCCATGGACATACTGATCATAACGACCACCATGGAGAGCATCATCAGGCTCATCAGCAGCGACATGATGTAACTGAAGAGGCTGGTCAGATCACCTGTCGTCAGTGATCCGCCGACGATAAACTGTGCGCCGAGCCAGGATACGGAGATGATGCAGAAGTAGACTGCCACCATCATCGCCGGGTTATTGAACGTAAGGAGTCCCTCTGCCTTTACAGAGAGATCATAGAGCATTTTTGATGCTTTGGAGAACTTGACATTCTCGTAATCTTCCCTTACAAATGCCTTGACAACGCGGATCGCCGTCACGTTTTCCTGTACGCTGGCATTCAGGTCATCGTATCTGCGGAAGACCTGTCTGAAGATCTTCAATGTGACCACCATGATCGAGCCGATGACGATCACAAGGAATACGACTGCGATCAGGAACATTCCGCTTAAATGAGGGCTGATGATCAGGCACATGGCAAAGCTGAAGATCAGGTTCAGCGGCGCCCGGACCGCAACACGGATCACCATCATGAATGCGTTCTGCACGTTGGTGATATCTGTAGTCATTCGGGTAACAAGACCCGGAACGCTGAATTTGTCGATATTTGAAAATGAAAACGTCTGGATGTTGGCGTAGATCGCTTCACGCAGGTTCGCCGACAGTCCGGACGAGGCGCTCGCTGCATTTTTTCCGGCAAGTGCGCCGAAGATCAGGCTGAGAAACGCCATGCCCACCATAAGGGCGCCGTACCGGTAAACAACCGGAAGATTGCTGGCTTCAAGACCTCTGTCTATGATAATGGCTGTGACAAAGGGCATTAATATTTCCATGACTACTTCCAGAGCGGTCAGGCCGATACAGAGAAATGTGTCCCGCTTATACTCTCCCAGCTGCTGTAATACTTTTCTCACGGTAGATATACCTCCTGTCTGTTTTTTTCATTATTTTCACCGTGTTCCATCCCGGCAAACTGCGTCATAAGCTTCTGCTCCAGATTCCAGAGCTGATCCTTCTCCTTCTGGTCGAGCACGCTGCAGATCTCTTCTTCCATCTGATCCGCCTTTCGCATGAACTCGTCCCCTTCCGCCAGCAGTTTCGCCGTAGGGAGCACCTTCTTTTTCCGGACGTCGTCCGGATCTGCAAGAAAATAAAGATACTCTTTTTCTCTTAACTTTTTGATCAACGCCGAGAGCGTTGCCTTCGACACTCCGATCTCATGGCACAGTTCCGTAAGATATGTACCGTTCGGGTGATGTCTCAGTATGTAGACCAGAAAATAAACCTGGACACCTGTCATGCTTTTGCTTTTTAAATTCAGTTCCAGCTGTGCTGTCAGATTCAGACTGATCTTCTTCATCATGAAAAGCAGCTCTTCTGTTCTGAAACTTTCTGTCATTTCTGTGGCACACCTCCTGTAAGTCTGTCATATTTGTTCGCACCCGAACAGTTCGCATCCTTATTTTCTGTCCTCTGAAATTTTATCGCATATTTCATTGAATGTGAAATTCAAAAGTGCTATAATCAATAAATATCTTTTATAGATATCGATTATTTTTTTATATCATATTTCACAGGAGGCTCGTCTATGAACACAGTACAGTTAGAATGTTTCATCGCAGTGGCGGAATACCTGAATTTTTCCAAGGCGTCACGCTCTCTGAAGATCACACAGCCCGCGGTCAGCCATCAGATCCAGACGTTGGAGGAAGAGCTGGAAGTCAAGCTGTTCAACCGGACCAGTAAAAGTGTCACGCTCACCCATGAAGGCGCCCTGTTCCTGACAGATGCACAGCTCATCCTGAAGACTGCCCTGTCTGCCAAAGAGCGTCTGGGCAGTCACGAGAACTTCATCTCTCTCGAACTGGGATGTCACAACTATATGGAACTGAACCTGTTCCCTCCGGTATTGAAAAAGCTTTCGCAGGAGTTTCCCCTGCTGCGTCCCAATATCCGTCTCGTCCCCTTCCCCTCCCTTCTCAGTATGATCGAGAACAATCAGGTACACGCGGCGCTGGGCGTAAAGAATGAGCAGAAGCCGTCTCCTCTGTTGTTCCGTGAACTCTGCTCTGCTCCTGTGGCCTGCGTCTGCTCGCCGGAGCACCCGCTGGCTCAATATAAAGCTCTCACCAAAAGACATCTGACCGGGAATTTCATCGCCTGTTCCCCCCGCCAGATCTCCGACTCTCTGTTTACGATACAGAACAACATCCTTGTAAATCTGCTCCCCGGCCAGAGATTTTTTGCAGAAAACGTGGAGAGTGCCTTTGCTCTCGCGAAAGCACTCCTTGGATATACTTTATATCCCGACATTCCTTCCGCAAGGGATGCCGGACTGTGTTATATTCCGGTCACAGATCTTCCACGGATCTCTTTCGGGATCTACTATCAGTACGGTCTTGACCAGCCGGTGCTGAAACGTTTCCTCAATCTGACTTCCGAATATATGAAAGAGGTGCAGGTCTGATCCTGCACCTCTCTCTGTAACAACGGCCGCCAGAGTCCGGGCTTTTCCGAGACCCTGGCCGTTTCCTTATTTATCTCTTTCTGAAAATATCGTCCCGCTTAAGGAAGATCAGCACTGCTGCCAGCAGGACGACCACCCCCGCTCCGATCTTTGCCCAGTCCTGCCATGACAGGGATGTAAGGTCAAAACACCGGACATTTACCCACATCTGATTGATTCTCTGATTGTTCTCCTTGTCAAAGTACTGCATGACCACAGCCCTCTCCAATACATCCTGAGGCGGATACTGAGCAAAAAGCTGGCGGTCCGCCTGATCGGATTCCGCTGTGATCACATAGTCCGGATCAGAATTATCCCCGCTGAAGAAAAATCCTACCGGATACTCGAATGTATCCTCCGCATCCTCCTCTGCTCCGTAACACCAGTCCGCATAGGCGTAGATGATATCGCTGTCGCCTCCTGCGATGACTGAAGTATAACCGATATAGTACATATTCCGGACCACATTGTCCGGTCTCGACATGAAATTGATAAACGCTTCCGCAGCCTGCTGTTTTGCGGCGTCCCCGTCAATTCCGTCTTTTAACATCACCCATCCGTCAAACCAGACGTTGGTGCACTCCTCCGGCACCGCGTAGGCAAGATAGTAGTCGTCAATTTCCGCCTGATCCAGAGTATAGACCGCATCCCCGGACCACTGGTAGTTTGCCAGCACTTTTCCTGTCACCATATCCGCCTTTCCGCTGTCGGACTCAAAGGAATACGCGTTTTCCTTCATCTGCTTCAGGATATCCTCCGCGGCGGCTACCGTTTTCTCATCCGTCCGGTTCATCACCTCTGCGATCCGCTCCAGGCGGTCCGGCGAACGCAAGAACTCCGGATCGAGCAGTTCGTCCTCGTTCAGGATTCCCAGTGCGGCAAAATAGCTGTCGCGGACATTGTCCTTGATGGTAACCTGCCCCCGGTACTTCGGATCTGCCAGGATCGCCCAGTGAGACGCCTCTTCCTTGGTGATCTCTTCGGGATTATAGACGATCCCCGTGGTTCCCCACATGTATCCCGCCGCATATCTGCTCCATGGTTCTCCGTTTATTGTGTTTGTGTCAAATATGTTTCTGATATAGTCCGAGACGCCCCGGATATAATAATTCTCCTCTGTCTCTTCATCAAAGAATTCTTCTGAAAGCGGCTGGAGCCGGTCTTCCGCTATCAGCTTCATGAACATATACTCAGAGGGACAGACCAGATCAAAATCATTTCCGAGCGTGAGCTGGTTATACAGATCCTCATTGGTCCCGAAAGTGGAATACTCCACGTCTACTTCTATGCCATAAGTCTCCCGGTACCACTCTTCAAAGTCCTCCACCATGGAGTTTTCTCCAAGGATCACCGTGTTCTCCTCGTCCTCCAGTTCGATGGCTTCTTCCTCATCCCAGTCGCCCTCGTCGATATACTCCTCCCAGTTGGCGATCCGCAGTGTTACTTTCTCTTTGCTGCTCTTTCCTCCGTTTTCCGCCTGTCCGCTTTCTTCACCGGAAGCAACTGATACTGTAAGCGCCGTGTTCCCGGAAAAGGCTGCCGGAACGGGGATGATCAGAAGAGCAAGGGCTCCGGCGATGACTGCTTTTGCCAATCGGAGTTCCTGATTTCGCAGGCGGAAGAGCTTCTCAGTCTTTTTCTCTGTTCTCATACGAACTCACCTCCTGCTTTTCCGTCTGTCTCACAGACGCCACATTCATGACCACCACCACCAGGATCACCACCAGGAAGATCACTGTGGACAGCGCCCAGAGCGCAGTCTTGATCTCTGTCTGAGCTCCTCTTGTCGCATTCACCACATAGGTGCTGATGGTATCGAATGTGGCCGGCTTTGTATACGTGGAAATAAAATAGTCGTCCAGCGACAGAGTAACGGACAGCATGAATCCGGATACGATGCCCGGAACGATCTGCGGGATCACGATCTTATAGAGAGCCTGGAAGGGCGTCGCACCCAGATCCAGCGCCGCCTCGTAAAGTCCGTTGTCCATCTGCTTCAGCCTGGGCATAACAGACAGATACACGAAAGGTGCGCAGAGCACCACATGCCCGATGACCAGCGGGATAAACGTATTCTTCTCGATCCCGAACACGACGATCAAAAGAATGCAGATGGAAAACGCAGTCACAACATCCGCATTGACCACCGGCACCTGGTTCGCCGTCTCAATGATCGTCCTCGTAACCGATCTGGAATAAAATGTCCCGATGGCTCCCACTGTCCCCAGGATCGACGCGATCACCGCCGCCCCCACTGCAAGGAGCACAGTTCCGATGATCATATCCCGGAGCTCTTCCGTGGTAAAGAGAGTCACATAATTATGCAGAGAAAATCCCCGGACCGCTCCGATCGTCGTAGACTCTGTAAAACTGTAAAACGCCAGGATCAATACCGGGATATACATAAACAATGCCACAAGGGCAAGCCAGGAATAAGACAGTATCTTTTTCATCAGAGTATCGCCCCCCTGTTCTCCGCATTATTCCGGTCCCCTTTTCCCGTGATCAGTGTAATGATACAGATCACCCCAAAGAGGATCAGTGAGATCATGGACCCGTTGTTCCAGTCATAGATATTGAAATAACTTCCGATCAGAGAGCCCATGATATATGTGCTGTTGTAGATCATATCCAGGATAACATAGTTGGTCATCGCCGGAAGGAATGTCATGGTAACGCCGCTGATGACTCCCGGCATGGAAAGGGGAAGCGTCACCCGGAAGAATACCGCTGCCGGTCCCGCTCCCAGGTCGCTTGCCGCTTCCAGAAGGCTCTCATCCAGCTGGAGGAGAGTCGTGTACAGCGGAAGGATCATAAACGGAAGGAAATCATAGGTCATGGCTATCACCGTATTGAGGAACGGATGCAGTGACAGGTTTCCCTCCAGTACAGTCAGTATCTCTTTCAGTGCTGTCAGCCTCAGTGTAAAGTTGATCCACATGGGCATGATAAACAGCATCAGGATCACAGGTGCACGTTTCAGGCCGCTCCTTGCCAGCACGTAGGCCACCGGATATGCGATCAGCAGACAGACCAGCGTCACCACCGCAGCGATGACCAGGCTGTAGCAGAGAGTTCCTATGGTATTTCCATTTGAGAAAAAACTGAGCAGGTTTGCCAGCGTAAATCTTCCGCTCCCGTCAGTAAACGCATAGTACACGATCACTGCGAGGGGAAGTATGACGAAGCAGAACAGGAACAGCGCGTACGGAATACACAGCTGTTTCCGGCTGAACCGAATATTTTTCATCTTCATTTCCTACCTTCTCTTCAATATGATCTGGTCTTCCGGGATCATCAGACTGACATGGTCCCCTTCGTTCCACAGATCATCCTCATCAAGCACGAAATCCTCCTCGTCCTCCGTGCGCACCGTATAGTTGTAATGGCTTCCTTTATATATGAAGGAAATGATATGTCCGTGAGCACGGTACTCTCTGGCCTCGTCGCTCATGGACACCGCCTTGACCGGCACCTCCACAGTCACTTCCATGCCTGCCAGGCTGATCTCCTGTCCGTCAGAAGTAACGACCGTGCACTCCCCGCTTCTCGTCGAGCCTTCATACAGCTGAGTAAGATCGCAGGCGTATTCTCCTCCGGCAAAAGCTGCCCGTCCGTCTTTTGTGATCGTCCCTTCGAACACGTTCATCATCACGCCTGCCGGCATGACATGGATTTCATCCGGTCCGATCCGCATCCCGATCTCACTTCCCGACTGTACGTTTTTCGTACTCTGGATCACGATCTCGTTCTCTCCGCAGAGGGCTGTGATCTCATAGTACATCCCCTTGAACACGGTGGAATCCACCACGCCTTTGAGCTGTCCCTGTTCCGGTGATGTGATGATGACGTCCTCAGGGCGGACCACCACGTCTACCCGGGTGTCCTTGGGCACATTGTCCACACAGGGGAACTGCGTCTGACAGAATTCCACTGTCATGGACGCCGCCATCCTTCCCTCAAAGATATTGCTCTCTCCGATAAAGTCCGCCACGAACGCGTTCTTCGGCTCGTTGTAGATCTCTTCCGGCGTGCCGATCTGCTGGATCATACCGTCGGACATGACTACGACCTTGTCGGACATGGTAAGCGCTTCCTCCTGGTCATGGGTCACATAGATGAACGTGATCCCCAACCTCTCGTGCATGGATTTCAGCTCCAGCTGCATCTCCTGCCTCATCTTCAGGTCCAGCGCTCCCAGCGGCTCATCCAGAAGAAGGATATCCGGTTCGTTTACGATAGCCCGGGCAATGGCGATCCTCTGCTGCTGCCCGCCGGACAGCGTTGAGATCTCCCTCTTCTCGAACCCTTCCAGATCCACTACCTCCAGTACGTGCCTGACTTTCTCCTCGATCACGGATTTCGGCAGTTTCTTCAGGTTCAGTCCGAACGCCACATTCTCGTAGACGTTCAGGTGCGGGAACAGGGCGTACCGCTGGAACACCGTGTTGATGGGCCTTAAGTTCGGCGGGATATGGCTGATATCCTTTCCGTTCAGGAGAATCTGCCCCTCTGTCGGGAACTCGAATCCTGCGATCATGCGCAGCGTTGTCGTCTTTCCGCAGCCGGAAGGCCCCAGGAATGTTACGAATTCTCCCTTTTTCACAGTCAGATTAAAGTCCTCCACGACCACCGTGTCGTCGAAGACCTTCTTTATATTTTTCAGTTCTATGATATTCTCACTCATGGTCTCACTCCTTGCCATGCATCTTAATGTATAACCTTATTCAGTTTATGGGAAGCAGAGACGTTTGTCAATACATTTAAACATGACAACAAGACATCATTATAACAGTAGTTACGGCATAAATCTTAACTGACAGTTTTACAGATTTTCAACCGCATAGAGCGGCAGATTTGTCAGCCAGTCCTGTTCTCTGTAATTCGCCATAGATATGTTCTCTTGACGTCCCCTGCCGCAGATGTTAATGTGTCTGTAGACTTACAACACACTCAGCGAAAGGATAAAGAAATGGATATAAAGATTTTTGACACCCTCCCGGACGATGCCGCCAGGATCCGGGAAGAAGTCTTCATGAAAGAACAGGGATTTCACGATGAATTTGATAACACAGACCAGACTGCGGCCCACATTGTTCTATATATAGAAGGGACTCCAGTCGGGACATGCCGCTTTTTTCCCGGACAGACAGAAGGCGAGTATGTCATCGGAAGGATCGCAATCCTGAAAAAATACCGCGGAGGAGGACTTGGATCAGAAGTTCTCGCAGCCGCAGAATCAGTCATCCGTGATGCCGGAGGGCAAAAAGCGATCCTCCACGCCCAGCAGCAGGCAAGACCCTTTTATGAAAAACAGGGCTATACCGCTTACGGAGAGCCGGATCTGGATGAAGACTGTCCTCATATCTGGATGGAAAAAATTTTCCCGAGCTCGTCACATTGACTTGTTTCCTGATTATGTCACGAAATCCAGAAATGTTTTTGCTATATTTTTCACGAAAATCAGAAAAGTTTTTACAAGCCCGCCATTTTAATCGGCGACGGCTCCTCGATCTCATAGATATCCCCCATCGGGATCTTCGTATCCACGACCCGGATCACCTTCGCGGTCGGGTCGATCCTGGATACCATCCCGGTCACTTTGCGAAATTCTCCTCTCGAAAAATATACAACAGAGATCATATCGTTTTTATGCACCTGTCTCAGTGTCCGGTCCAGTTCCTCCTGATACTCTTCGGAGAACTCCGGCCGCGGCACTGTGATCTTCTCTTTTCTTCGCAGCGCCTCGGAATATCCCTTCAGCGCTGCGAAGGGCATGAACTGCTTTGCCCGCATCTCTCTGCTCATCTTTGCTCTGGTTCCCACTTTTATGACCTCCTATCTGACAGTTTCTCTCTATCGCTGTCGCTCCATCCTGCAGATCCATTCCTCTTAAGACCGCATTCTTCCCGAATTTTTCCTTGATATCGATCACAGCCTTCTGAAGCCGGTTCTCCTTCTCCAGTTCCTCCGGACTGGTAAACAGATCATACTGGCGGTACGCCTCATCCATCACATGATTAAACGTAAGGCTGATCCGCCTCACCGGAGTCCTCCTGTCCACGATCCGGTCAAAGAGCTGCTCCGTGCAGGCAATAATCTGGCGGGAGGAACTGGTGGCCGAATTAAGTCCTGCAGAACCGTGAGCCGATTTTTTCTCCAGCCGATAGCTGTATCCCGCATGAAGCGTAACAGAATCCGTGACCAGTCCCTTATCCACCAGTTCCAGGCAGAGTGAATCCGCCATCTCCTTCGCCACGATCCTCGCCTCATCAAAATGATAATCCCGGGGAAGCACCTGCCCGCTTGACAGGGAATTTGACTTCGGCTTATACGCCTTGATATCCGCCATTGTCGTGCTCTCCCGCCCCCACGCGTGATCGATCAGGAGTTCCGCGTCCACGCCGAACATCCGGTACAGAAGATCTTCATCCGCCCGGGCGATCTCCCCCATGGTCGTGATCCCCGCGCGCGCCAGCCGGCTGACGGTCCCGCGCCCCACTTTCCAGAAATCTGTCAGCGGTTTATGATCCCACAGCGTCATCCGGTAGCTCTCCTCATTCAGGATCCCGATATGATCCTCCACATGCTTCGCCGTAATGTCCAGCGCCACCTTCGCCAGATAAAGATTGGTCCCGATCCCTGCGGTCGCCGTGATCCCGGTACTTTCCAGAACATCCTGCATCATCCGTACGCTCAGTTCCTTTGCCGACATCTGATACATGTCCAGATAGTCCGTCACATCCATAAAGACCTCGTCTATACTGTAGACGTGGATATCCTCCTTTGAGATATATTTCAGATAAATCCCGTAGATCTCGGCGGAATAGTCAATATAGAGCTGCATCCGCGGTGGTGCCATAATATAGTTTATCCCTTCCGGGATCTCAAATACCCTGCATCTTCCGGGGATCCCCAGCGCCTTCATCGCCGGGGACACAGCAAGACAGATCGTCTTCTCCGTCCGTTCCGGATCCGCGACGACCAGGTTCGCAGTCATCGGATCCAGGTGCCTTTCCCGGCATTCCACAGATGCGTAGAAGGATTTCAGATCGATACAGACGTAGACCCGCTCTTTTTCCATCTCTGTCCATCTCCTTTCTGAAACCGGATCTGAATTTCCCGCTCAGGCATACACGCGGGATCAGACTTCCTGGGTTCAGATTATTCACTCAGCAAAAGAACGTGTGTTCTGATATCATCTTATCAGAACACACGTTCTTTTTCAATGGAATTTTTAAATTGGAAAAATATTTCAGGTCACATCTGTTTCCCTGTTCAATTTTATTTATGGCTCTCTCCCCACAGCTTCTCCGCCGTCGGTTTCCAGCTTTCTGCATAGGGCTCGCACCGGTCGCACAGGTCATCCACGCTCTCCGGATCCTGATAATCCGTGTTCACAGCTCCCGTCTCCTTGACCAGCTTCCTCAGGCGCTCCGGATTCTCCAGCATCGGGCAGGGACGCAGATGGTTCTCATTGAACGGCTGATTGTCGTGATAAGCCTGGAAGATCGGGCTTCTCAGCGCATCCAGAAGAGAGGTGTTATGGATGTTCACATTGGAGTAATGGATGAATACGCATGGCTCCACGTCTCCTTTGGCGTTGATGTGCAGGTATCTTCTTCCTCCTGCGATACATCCGCCCACATACTCTCCGTCGTTCTGGAAATCCATTCCGAAGATCGGCTTGGTCTCGCGGAAGTGACGGATCCTGTGGTACATCTCTTCCCTCTGCTCCGGTGTCGGAAGCAGATCTGTCACAGCCCCGTGTCCCACCGGCATATAGTGGAAGAACCATACGAAGAGGGCTCCGCTCTCGATCATCATGTCGTAGAATGCCTCGCTGCTGACGTCCTCAAAGTTCTGGCTGGTATAACATACGGAGATACCGAACGGAAGCTTGTGCTCCTTCATCAGGCTCATGGCATGACGTACTTTCTCATATACGCCGCTGCCACGACGTCCGTCGTTGGCTTTCTCGAATCCTTCCAGGCTGATCGCCGGAACAAAGTTCTTCACCCGGAGCATCTCCTGGCAAAATTCCTCATCGATCATGGTTCCGTTTGTAAAGGCAAGGAACTCGCAGTCCGGATGCATTTCACAGATCTTAAACACATCTTTCTTGCGCACTGTAGGCTCGCCGCCCGTGTAAATATACATATAAGTTCCCAGTTCTTTTCCCTGGCGCACGATGGAATCAATATCTTCCAGGCTTAAGTTATACTGATGGCCGTACTCTGCCGCCCAGCATCCTGTACAGTTCAGATTGCACGCCGTGGTCGGATCCAGCAGGATTGCCCACGGGACGTTGCAGTTGTATTTCTTTGACATCTCCTCCTGGGTCGCACTGCCCTTCAGGCTGGCGTTGGTGATAAAGTTCTGGAAAAACGTCCGGCGCACGCCCGGATCCAGTTCATACAGCCGGAGGATCAGCTGATACCAGTTGTTCTTCTCCTCAATGGACTTCCGGATCGCTTTTCTCTGGCTTGTGTACCAGTCCTTCGGCATAAACCGATCCACGAATGACATCAGTTTCGGGATATTCTCCTCCGGATTTCCCTCCAGATATTTCAGAGCCTGGCTCACTGTAAATTCCTGCATTGTCTCTTTGATCGCCTTTCCCATTTGTGTTTCCGCCTCTCTGTTTTTCTTTCGTATCATCTATATGAATGAATCACCGTTGTCAGCACTGCCGACACTATGCGTTTAATATCTTCATGAATTCATCTCCTGTGATCGTCTCTTTGTCGTAAAGATAATCAGCCAGTTCATCCAGTTTCTCCCGGTTCTCTTCCAGAATTTTCCGGGCTTTCTCATGCTGTTTTTTCACCAGTTCCACCACCTGGCGGTCAATCTCCGCCTGGGTCTCCGCGGAACAGCTCAGGGAAGTGTCTCCGCCCAGATACTGGTTGGTCACTGTCTCCATTGCCACCATGTCGAAGTCCTTGCTCATACCGTACCGGGTGATCATGGACCGGGCAAGCTTTGTCGCCTGCTCGATATCGTTGGACGCCCCCGTTGAAGCCGAGTGGAATACCATTTCCTCTGCGGCACGGCCTCCGGTCAGTGTGGCGATCTTGTTCTCCAGTTCCTCCTGGCTCATCAGATAATGGTTGCCTTCCTCCACCTGCATCGTGTATCCCAGGGCTCCGGAAGTACGGGGCACGATAGTGATCTTCTGTACCGGAGCAGAATTGCTCTGCTTCGCTGCCACAAGGGCATGCCCGATCTCGTGATAGGAGACCACTTTTTTCTCCTGATCGGTGAGGATCGCGTTTTTCTTCTGGTATCCCGCGATAACGACTTCGATGCTCTCCTCCAGGTCCGCCTGAGTCACAAAACTCCGGTTTTCCCGGACCGCCCGCAGCGCCGCCTCGTTGACGATATTTGCCAGCTCCGCTCCGGATGCCCCGGACGCCATCCTCGCGATCCGGTTGAAATCGACGCTCTCATCCAGTTTCACTTTCTTCGCATGGACTTTCAGGATCTCTTCACGGCCTTTCAGATCAGGAAGTTCCACAGGCACACGCCGGTCGAAACGTCCCGGTCTTGTCAGCGCCGGATCCAGAGATTCCGGGCGGTTGGTCGCCGCCAGGATGATCACTCCATTGTTTGTCTCAAATCCATCCATCTCCGTGAGAAGCTGGTTCAGCGTCTGTTCCCGCTCATCGTTTCCGCCCACACGCCCGTCACGCTTCTGCCCGATGGCATCGATCTCGTCGATGAACACGATACAGGGGGCCTTCTCCTTCGCCTGTTTGAACAGATCTCTTACTTTGGATGCTCCCATGCCCACGAACATTTCCACAAACTCAGAACCCGACATGGAGAAGAAGGGGACGTTGGCCTCTCCAGCGACCGCCTTTGCCAGCATAGTCTTACCGGTTCCGGGAGGTCCCACGAGGAGAATTCCCTTGGGCATGGACGCGCCGATCTCCTGATACTTTTTCGGGTTGTGCAGATAGGACACGATCTCAGAGAGATTCTCCTTTGCCTCATCTTCTCCCGCGACATCAGAAAACCGGATGCCCTCCGAGGACTTCACATAAACTTTCGCATTGCTCTTCCCCATCCCGAAGATCATGGAATCCGGACCACCGCTTGCTCTGCTCATAAGCTTTTTCGACATATACTGTCCGATCCCGATGAAGATCACGATGGGAAGGATCCAGGAGACAAGGAAGGTGATAATGGGCGACGTCTGCTGGATGATCTGCCCGGAAAACTTTGCGCCGGAGGCATACAGTCTCTCGGTCATTCCCGGGTCATCCACCATTCCTGTCTTATAGATCTGGTCCCCTTCCCGGTTGGTAAATATGATCTCGTTCTCACTCTGATCGATCTCAACCTGACCGATCTCCTCATTCTCTGTCATCTGGATAAACTGGTCGTATCCTACCTCTTTCACCTGTCGTTCCACCGCCCAGGGCATAAACAGGAAATTAAACAGCAGCAGGACCGCCAGAACGATCACGTAATAAAATATCAGGGGTTTTCTCGGTTTTTTTACCTCATGCATATTCCTTCCTCCTAGTATAATAATGGTGTAGTCATTAATGACTACGGGTTAATAGTTGCAAAGTCTAAATGAATAACTGAAGGAGGGATTCTCTCTCCATCAGAAGTTATTCTTTCCTTACCGTGTCTGTGGCTTCCATGATGCACCAAGTCTGATCATGAGGTATAATCACTGAGGCAGGGCGATTGACGACTCCTCCTTGGGACCCGGCCTTACGCCGGAGAAACCTCTTAGAAAGTCTGTCTGTCCATTCGGTGGTGATTTATGGTTTGGCTGGTTGGGAAGCCT
>DWUT01000130.1 GCA_019120615.1 Candidatus Mediterraneibacter norfolkensis
TGTATCGGGATTTCCTGAATGCGAGAAAAGAAGCTGCCGGATGGAAGCTGGCGTAACTATGCGGGGCAGGATTATCCTGCCCCGCAATATGCTCCTTTACAGATCCGATATCCATTTTATCGTTTTACGAAAAGCATCTTCACGGCTATGTCGGCACTCTTCCGGATATTGTCTCTCAATTTTAAACATTTTCAGCTTGGGCGGATTTAAGGGAACAAGAATATGGCTTGCCTTTTCATATTCCAGGACATCCACCCGGAAAGCAAACCGATGCTTTTCAAGGCGCCTTACCATATATGTGACCGCGTCTTTGCTGGGCCACATAAGATCTTCTTTTGCGTAAATGAATAAAATATTTCCTCTGATGTTCTCCACATGAATGGCAGTATCTTCATCAAAATGTTTCAGCGGTTCTTCGTAGATATATGATAACTCAAACTGCCTGTGGAGAATAAGGTTTCGGATTGCCGGTCCATATTTCAGATGCGCCGTCATACACGGGAAATCTTTTCCTTTGTACGTAAATTCGGATGCGGATGAAAAAGTTTTCGACGCCATGCCTTTATTCCCGTGCATTCCTCCCCATATACAGTGCATCGGGGAGAGTGCGACAACGCCGGAAATATCCGGCATAAGGGAAGCGCAGAGCAGAGCCAGCTCAGCGCCTTTTGAAATACCATACATGATAATCTTTTCATATCCTTTGTTTCTCAGCCACAAGATCGCTTTTTCAAACGGATCGACAGGCACCCGAACCATTTCTTTCGGCAGTCCGTCTACGTTCCAGTAGCAAATGCCCAACGCGGCAATGCCGCACTCGGCAATCATAGCGCCGACATTCATCGGGATATTTTCATTTCCTTCGCTGCCGCCCACTACAATAACTGCCTTTTTATGATCCCTATTCTTAACGGGGACATGATAAAGTCCATAGAATCCCTCTTGTGCAACCGTTACATATTCCATTTTCCCAGCCTCCCTGTTTCCTCAGCTCACATTGCTGTTCATATTAACAGGCATGCAGTTGCATGCTTTTTCTACGAGATCCTCCCGTTATCCATCTCATATACCACATCCGCCAGGTTCATGGTGGATTTTCTGTGGGACACCAGGAGAACGGTCTTGTCCCCCTTCCCTTCTTTCAGGGACTTCAGGATGATCCCCTCATTCAGGGAATCCAGGTTACTGGTCGGCTCATCCAGCAGGACAAAAGGCGCGTCATGAAGGAATGCCCTCGCGATACCGATCCGCTGCTTCTCACCGCCGGAGAGCGTGTCGCCCAGCTCGCCCACCTCGGTGTCATAGCCTTTCGGTAGGCTCATGATAAAGTCATGGATGGACGCTTTCTTCGCTGCCTCCATGATCTCTTCCCTGGACGCCCCCGGCTTTGCGACTGCGATATTGTTTGCGATGGAATCATGGAACAGGCAGGTCTCCTGAGTCACATAGGATTCCATTTCCCGCAGGTTGGATGTGTTGATCCCCCTCACATCCCGTCCGGATATAAGGATCTGACCGCCCTGGACGTCCCAGAAGCGCATCAGCAGCTTCAGGAGAGTGGACTTCCCGGACCCGCTGGCTCCGTGGATCCCCGTTACTTTTCCCTTCGGGATCCGGATAGAATAGTCTTTCAAGATCTGTTCCTCCTCATAGGCAAAGTCCACACCGTCCGCCTCCGCGTCAGTAAACTCTACCTCTCCTTTCCCCTTCACTTCTTCCGTCACAGGTTTTTCTTCCAGAATAGAAAGGACTCTCTCTCCGCTCGCCAGGGTCTGGTTCAGATTATTTGACAGGCTGGCAAGGGCTGTCACCGGGCCAAAGGATCCCATCATGGCGACAGTCCCCACTACCATTCCGGTTATATCCACACTTCCCGACTGCCGCAGTCCGATCATCAGAAAGAGCATGAGAAAGGAAAACAGAAGGATAACCAGATTCGTCGCTGACCTCTGGGACGCTTCAAGCAGGTTCAGCTTATCCTGCATTCTTCCCAGCCGGACCGAGCGCGCTCCCATTTCCTCTCTCCTGTTTTTCCCCTGTCCGTACTGGATCGTCTCATCCAGTCCACGCAGAGAATCAAGGATAAATGCGTTCAGTTCCCCGAATCCGTTTCGAAATTCCATCCCAGGCTCTGCTCCTCTGCTTCCGTAATACAGCGGGATCACCACGCCGACCACAACATATCCCGCCAGAGCCAGCACAGCCGCTGCCGGCGAGAACCGCCCCAGGAACAGGATCATCACGAGAGACGTCAGCACCGCGATCGCGATCGGCGAAATAGTATGCGCATAGAAAACCTCGAGAAGTTCGATATCCGAGGTGATCACGGAGATCAGATTTCCCTTGTCCCGTCCTTCCAGTTTTGCCGGACACAGCTTTCTCAGGGACGCAAACACCTTATGCCGGATGATCGCCAGCAGCTTAAACGCAATAAAATGGTTGCAGTACTGTTCCCCATAATGCAGGATTCCTCGCATCACAGCCATCACGATCAGCGCAATGAACAGAGTCTGCAATCCCGGCCCCGGTAACGCTCCCTCGCCTGAAGAGCCAATGCTTAGTCCAATCAGCTCCCCGACCGGTTCCATCAGGATATGCATCAGCCCATACGCCGCCGTGATCGTAAGGAAAATGGCGCACAGATATCCGATCGTCCCCAATATGACAGCAAGGGCCATCACCGGGAGCAGCGGCTTTACCAGTCCGATCAGTTCCCCCATGATACGGATCCCGCTGCGGCGGGATTTTCCGCTCTGTATGATCTTCTCATCTCTCATGCCGTTTCCTCCTTTCCGTACCGTTCCAGTTCCATCTGAGCGCAGTACAGCTTCGCATACGCTCCACTCTTCTCCATCAGTTCCTCATGTGTTCCATACTCCTCAACAAGACCGTCCTTCATCATGTAGATCCTGTCCGACTGTACCACATTGGCGAGACGATGCGAGATCAGGATGATGGTCTTTGTCTTTGCCAGAGCGTGGATCACCTGCATGATCATCTCCTCACTCTCCGCGTCAATGTTGGATGTGGCTTCATCGAAGATATAGACCGGCGTGTCGTGGAGCAGCGCCCGCGCGATGGCAAGTCTCTGGCACTGTCCGCCGGAGAAATTACTCCCCTTCTCAAGGACAGGGGTCTCAAGCCCCTGCTGATTCCGGAGAAATCCCCACAGGTTGACCTTTCGAAGAGCTTCTTTCATCTCTTCCTCCAAAGCGTCCGGTTTTCCCATCCTCAGATTGTCTTCCACAGTCCCCTTAAACAGATAACTGTTGTGGCTGACCAGAGTAATCCGTTCCATCAGGCTCTCCTCCCGGATATCCGAGAGTTCCGCTCCGCCCACAGTCACACTGCCGGAATATCCCGGGTTTCTTCCCATAAGGATTGCCGCCGCCGTGCTTTTTCCACACCCGGAGACGCCTGCGACAGAAGTAAAGCTTCCGGACGGGAATTCCATGTCGACGCCTTTTAATATCTCCCGGTCTTCCTCATAGGAAAAATGCACTCCGGAAAATTCGATATCCATCTCTGTCCCATCCAGTTCCACAGACCTCTCCCCCGGCTCCGGAAGATCCAGAAGCGCAAAGATCTTGTCGCTCGCTGCCATACCGTTCATGGCGATATGGAAAAAAGAGCCGAGAAGACGCAGCGGGATAAAAAATTCCGACGCCAGCAGAATGAGCATCAGCGCTCCGTGTACGCTCACCGCACCTTTCATGAACTGGGAAAGGGTCACGATCATTCCCACCGCCGCCCCGCCGTAGGCGATGATATCCATCACACTGGTGGAGTTGAGCTGCATGGTCAGCACCTTCATGGTGATCCGCCGGAACCGCTGGGATTCCTCGTCCATCTCCTCCGCCTTCATCTCATCAGAACAGTAGATCTTCAGAGTGGTCAGTCCCTGGAGATTTTCAAGGAAGCTGTCCCCCAGTTCCGTGTATATACCCCAGTATTTGTTCAGCAGCCGCTTCGCGATCTTCTGCACCGCCACGATGGAGACCGGGATCAGCGGCACGCAGACCAGAAGCACCAGGCTCGCCTTCCAGTTTATAAATGAAAGTATAATGAACAGCGTCACCGGCGCAAGAAGACTGTAGAAAAGCTGGGAGAGATATTTTCCGAAATATGTCTCCAGCTGTTCCACGCCCTCCGCCGCCATCTGGACCACTTCTGAAGTGCTTACCTGCTCCCGGTATGACGCGCCCAGGCGGAGCAGTTTTCCATAAATCTTATCCCGCAGGATCCGCTTCACATCCACGCTGGCACGGCAGGACGCCCGGACCGTCTGCCTGTCACAGACAAAACGGAGCGCCATCGCGGCGATCACAGGGACACCGTAGGAAACACCAGCTCGAACAGTCACTTCCCCGGAAAGCGCCTGCTCCAGCAGCATGGACGCGCAGTAGATCATCAGGACCTGGCAGAGCAGGGCAATCCACTGCCAGAGCACCTGACAGATGATATATTTTTTCGCATGGGACAAAAGCCCCACGAGTCTTTTTTTGATCATAAACTTTTCTTCTGCCTCCTTTTTTCTCTTATGCTGCAGACCAGATGCCACACAGCCAGCGCCGGATGGTACAGGAGCATCCGGGGTCCGGAAAATCTCATCACCTGCCGGATCCTCTCCCGCATCTCCGGTTTATAGCAGTGCACTCTGCAGTTGCTGCAGAACGTCTTTTCTTCCATAAAAGGACATTTCTCACTGCGGAGCCTGGCGTATTCGGAGAGTTCCCGGCAGGACGGACACATCCGACCTGCCTCCCGGTCATATTCTCCGTGGTTTTTCCTGCAGTACAGGCGGATCATTTCCTCCACCACATACTGCTCTTTCTTCCGCTTCTTTTCCACATTTCTGTCTGTCATACTTCTGCCTCCGGAAGGCTTTTCTGACTCTCAGGAACTGTCCTTATCCTAGTAAAGAAATACACATACTTGAAAATGATCAGAAAGACAATGAATACTCTGCCGTAGATATTGGACATTGCAAGAAACGCCAGAAGCAGCATGCAGGACGCCGGGATCAGAAGACTGAACTTTGTCTTCATCGTCATGGAGCGGTCCTTCACAAAGCTTTCCAGATGCTTCTGATACAGCTTCGTTCCCGTGAACCACCTGTGGAACCGGTCCGATCCCTTTGCAAGGCAGAAGGACGCCAGCAGGAGGAAGGGCGTCGTGGGCAGTACCGGCAGCACAACCCCCGCCGCGCCGATCCCCATGCACAGAAAACCGAAGAAAAGCCATATAATCCTAAAAGGGTTCTTTTTCCAATCTTTCATAAATCCATTCCTTTCTCATCCTGAAATATTCCGCTTGCCGGGCTTATCGCGAATCACCGGAAGTGCCAAAAGGCACATTCCGGGATTGTAAGCG
>DWUT01000131.1 GCA_019120615.1 Candidatus Mediterraneibacter norfolkensis
GTGGAGATGGCACATTGCGGCGCCGAGCTCAGCACTTTTTTTCACATCTTCTGCCAGAGCGTCCGCGTCTACGGGAGTGCCTGCCTCCACAGGTGCCAGTGAGATGATTACTTTTTTCTTATCCATATGAAACCTCCTGTATATGTAAACATGATGATTCTGATGAAAAGAGAAACAGCGGTTTTCACGGAACTGTTCAGGTCAAAAGCCGTTGTATTTAACGGAGCAGTTCTTCCACGATTTCTTTCAATGTTTCCGGAGCCCCCACATTTCCGGGGAAGATGATATAGGGCATTCCGGGGAAACGGCTTTCCGGTCCGGTGAGCCATACCGGGATGCCGGGCTTTACCTGTCCCAGGACCAGCGCTTTTCGTACATGGAGCCCGATAGTCCCCACGTCGCTGGAAGTGATGCCGCCTTTTGCGAGGATAAAGGAGGGCTTTACGGAGAGCAGTGATACCACGGAGGTGAGTGCCTCGGAAATCCGGACGGAGAGGGATAGAAGACCTTCCTCGCTGAACCCTTCCGGCGCCAGAAGTTCCCGGCTGGTGTAGATCAGGACCGTTGTGCCGGATCGTATCAGTTCTTCTGCCCGGGCAAGGATCCGCCGGGCCTCACCCTCAAGCCCGCCTTCCTCAAAACAGGTGCTGACACGGAATTCCAGCGGCTGAAGAGGCAGATGAGCGTTCAGCAGCTGCTGAAACTGCTGCGTTGTTTTTTTGACATGGGATCCGATGATAATAAGCCCGCCGTTTCGGGAATCATCGGGGCGGAGATCATGCCGTGTAAGGAGCGGTCTGTCTGAAATCCCACCGACCACTTTCGGGAGAGCCGCTGCACAACGGGCTAGGTAGTGGCGCCCTGTCTTCATGGCGCGGATCCATGATACAGTGAATACTTTCAGGTCGGTATAGCAGACCGCATTGACGATGATCTTTGCGAAATCTTCCGCTTCCATAAGTTTTCGGGTGATCCCGTCATAATCCATGGCGCGGAGTTCTTCAATGGAGATGCAGATGCAGTCCTCTTTTCGGAATTTCCCTTCTGTTTTTTCTTCTATATATTCTGTCAGGTCGGAAGCATGAAAGGAAAAGGTCTTATCCCTGGCAAACTCTGTCTCGCCTGCCGGGATCAGTCTGTCGCCCTCCCGGACGTAATGGATATTGTTTACAGTGAAACGTCCGCCCTCCGGAAAAAAAGGACAGATGATCTCTCCGGAAAAAGAGAAGCCGGAATGAGACTCCAGAGTTTCTCTGAGAAGTTCCGTTTCCAGAGGGTAATGTCCCCTCAGGGTACTGTCGCCGCGGGAAAGAAGGAGAAATTTTTTCCCTGTTTCCTGTGAGACCTGGTATACGGTTTCGGCAATCTCGCGGTGGAGCTGTGATGTGTCGGCCTGAGAGAGACTGCGGGAGTTTGTCAGGATAAAGAACATAGGGGAAGGATCTGAGAATGCTTCCCGGATCGTCTCAGGACTCCAGTCTGTATATACATATATGTCGTGGACTGTCTGGATCCCTGTAGGGTCATCATCCAGCACCACGATCTTTCTGTTAAGATCCCTGAGTTCCTTTTCAAGTACCGGGGAGACAGAATCGTCGTCCGCGGGGACAAAAGAGTCAAGGATATCAAGTGGCTGTGTTTCCATAGTTTATCCTTTCTCCGGAGCAGGTCAGATGACCTGGCTCCAGAACTGGTAATGATTTGTTAAAGTTGTCTCGATCTCATCAAACTGTCTTTCTCTGATCAGCGTGATGATCTTTTCGTGAAGTTCGATAAATGTATTTTTTTCATTCTTGTCCAGAATTATCTGAAGAGCGTGATCCCGGGAAGGACGTGTGATCCTGTCCACATAGGAATAGATACTGTAAAGCATTTCGTTTCCGGTAAACCGGGTGATCTCCATATGAAAATCAACGTCGGCGTCAAAGATGGCTTCCATGTCAGGCTCGGGAGCAAAAACCAGAGTTTTCAGGCGCTCGAGATGAACCGACAGCATATTGAGCTGGTCCTCAGTCACAGTGTCCATGACAGTGTGGAGGATCCCGATATCAAGGACTTTTCGGAGAAGTACTACGTCCTCCGCAAAATTTCCCTGAAGAAGAATGCCGTAAAGCATCGGATCCAGCATCTTCTGGGAATATCTGTCATTGATGAAGGTGCCTTCCGCGCGTTTGATGTAGACGATCCCATAAGCGCAGAGTATCTTGATCGCTTCCCGCACAGAATTACGCCCAACCTGAAAGGCCTGGCACAGTTCCGGTTCGGTGGGGAGTTTGTCTCCGGGTTTCAGGTCGCCGGAAATGATCTTGTCTGTGATCTGTTTTACGATACGGTCTACTACATTCTCCGTTGTCAGGGGCTGAGAAAATACGTTGCTTTTTCCTGCCATGCTGTTCTCTCCTTTGTCTGAATATGCTATTAAATGGATAACACATTGATGATTCGCTGTTCGGTGTGGGGGAAGATCTGCCATACAGAGATTCCCGGCTCAAGGTAACTGACGAAGAGCCACCGGCATCCAGATTTTCATCTCGCCATACCCGCGGTTATCCCAGGCAAAATAAGGGATCATCCGGATTTTTGTCGGCGTGAGTCTGCGGACAGAAAGCGTCTGATATAAGGCACCCGGATCATAGTCTTCTTCATGGCATACGGCCAGCGCGCTGCCTTCCAGCGCCATCATATCCCTTCCTTCGATCTGCATCGGTACAGGATGGAAGGTTTCCGTGGGATCCAGCATCAGATCATCCAGTGTGTCCAGTTCACTGTCCGGGTTTTCTATGCAGTATACGAGCGGACCCCGCTCAACAGCTGCCTGACAGGTGTTCTCTTCCACCAAAGCATGAGACACCGTGTAACGGGAGGGCATGTCCAGGTACAGTTCCACAGAGGCATGATCCCCGGAGACGGAGACGGACTGATAGGAGCCGGCCTGCTCTCTTGTGAGTTCGAGCTTCGTGTCCCCGCAGATGATATGTCCTTTTTCTGCCCATCCGGGGATGCGGAGTTTCAACTGGAAATCACCGCCGCGGATATCAGAGAACGTAAATCGGATCGTTCCGTCATACGGATAGGCTGTTTCCTGTTCTACGGTGAAGGCAGTTCCGCAGGGAAGCTGTACCGATGCCCTGTTTGCACCGTACATGCCTGTCCAGAGCGCATCATCAGATACAGTATAAGCGTATTCGCTGGATTCCGCAATGGTGCGGGCCAGGTTGGGCGGGCAGCAGTAGCTTAAGATATATTCGCTCCTTGTCAGCGGCCAGATCAGCTCGTAGGGCAGCTCTTTTGCCCGCCGGAGCATGTTTTCGTAGAAATATTTTTTCCCGTCCAGACTGACTGCGGCAAGGTTGACATTGAGCATGGTGCGCTCGATCAGGTCAAAATACTCGGCTTTCGGCTCCAGCTGGAACATGCGGTACGCCCAGAGTACAGAACCTACAGAGGCGCAGGTCTCGTTGTAAGCTGTGATATTGGGAAGCTGATAGTCATAGCCGTATGCCTGGTGTACGAGCTGATGGATGAAAAACTGTCCGTAGGGAGAGGCTCCGTTGTAAAGAGCTCCGCATCCGCCGGTGATATAGAGCTTCTGATGGATCAGATTATCCCACACGCTGTGGAGTACATTAATATATTCCCCGTCTCCTGTTTCCAGGCAGAGATCCGCGATGCCGGCATACAGATAGTTGGCACGTACGGCATGGCCGATGATCTTACGGTGTTCCTTCACAGGGATACGGTCCTGATTGTCGTCCAGACCGTCTTTGACCGAATCACGGAGCCGGATTGCCAGTTGGGCGAGATCGAGATATTTCTTTTCTCCGGTGGTACGGTACATTTCCATAAGCCCCATATAATGGGAAGGGCATACGGCGGTCTGGACATTGCCGGTGCGGGCGCTTTCCTGATAAAGGTGATCGAGATAGCCGGCGGCCTTTTTGGCAATATCCAGGAAATTGTCTTTCCCTGTGAGACGTTTGTGAAGGCATGCCGCAGTAAACATATGCCCGAAATTATAGACTTCGAAGTCGTTGATGTCGCCCAGACGGGAGATACCGTTGTTCTCCCTCTCGCCGATGATCTGCTTTGTGGAGATATAGCCGTCGTCAAGCTGGGCGCGGCCGATCAGATCGATGTATTCGTCGAGCTTGTCAAGGAGAGCCTGATCGCCGCTCAGAGACGCACTGTATACGGCGGACTCCATCCATTTATAAAAATCTCCATCGCCGAATACGGTCCCGTCAAAGGAACCTTCCGCGTCGCCTGCACAGATCCGGAAATTTTCCAGAACATGGCTGATGTCCTTGGACTCGAACATCTTCTGAAGATGAGGAACAGTGTTTTTGGTATTTGACTCCTCCGCATCCGCCCAGAATCCCTTTGTCCAGCGTGTGGAGCCGCAGGGAAGGGGAGAGACTTTGGCGTAAGGAGAATTGTGTGTATCAGTCAGCATATCATAACCTCCTGGTTGGGAACTTTTGCCCCAACATCTTTATAATGATAACAAATGGTTTCAGTATATCAGAGTACACCCTTGGATTTCAGAGCCTCTTTGAGTGCTGCCGCGCCGTACCTTGGGCTGGAGACGACCGGAACACCGATCTTCTCTTCCAGGTATTCTTCACAGTACGCCATGGAACCCTGGCAGAGGAGAAGGATATCAATCTTGTCTTTGATCTGCTCCGCATTATTTAAAAGAAGGGTGCGGAACTGATCCTGATCCAGACCGAAGGCGCCGTCGACGAGACTGTCGACAAGGGTGATCTCCCGGTTCATTTCACGTGCAACACGTTTTACCGTATTTTTCGTGGGCTCCAGTGTGGTGGGCAGGGTTGCCATCACGCCGATGCGCGTACCCCTGCGGACTGCGTCTCGGCACATCTCTTCGTCGATGCGGACGATGGGAACCCCGATGTAGCGGGCTGCGTCCTGGATGCAGTCAGCGACTTCACCTACGGAAGAGCAGATATTCAGGATTGCATCGGCTCCGTCCTGTGCCGCCTGCATGAACATGGAGATCAGTCTTGCCGCCGGAGCAGTAGTCACATATCCGTGTTCCCGGATCTCGGAGAGAATGGAAGGGTCTTCATAATGAAGGAGTTCCGCTTCATCGCCGAGTTGTTTTCTCACTTCTTTATTAACGAGTTCGATCAATTCTGGTGTGGTGCTGGTGTAAACCAAACCGATTTTCATGGTATTTGTCCTCCTTATTCTGATATAAACATACTACGTAGGATGTTTATGAGCATAATTTATCATTGCATATTGACAAAGATTTGTAAATACAGTAATTTTAGATAAACTTCTCGGCCTGAAATTGTGGAACATGTATAAAATGTCCTCTTTTTTATGTTGCAACAATAAAAAACTGAACAAAATATAAAAAAATGCACACTGGTAAATCAAACGTAGGATGTTTAAGATGTAATCAACAAGCAAATCCCGGGACGCAAAACAAAAAGAACAAATGAAAGAAAAGGATAAGGGAGGAAAACCGATGAAAAAAAGAATAATCGCATCGATGTTATGTGTAATGATGACAGCGTCACTCCTCGCAGGATGCGGCGGCGGATCATCTGACTCAGGAGCGGCAACGGACGAAAGTTCCACAGCCTGGCAGGATGTAGACTACAGTGGAGAGGATCCGCAGCTTGAGAAGAGCATCAAGATCCTGTCCATCTGGGCGGAGGACAATGATAACGGAATCCTGATCAATAAGATATGTCAGGATTACAAAGATAATGTAAACCCGAATTTCGACTGGGAGTATGAGTATGTTGCAGCAGATGATCTGACACAGAAGATCGCAACACTTTCTTCTTCAAATGATCTGCCGGACCTCTTCGCATATGAGGCCGGAGCTCCTCTGACAACCCTTATCGATGCAGATAAGGTGGCAAATGTATCCGACCTGGTAGATGCACTGGATGCCTGGGATTCATTAAGTGAAAGCGCTGTATCTATTATGAAAGACCTCTCCGGAACAGAAGATCTTTACGATCTGCCGCTCGGTCTGAACGTGGAAGGATTCTGGTACAATAAGGCATTGTTCGAGAAGGCCGGAGTTGAGGTGCCGACGACATGGGATGAGTTTGATGCAGCTCTTGAGAAACTTGACGCGGCAGGGATCCAGCCGATGGCGACAGGCGGATCTGACAAATGGCTTGCAACACGTCTGATCAACGCATATGCAGTGAGAACGCTTGGAAATGATATCATGACAAAAGCGGCAAATGGAGAAGTTCCGTATACAGATGAAGGCCTTGTGGCAGCGGCAGATAAACTTGCGTCATGGGCTGATGCGGGATATTTCGGAGAAGGCGTGACAACAGTTGATGCAAATACAGCAGCATCCATGCTGATGAACGGACAGACAGCAATCTTCTACACAGGCTCCTGGCTGACACAGAACCTGACAGACCCGACACAGAACACAGCAGGCGAGGATGGAATCGGATTCTTCAATATCCCGGTATACGATGAGTCGATCAGCTCTTCTACATCCTACTCAATGAACTGTGGAAATATCCTTGCAATGGATAAGGCAAAACTTGATGAAGGAACAGCATGGTTCATGAAATATTTCATTGAAAACATGGGTAATGTTGCAATGGAAGAACTGGGAACTGTAAAAGGATATACATATACAACATCTACAGAGGATATGGATCTGTATACACAGCTTGTTCTTGACGAGATCGCAAAGGCTACAGAAGGATTCGCATGGTGGGAAGCAAAGATGAATGCAGAAGTATCCAGCATCGCGCAGGAGAACGTTCAGCCGCTTCTCAACGGTGACATGACAGGACAGGAATATATGCAGTCGATCCAGGATGCTTATGACATGAGCAACTAAAACATCTGGTT
>DWUT01000132.1 GCA_019120615.1 Candidatus Mediterraneibacter norfolkensis
AACCGGAAAATGAATTGGCTATACTGAAAGGAGAAATCCACAGATGAGTGGAAGAAAGAAACAAGACGGCCAGAGGCTGCAATGGCATCCGGCATTCGGAGCCGCGCTCCGGATCACGTTCGCGGAAGAGATCGAAAGGAAAGAGCTGGAACTGCAGGAGGAATACCTGCTGAGCAAGAAGCCTCCCCAGATCGATGTACTCATTATCAAGAAGCGGAAGGATGCATTGATACGCAAGACGATCGGAAGGATATTCCGGCGGCACAATATTGTCGAGTACAAGGCGCCGGACGATAATCTGAGCGTAAATGATTTTTATAAAGTGTATGGGTATGCCTGCTTTTATCAGTCGAATACGAACCGGATCAGGGAGATCGAGCCGACTGAGATCACGATCACGTTTGTGTGCAACCGTTATCCACGGGAAATGGTAAAGCACCTGAAAGAAGTGAGAGGAATGAGAGCGGAACAGCATTACAAAGGGATTTATTACCTGAAAGGCGATGCGGTTCCCATGCAGCTTCTGATCACGCATGAACTGACCCAGGAGGAGAATTACTGGCTGCAGAACCTGAGAACGAATCTGAAAGCAGGGGAAGAGATCAGCAGTCTGATCACAAGATATGAACCATACCGGGATTCAAAGGACTACGCTGCGGTGATGGATCTGATCACCAGGGCGAACTGGAAAGAAATGGAGGTTGAAGAAGAGATGTGCGATGCATTGAGAGAACTGTTTGCTGATGAGCTGGAGAGGGAAAAGGAGAAAGGAATACGACTTGCAAAACTTGTTTTCCGCCTTTCATCAGAAGGGAAAACCGAAGAGGAAATCGCGGGAGAATGCGGAATGTCGGCAGAACAGGTGAGAGAGATCCTGGAATGAGGGGGCGGCTTCTGCCATGATGAAAGAAAGACAACACTGCGATTATATTGAATGATCAGACGACCGCTGCACGGGAAAAGTGGAGCGGTCGTTTTGGGGTCATGAGGAGAAATTTTTTGATTTTTATTGCAACAAAGTCCATTTCTGTTGACTCTAATATTATATATCAGATACAAAACTCAATAACATGAATTCACAGTATTGTACGGAGCATGAGAGGAGGGGGCGGATGTACGATCATGAGAAAGGAACGGAAGCTGATTTGATCCGTCGGGCAAAGCGGGGAGATGTGAAGGCTTTTTCGGTACTTTATTCGGAAATCTATGTGGATCTGTATAAGTTTGCGCTGTATACGACGAAGCACAAACAGGACGCAGAGGACGCGGTCAGCGAGACTGTGATGACAGCGTGGGAAAAACTGGGGCAGCTTAAGAAGGAGGAGTCGTTCCGGAGTTGGATGTTTACGATCCTGAATAATCAGTGCCGGAAGATCCTGAAAAAGCGGAAACAGGAGGCAGTTCTGGAACTTGCGGACAGAGAGCGGATTGGAATCCGCGGGGAAAACGGAGACGAGCCGGATCATGCCGGGATACAGGACGTGAGGGCAGCTTTTGAAACATTGGATGAAGAAGAGCGTATGATCCTGGCGTTTTCTGTCTTTGCGGGATATCAGAGTGAGGAGATCGGACGCATGCTGGAGTGCAGTCCTGGTACTGTCCGCTCGAAGAAGAGCCGCGCTCTGGGAAAATTGCGCAGGATCCTGGAAAATGCCGGATAGAAGGCTGGAAGGAGGATGGAAGATGGAAGAGAAAAAGAATCTCAACAGTGAAGCGGAAGAAAAGAAAATGGAGGATTTCCTCCGTGAAAGCGCAAAAGATACGGAAATACCGGATTCCCTCCTTCCGGGAGAGATCGAAAAGAAGATCCTGGAGAGGGAGCGGATCAGAAAAAAGAGAAGGAGACGCCGTATCCTGTCCGGTACAGCAGCGGCAGGGCTCTGCCTTGTAGTGGGAGTATCGGGATATTTTCTTATAATGGATCATACCGGAGAAATGGGGAACAGAGTGTCTGAGCAGTCTGCTTCTGCATCATCGGAAGCGGCGGATCCGGAAGAGGCCGACCCGGGGGAGGCCTCCGTAACATCCGGGATATCGGAGTCGGACCTGCTCGCAACGGCAGAAGACTATGATGAAATTTACGATTATATCCAGGCGGAAAGAGAATACTGGGAAGATGCAGCTTCTGCAGCGGAGGAAAGCGCAGTGGACGGCGGCAGCGCGGACAGCAGCAGTATAGGCAGCGCCGAAGCGAGGAGTTTTGATCCTGCCGGGGCAGATGCGGGAAGTGCGTCCGGGAATGCCTTCGAGACAGAACATTCCGATACGAATGTGAGAGAGGATGGTGTTGGCGAAGGCGATATCGTCAAAACGGATGGGAAGAATCTCTATATCGTAAACGGGGAAAAGATCGATATCGTGGGAACCGGACAGACAGAGATGGAACATCTGGCGCAGATTGAGACGGAAGAGGGCAGTTATCCGTCGGAGGTGTATGCGCAGGACGGATACCTTGCAGTGGTCTATATAAAATCAGAATACAGTGACGGGGAAAATGGATATGACGGCTATTACAGGGATTACACCTGTGCTGACGTCTACGATGTCAGCGATCCGGAAGGGCCGGAAAAGATCGGTGAGATCACCCAGAGCGGATATTTTAATACAATGAGGATACGCGGCGGATATGTCTATCTTCTCAGCAGCTTTTATGCGGATACCGGTGCGGCGAGGGGAAATCAGTCCGCGTATATCCCGGAGGTACAGGGAAAACTCATTTCGACAGACTGCATTTACATGCCTCAGGGACGGATGGGAAACAGTTACACCGTGATCTCATCCTTTGATCTTGACGATCCGGATGGACGCACGGACAGTAAGGCGGTGTTCGGAAACACAGGCTTATGCTATGTGAGCACGGAGAATATTTATATTACTGAATCAATCTACGGTGAAAGTGATTCTGATGTGAACCAGACGTCCATACGCAAAGTGTCTTACGAGGACGGAAAACTGGAAGGCGTGGGACAGACAAAGGTCAGCGGTACACTCAACGATTCGTTCAGCATTGACGAATATGACGGATATCTCCGGCTGGTGACCACGGTCACAAAAACAGCAGGGCAGGCAAGAGGCGTTGTTCCTCTCTTTGCGCCGGAGCCGTCTGAGTCTAATTCGCTCTATGTTCTGGATGAAAATCTGAGGATCGTCGGAGAGATCCGCGACCTGGCGGCAGGCGAGAGTGTCTACTCAGCAAGGTTTCTGGGAGAGACGGGATACTTTGTCACATTCCGCCAGGTGGATCCGCTGTTTTCTGTGGATCTGTCCGATCCGGCTGCTCCGAAGATCCTGGGAGAACTGAAGATTCCCGGATTTTCTGAGTATCTGCATCCATATGGAGACGGACTTCTGCTGGGGATCGGGATGGATGTGGATGAGAGCGGCGTCACTACGGAAGGCGTGAAACTTTCCATGTTTGATATTTCGGATCCGTCTGATGTGCGTGAAGTGCAGAAATATGTGCTCGAGGATATGTATGGCACGGACGTCTATGACTACAGATCCGTGTTCGCAGATGTGGAGAAGAATCTGTTTGGGTTCACTGCGTACGGCAGCAGTCAGAAGTACTACATTTTCTCCTATGATGAAAACAGCGGGTTCTGTCAGGAATTTGAACGGACATTGGGGGGATATGGAAGTACAAGAGGACTGTATATCGGAGACCGGTTTTATCTGGTGTCGGGAAATACAATAGAGGAGTATACGCTGGACGGGTTTGAAAAAGTAGATGACCTGGTGCTGTGATATGAGACATTTTGAATATTAACATATTTTTATCAAGGGTTTTGTAGACGAAACGCAGATAAAATGGTATTCTTTGGAGGTAATAAAAAACTAAGAGAAAAACAAAAGAGAGGGGGAATCAGAAATGGCACTTATAGGAGGCGTTCTGATGCTGCTGGCGGTATTTTTATTCTTTGCACTTGCTGTAGGGATTCTGGTGGTAATCGCACAGTGGAAGTTGTACAAAAAGGCAGGAGAGAGAGGATGGGCGGCGCTCATTCCGTTCTATAGTCTGTATGTTCTTGTAAAGATCACATGGGGGAACGGATGGCTGTTTTTGTTGTATCTCATCCCAATAGGAAATTTGATCTTTGCCATTGCAACGAATGTAAAGCTTGCAAGAGTGTTTGGCAAGAGCGGGGAATATGCGGTCGGTCTGATATTTCTGTCATTCGTTTTTCTGCCCATGCTGGCGTTCGGAAGTGCTCAGTACCAGGGGCCCGATGAAAAGAAGAGCCGGGGTGTGATCATCGCTACTGCCGTTACAGGAGTTGTGTACATCCTGCTCATGGTCATTCTGGCAGCGACAGGGGCTGTCGCCGGTTACTTCGATTACCTGAGCGGAGATAGCAGTTATATCTACGAAGATAACGGGTATAGTGACTATGGCGGCGCCGATGCAGTGGAGGAATGGGAAGAAGAGTTTTATGATCACGACGGATACGATGACTATGACAGCTACGATGATTATGATGATGGGGCGTCTCCGGATGACTATGAACCGATGGAGGGGTATGATGACTTCATAAAAGTTCCGCTGACAGATGGGGAAAGTACTGTGGAAGTGCCGGTGCTCCGAAGCGAGTATCTGACTGTCTCAGGTTCCAACGTCGTATCCATGGAAGACGGGATTATGACATCGCTGTATATGACATACGCATATGGCGATCCGGCATCTGTTATATCCGAACTGGTGGATATGCAGGTGGAATCAATGTCAGATATGCCGGAGTATTATGCCAATATTACGGAGGATGAACTGATCTCCGGAGATGGTTTTGCGCTGCAGCAGATAAACTATGATTCCATATCTTATGATGGAACATCTTACCCGTGTTTTGATATCATAAAATGCGATATGGTGGACGACGATTATGTTATCCTCATGCTAACCGTGGATAACTCGTCCTCCACGGAGGATACAGAAAATCTGCTGCGTGATGCGTGTGAAGTTTACGGGATTGATTTTGAATTTGATTAAAGAGAGTTACGATTTGCATCCTGAAGCGGGACTGTGAATCGTAACAAAAGAGACCGGGGCAGGGTTGTTTCATGAATAAAAATTAAATATGGAGAATCCC
>DWUT01000133.1 GCA_019120615.1 Candidatus Mediterraneibacter norfolkensis
GAACTTCCGTTCAGAAATGATTTCTGGGTTCTCTTCTATAATAAGGACCTGTTTGATGAGGCGGGCGTTGACTATCCGACGAACGATATGACTCTGGAACAGTATGACGCACTTGCGCGTTCTGTAGCAAAGGAAGGCTTCGGAGACGAGCAGGTTTACGGATCTCACTACCACACATGGAGAAGTGCGGTACAGCTCTTTGGAGTACTTGACGGAGAGCATACCATCCTTGACGGGAACTATGACTTTACAAAGCCGTACTATGAGATGGTAAAAGCACAGGAAGAGGACGGCATCTGCCGTACATACATTGATACAAACGCTTCACAGCTTCACTATTCCGCTGCGTTCTCAGAAGGAAATACAGCTACGATGAACATGGGAACATGGTTTATCTCAACACTGATCCCGGCTCTCGCAAGCGGCGAGTATGATTCAGAACTGTGCGGAAACTGGGGTATTGTAAAATACCCGCATCCGGAAGGCGTTGAGGCAGGAACAACGATCGGCCAGCTTACAAGCCTTGCGATCCCGACAGTTTCTGACCAGAAAGACGCGGCATGGGATTTCATTAAATTCGCAGGCGGAGAAGAAGGCGCTGCGGCAGTTGCGTCGACAGGAGCATTCCCGGCGATCATGAGCGATGAAGTTGTTGACTCGATCGCAAGTATGGATGGATTCCCGACAGACGAGGCAAGCAAAGAAGCACTTCAGACAGCAACTGTCTACCTGGAGGCTCCGTATGATCCGAACGTAGCGGAGATCAATACGATCCTTGATACCTATCACAAAGACATCATGAACGGAGATATCTCTATTGATGAAGGAATCGCGAAAATGAACGAGGAAGTAAGCGCGCTCAAATAAAGCGCTGTATATACTCTGTTTCATCAGCTGAGCCGGCGGCAGTGTCCTGTACATTACCGCCGGTTTTCCCTAAAGAAACTGTGAGATTTCTATAATAAATGGAGAAAAATAAAAGGAAAGGAGAGCGCAGAAGCGCAAAAAGTTTATGGAGAATTCAGTAGAATTGAAAAAGGGAAGAAAAGCGCGTGACAGAAAACGTACCCTCGTAGCGTATTCGTTTATTGCGCCGAACTTTATCGGGTTTGCGGTTTTCACACTGGTCCCGATCGTGTGTGCGTTTGCACTGGCTTTTCTGGAATGGGACGGCAATAACCCGTTCCAGTTCGTAGGACTGGAGAATTTCCGGAGACTTGCGGATGATTCCATGTTCTGGGCTTCGCTTAAGAACACGATCATTTACTGTGTCGGCACCGTGCCTCTGACGATGATCGCATCGCTGGCACTGGCGATCATCCTCAACCAGAAGATCAAGGGAAGAGGCATCTTCAGAACGATCGCATTTTTCCCGTATGTCGCATCTCTGGTCGCGATCACGGCAGTATGGTCGATGATCTTCCATCCGAGCCGCGGACCGGTGAATGCGATCCTGTATTACGTGTTCCATGTGGAGAACCTGCCGAACTGGTTCGGCGGGGACCTGATCCTTCTTACACTGATTCTGTTCAGCGTATGGAAGTACATGGGATACTACATGGTGATCTATCTTGCGGGTCTTCAGGGAATCTCAGCGGAACTGTATGAGGCGGCCGGACTGGACGGCGCAAACACATGGCAGAAGTTCCGGTATGTCACATGGCCGCAGCTTCGTCCCACAACATTCTTCGTGACAGTCATGCTGACGATCAACTGCTTCAAAGTATACGACATCGCGATCATGCTTGCAGGAGGAAGCGACGGCAGACTGGGGACATCATCTACCGTGCTTGTCTACTACATTTACCAGAAGGCGTTTGTTGAATGGGATCTGGGATATTCCAGCGCGATCGCGATGGTGCTGTTTGCTCTCGTGCTGATCATCACACTGATCCAGTTCAGAGGAAATGCCAAGTTCGAGAATTCATAAGAAAGACAGGGAAAGGAAGGAAAAAGATGGGAAAAAAATCATCAATAGCACGAAACAGGGTCATCGGGAAAGTGCTGATCTACATACTGCTGATCCTGATCACGGTTATCATGGTCGTGCCGTTCCTCTGGATGCTGTCTGCTTCGATCAAGACAAACAACGAAGTGTTCCAGATGACGCCGTTCCAGTTTATACCGGATGAGCCGCAGTGGAGCAATTATCAGGAAATATGGACCAAGATACCGCTTGCGAGATTCGTGGGAAATACAGTCTATCTGACGATCATCGTCACGATCCTGCAGATGGTGACCAGCAGTTTTGCGGCATACGCGTTTTCGAAACTTCAGTTCAAGCACAAAAACACGCTGTTCCTTGCCTACATCGCGACTATCGCCATGCCATGGCAGGTATACATGGTGCCTCAGTTCATCATGATGCGTGGTATGGGACTCAATGACAAGCTGCTTGCCATGATCTGTCTGCAGGCATTCTCCGCATTCGGTGTATTCCTCATGAAGCAGTTCTATGAGGGAATCCCGGATTCGCTCTGCGAAGCGGCGAGGATCGACGGTATGAGCGAATACAAGATCTATTCTACGATCATGCTGCCGCTGTCAAAACCGGCACTGTCCACACTGGTCATCTTCACGTTCGTAAATACGTGGAACGATTACCTCGGACCACTGATCTACTTAAAGAGCGAGGAGAAAAAGACGATCCAGCTCGGTCTGAAAATGTTCATCGGACAGTATGCGGCAGAGTACGGACTGATCATGGCGGGATCGATCATTACACTGATCCCGGTGCTGATCGTATTCCTGGCGCTGCAGAAATACTTTGTTGAAGGTGTTGCGGCTACGGGTATTAAAGGTTAGTTAAAAAAGGAGCAGCAGCTTATGTCAGACGAGATGAAAGCGAGACTTGAGAATATTCTGTATTATCATAAATCGAAGATTCTTGCCGTGGCAGGGGCCGCTGTTCTTGTTATTGCAGGAATCGCGCTGGACGGCGGAAGCGATGTCAGGACTGCCCTCTATGGGGTGGCGGTAAACGTGAACCTGTCCCGGGAAAACTGCGAAGCGGCGTGCAGCCGCGGGGCCGGGGACATTGGGCTTGATCCGGAGAAGGAGAAGATCGTTCTGGAGACAGGTCTGGAGATCGATACGGAGAATCCCGGGAGCAATGCGATGAGCGGGACACTTGAGAAGATGACCACGTCGATCTTTTCCCATGAACTGGATTTCATGGTCTGTACGGAGGTGGTCATGGACTATTATGCAGGCCTTGGCGGTCTGGAAACGCTGGATACAGGGTGGGCGGAAACGGATACACTTCCCGACGGGACAACGGCGGAGGATCATCTGATCGAAAGCCATGACAAAAACGGCAGCCCCGGGTATTACGGGATCAGCATCTCAAATACCCTTCTGTCGGACGGAGAAGACACCGTATTCTGTGTCTTCCGGAACAGTGAACATAAGGATGAGGCGATGACGTTTGTCAGGAGCCTGTTTCAGGAGGAGTAAAGGATGAAGAACTTATTCGATATTGAGAATCCGGTGTGGGTATTCATGGGGAAGCTGGTGGATCTGCTGATCCTCTCGGGGCTGTGGGTCATCTGCAGCCTGCCTGTTGTGACGATCGGGGCGTCCACTGCGGCGCTCTACTACGTGACCCTCAAGCTGGCGAACAATGAAGAAGGATATACGGTCCGCTCCTTCTTCCGGGCTTTTAAGGACAACCTGATCCCGGGGATCCCGATGGGGATCGGAGCGCTGGCAGCAGGAGTGTTTTTAAGCTGCGACCTGTATGCGTATTATCACATTGACGGACAGATGGGGGTCATCCTTCTCTGGGCGTCCATTGTGCTGACGGCGGTATATCTGATGACTCTGGTATGGCTTTTCCCGCTCATGGCAAGGTGCAGGACTGACTGGAAACATCTTCTGGTCATGTCTTTTGTCATGTCCATTAAAAATTTCGGGTGGACGCTTCTCATGATCGTGAGCGCGGTCTGCCTTTTTGCCCTGGGCCTTTTCGTGTCGGCGCCTCTGCTGGTGATCGCGATCGGCGGGACCGCTTACATCCACTCCAAGATACTGAACCTGGTCTGGAAGGATTATAATCTGGGGCTTACAAGATAAAATGCATTTTTGAAAGAACGGTTCCGGGACAGGAACGGAGCCTGTAAATAAAAGAAAGAGGTGGCATGTATTATGTTATATCCAAAAATAAATGACGCGAGAACAGTCGTGGATCTGTCCGGCATCTGGGATTTCAGGCTGGACAATGAAAAAGGATTTGAAGAAAAATGGATGGAGAGGCCGCTGGAGGACCCGGAGAGGATCGCGGTCCCGGCTTCGTACAATGATCAGATCGAGGGAAAGGAATTCCGGGACCACTGTGGATGGGCTTTCTACCAGAAAGAACTGGAGATCCCGAAACTCCTGCTCTCTCAGAGAATGGTGCTCCGCTTTGGAGCGGTGACGCACAAGGCGAAGGTATACCTGAACGGAGAGCTCCTCTGCGAGCACACAGGAGGATTCCTTCCTTTTGAAGCGGAGATCAACGATTTTGTAAAACCGGGAAAGAACCTGCTCTGCGTGGCGGTGGACAACCGGGTAAACTATTCCACTCTGCCCATCGGAAATGAAGTGGGGGCTGCGTTTTTCGGTTCCGAACTCCCGGATATCCCGAGCGTGAACAGCACGGTCCCGAAGCCTCACAATGCGCCGAACTTCGACTTCTTCAACTATGCAGGAATCAACCGCCCGGTGAAGATCTACACAACGCCGAAGGCTTATATCCGGGATATCGTCCTTGTGCCGAAGATCTGCGGGGAAGACGCGGAGGTTTCCTACACAGTGGACTGCGCAGGGGAAGGCGAAGTAAAGATAACGATCCTCGATGAAGATGGAAAAGAAGTGGCTTGCGCCGGGGGTAAAGAAGGAACGGTCACCATTGAAAATGCCCGTCTGTGGCAGCCGGGCAATGCATATCTCTACACGGCGAAAGTGGAGTTCGGACAGGACATGTATGAGGAACTGTTCGGCGTGCGCTCCATTGAGATAAAAGGGACGAAATTCCTGATCAATGGAAAACCGTTTTATTTTAAAGGCTTTGGCAAGCATGAGGACAGCGAGGTCCACGGACGCGGCATGAATGAACCCATGAACGTCAAGGATCTGTCTCTGATGAGATGGCTGGGGGCAAACTCCTTCCGGACCTCCCACTATCCGTATGCGGAGGAGATGCTGAACCTCTGCGACCGGATGGGGATCGTGGTGATCGACGAGACGACGGCTGTAGGCCTGAACTTCGGCTGGAACGACGAGGGATATTCCATGTTCAAAACCCATGAGCATCACAAGCAGGTGATCCGTGACCTGATCGCAAGGGACAAGAATCATCCCTGTGTTGCGGTGTGGTCCATCGCCAATGAGCCGGATACAGAGAAACAGCCTCAGGCGGCCCATGACTATTTCATGCCGCTGTATCATCTCGCCCATGAATGCGATCCTCAGGACAGACCGGTCACCCTTGTGATCTGCCAGAACGATTATACGCGGGATATTACCGCTCCGGAGATGGATATTATCTGCGCGAACCGTTATTACGGATGGTATGTGTTCAGCGGCGATCTGGACGCTGCGGAGCGTGCCATGAGAGAAGAGATGAAATACTGGGCGAAGCTCGGCAAACCGTGGATGATCACGGAGTACGGCGCGGACACGGTAGCCGGCATTCATATGGCGACCGGCAATATGTTCAGCGAAGAGTACCAGGTGGATTACTATAAGGCGATCAACAAAGTGCTGGACGAGTGTGACTTTGTTGTGGGAGAGCATGCATGGAATTTTGCAGATTTTGCTACAATCCAGGGAACGCTCCGCGTGGATGGAAACAAGAAGGGAATCTTTACAAGGCAGAGAAGACCGAAGCTGGCAGCCCACTATTTCAGGGATCGCTGGCACAAGGTTCCGGATTTTAATTATAAAAAATAGCAGAAAGGTATCTGGACAATGAGACAATTTACCGAAGAGGATTTCAGGACAAGGGAGAGCGCTGAAAAAGTACTCCTGGATGTGCTGAATCCGCTGAAACCTTATTACAGTGAGAGCTGTGCAAGACTATATGTGGGAAACACAAGCACCCACTATGAGAATGATACGATCCCCATGGAATCCTTCGCCCGGCCCCTCTGGGGGCTGGTCCCCTTCTGGACAGGCAGGGGAAGCGATCCGGAGTTTGAGGAAATATACCGGAAAGGTCTGGAGGCGGGACCTGACCCGGAGCATCCTGATTACTGGCATACATGCCGCGATTATGATCAGAAGTTCTGCGAGATGGCGGCTATTGCCTTCGGAATGCTGTTCTGTCCGGAAAAAGTGTGGGATCCGCTTTCGGAGAAGGCAAAGGATAATCTGACCGAGTGGCTGTGGGAGATCAACCGGCACGAATGCTGTGCCTGCAACTGGCAGTTCTTCAGCATCATCACCAACGTAGCTCTTTATAAGAAGGGACGTCCTTATGACAAAGAACGCTTAAGAGAAGGTCTGGAGTGTATCGACGCCTACTATGACGCGGGAGGATGGTACAATGACGGGAACGGCGGCGACAAGGATTATTACAATCCCTTTGTCATGGTGACCTATGGAATGGTGTATGCAAGATTCATGGAGAAAGAGGACCCGGAGAGATGCAGGCGGTTCATCGAGAGAGCGCTTGCCTTCGGAAAGGATTATATCTACTGGTTTTCGGAGGACGGCTCCAGCTTTGCCTACGGCCGCTCCATGACATACCGGTTCGCCCAGGCGGCATATTTTGCAGTGTGCGCTCTGTGCGAGGTGGAAGCTTTCCCACTCCCGGTGCTCAAGGGAATCCTCGTGCGGCATCTGGTACACTGGCTGAACCTCCCGATCTTTGACAACGCGGATATCCTGACTATCGGATACGCCTACCCGAACCTTCAGATGTCGGAGAGTTACAACGCGCCGGGATCGCCCTACTGGGCCATGAAGGCGTTTATGTTCCTGGGGCTTCCGGCGGATCATCCTTTCTGGCAGGCGGAGATCGCGCCGCTTCCTCAGCTTGAGCCGAAAAAGTATCTGGAGCACGCGAATATGCTCATCCAGAGAGGCGGCGGAAACGTGGTCGCGCTCATCCCGGGGCGCCTGCAGGCGGACGGACACAGCCACACTGTGGAGAAATATTCCAAATTCGCCTATTCCACGAGATTCGGATTCAGCATCATGCGCTCCAATGTGACGCTGGCGGAATGCGCGCTGGACAGCATGCTGGCCTTTGAAGCCTACGGATATTTCTTTGTGAAAGATATCATAGAACCGGATTTCGAGATCGATGAGGATCACGTCAGCTTTTCATGGACGCCCATCAAAGGGATCCATGTAAGGACAAGGATCGAACCGACTCAGACCGGTCACGTACGGATCCATGAGATCACAAGTGATGTGGAATGCAGGGCGTATGACTGTGGCTTCGCCGTATCCACCGATGACAGGAGACCCTTTGACAGGCAGGAGAATGCGGCTCAGTCCGTGGTGGAGAACCAGGACGGATACTGCCGTGTGACTTCCATAGAAGGGGCGGGGGAAGGGAAACTGCTGATCCCGGATCCCAACACCAATCTGATGAATTCCAAGACGACGATCCCCATGGCGGTCTACACGATCGTGCCGGGGACGCAGACGATTAGGACAAAGGTGGATTATCTGTAAAATATGGCTTTGGGGAGAAGAGATGGAACAGGAAACAAAACAGGAAGTTTTCAAAGACGGCTGGTTTACGGTTCCTGAAGAGGGAACTGCCAGGCCGCAGAATCTGCATGTGCTGGCACGGGCGTCCGTACCCTGCGCCGCGGAACAGAAGAAAACAGGAGAGAAGCTGATCCTTCGCATCACAGCGGACGATTACTACAGGCTGTATGTCAACGGAAGGTTCGAGGGAGAAGGCCCGGCGCCGGCATATCCGGAACACTATTATTATAATGAGTTCGATCTCACGGATCGGATGAGAGAGGGAGAAAATCTCCTCGCCGTTCATCTCTACTATCAGGGGCTTGTCAACCGGGTGTGGAACAGCGGAGACGGGAAGTTCGGCCTGGGCTGCGAGATCCTGCGGAGAGGATCGGACGGAACGGAAACGGCGGAAACGCCGGAGTGGAGATATCAGATATCCCATGCATATTCCGGAGAGACGACAGGATATGAAACACAGTTCCTCGAAGATTTTGACAGCCGTCTGTGGGATGACGACTGGAACACTGGGGCATATGACGACCGGTCATGGAAACTCATGGAAAGGGCAGAGCCGGACGGGTACTGCTTTGAAAAACAGCCGGTGAAGATGCTTCATATCTATGAAATGCAGCCCGCGGAACTGCGCCGGACGCCGGAGGGATGGTTCCTCGATATGGGGCAGGAGATCACGGGGACGCTGGAGATGGAAGCCGTATCGCCCGTGGAGGGCGCCCGGGTCATTCTCCGGTGCGGGGAAGAACTGACGGAGGAAGGCCGGGTACGGTACGATATGCGGTGCGGCTGCAGGTATGAGGAGACGTGGACGCTGAGGAAAGGAGTAAACCGTCTGGAGCCTTATGATTATAAAGGGTTCCGGTACGGGGAGATCCTCTGCGGACCTGAGACAGAGATCCGGCGGATCCATGCCATGGTGCGTCATTATCCAATGGATGAGACGCTCTGTACCTTCCGGTCGGAAGAGGGGACGGCGGACCGGATATTTGAACTGTGCAAAAACGGTGTGAAATTCGGGACGCAGGAAGGCTATCTGGACTGTCCGACAAGAGAAAAGGGACAGTATCTCGGAGACGCGGTCGTGACCTCCCGGGCTCAGGTATGGCTTACCGGATCGGTCGAAATGCTGAGAAAATGTGTGGATCAGTTTGCACAGACGGCAGAGATCTGTCCGGGACTGGCGGCGGTGGCGCCGGGATCCCTGAGGCAGGAGATTGCCGATTTCTCCCTGATGTGGCCCCAGCTTCTTCTGACCGATTATCAGTTTACCGGAGACAGAGAGTTCCTGAGAAAGTACTATCCGACGGCGAAAGGCATCATCGAGTATTTCCGGCAGTATGAGAGGGAAGACGGTCTTCTCGAACAGGTGGCGGACAAGTGGAATCTGGTGGACTGGCCGGAGAATTTAAGAGACGGGTATGACTTTGAACTGAGCCGTCCCGTGGTGGCGCCAGGCTGCCACAATGTGGTGAACGCTCTCTATATCGGTGCGGTCGGCATGGTCTCTGAAATAGAGCAGATCCTCGGCATACCGCGCAGCTATGACCGGGAGCTGTTGAAAAGAGCCTTTATCAGCACCTTCTTTTCGGAGGAAACAGGACTTTTTACGGACAGTCCGGACAGCATGCACAGCGCGGTCCATTCTAATATTTATCCCCTCTATTATGGTCTGTGCCCGGAGGGGATGGAAAACGGGATTGCGGATTTCCTTGTAGAGAAAGGGCTGTGCTGCGGCGTTATGGTCAGTTATTTCTATCTGAAAGCACTGGCACGTGTCGGAAGATATAAAGATGTTTACCGGGCCCTGGTCAATGAGAGCGAACACGGTTGGGTGAATATGCTCCGGGAGGGGGCGACCACGTGCTGGGAGGCATGGGGGAAGGATCAGAAGTGGAATACCAGCCTGTGCCATCCCTGGGCAAGCGCCCCGGTTTCCGTGCTGATCGAGGATATCGCAGGATTCCGGCCGGATCCGCGTGAGAGGGAGGGGTTCCGGTTCGAGCCTCATATCCCGGCGGAGATGGGAGAAGTGGAAGTGCGGATCCCGTTCCGGGGAAGGCTGTATACAGTGAAAAAAACTTCAGAAAGGGGAAAGGCAGAGAATGAAAGTACAGGACAGATTTTCGTTGGAGAATAAGGTGGCTCTGGTCACAGGGGCTGCGTACGGAATCGGATTTGCCATCGCGGAAGCGTATGCGGAGGCAGGGGCGAGGATTGCCTTCAACTGCAGGAGCCGGGAGCATATGGACAAGGCACTGAAGGACTATGCAGCCAGAGGGATCGATGCGAAAGGTTATCTCTGTGACGTGACAGATGAGGCGCAGGTCAGGGAGATGGTCGATGATATTACGGATAAGATGGGGGATATTGATATCCTTGTCAATAATGCAGGGATCATCAAAAGGATCCCCATGATAGAAATGGATGTGGAAGAGTTCAGAAAGGTCGTTGACATTGACCTGAACGCGGCGTTTATCGTCTCGAAGACCGTACTTCCCGGCATGATAGAAAGACGGAAGGGCAAGATCATAAATATCTGCTCCATGATGAGCGAACTTGGAAGAGAGACAGTCTCTGCGTATGCGGCGGCAAAGGGCGGGCTGAAAATGCTCACCAGGAACATTGCTTCAGAATACGGCGGCTACAATATCCAGTGCAATGGTATCGGTCCCGGATATATCGCAACGCCCCAGACCGCTCCTCTTCGGGAGACTCAGCCGGACGGATCCAGGCATCCGTTTGACCGGTTCATCATAAGCAAAACGCCGGCGGCGCGCTGGGGAACAACAGATGATCTGAAAGGTCCCGCTGTCTTCCTGGCGTCGGAGGCGTCTGACTTTGTGAACGGACAGATCCTGTATGTAGACGGCGGGATACTGGCTTATATCGGAAAGCAGCCGGAATAGACGGCAGAAAAATTATGTGAGGTGAATTGGATCATGAGAATTGCATTGATCAATGAGAACAGTCAGGCAAATAAGAATAAAGAGATCACGGCGGCTCTGAAAAAAGTGGTGGAGCCTATGGGACATGAGGTGGACAACTACGGGATGTATTCCGCTGACGACGAGGCGCAGCTGACATATGTACAGGCAGGGATCCTGGCGGCTGTCCTCTTAAACTCCCGTGCGGCGGATTATGTGATCACGGGCTGCGGGACAGGCGAGGGAGCCATGCTGGCGTGCAACTCCTTCCCGGGAGTGATCTGCGGCCATGTGGAAGATCCTCTGGACGCGTATACGTTCGCCCAGATCAATGACGGAAACGCGATCGCCATCCCGTTTGCGAAAGGATACGGATGGGGCGGCGACCTGAATCTGGAATACATTTTTGAAAAACTGTTCTGCGAAGAAAGCGGACAGGGTTATCCAAGGGAGCGTGCTGTCCCTGAGAAGAGGAACAAACAGATCCTCGACGGGGTGAGGGCAGCCGCCTTCAAAGATCTGACAGAGATACTGGAGGCGCTGGATCCTGAACTGGTAAAAGGAGCATTTCAGGGAGAAAACTTCTCCGAAATGTTTTTTGCTCACTGTCAGGACAGGGAGATCGCGAAATTTGTAAGGGAGATCCTGGATTAATCGTTATATTTTATATGAACCAGAAAAAAGTACCCCGGAGGTTGCACGGAGCACCATGTAATCTCGGGGTACGATTGTTTTTTTGAGCGAAATGTGCTTGAATTTTTTCTGATTAACGGTTTACTGGTTAAAAATCTATGATATAATAAAAAGATAAAACTTTGGAACAGAGGTTACTTTGCGTTTTCAGATAAAATATGACAGCACAAGAACAGGGGGAAACAGTCTGGTCTGTGATACCCTCTGCACAGAGGATTGTGTGAATACCGTCCGCCCCGTGTGTGCGGCTGATCTGTTCCAATGTGCGGCAAAGACTGATGAGGAGGAATGCGGGGATATAGAAATACGAAGCCTGTTTTACAGCCGTAACATTTCATTTATAAAAAGAGAATAAGAAGCAGCCTTGGTACACGCAATAGTCGAGGCTGCTTTTTGTTAGCTGCAAACGGGGCCTGCTATGCAGCAGGTTAGTTTTAGTGGTGTTTCCTCGGAACTTACTTGAAATGGCGATGAAATAACCTCCATTTCATATTTTTTACAGAGGAGAAGAGGATAAGCATGAAAAAGAGAATGAACGACTACGAGACATATCTGAAGGAACAGGAATTAGCAGAAGGCACGATCAGTACCTATATGAGATATGCGAGGCGGATCGAACACCGCATGGAACGGTCGGGTGAACTGAAAAAGACAGTTCTTGATTTTAAACAGGATTTGAAACAAGAGAATGTGGCTCCTGCCACCCTTAATCTTGCCATAATCGCCGTGAATAAGTATTTGAAATTTTGCGGACTCAAAAAATGTACGGTAAAAACAGAGAAAATCCAGAAGCGGAAGAGCCTTGAAAATGTGATCAGCAGTGATGAATATAGAAAAATGCTGCAGCATGCGATACAAAGCAAATGTACAAAATATTACTATATTATGAAAACACTGGCGCAGACGGGTATCCGGGTAAGCGAACTTCGGTATTTTACCGTTGAGGTACTTGAAAAGAAGAAAATTCAGGTAAGCAATAAAGGTAAGATCCGGGAGATATATCTTCCGGATGGATTGATACAAGAACTATATGAATACTGCGGAGAACATGGCATAAGAAGCGGAGTCATATTTAAAGGGAACACATCAAAACCTATAGGCAGAGCATCTGTTTATAAAATGCTTGCACGGATCGGAGCCGGGGCCGGCATATCCAAAGAAAAAGTTTACCCACACAGTTTTCGTCATCTGTTTGCTGTAACATATATGAACTGTTACGGCAATCTCACAGAGCTGGCCGATATCCTGGGCCATTCCAATTTAGAAACCACCAGAATTTATACACTTACAACTGCAGAAGAAAAGCGAAAGCGTATGGACAGTTTAGGACTGTAAAAGCGTATTGACAAGGGCAGCAAAATACGATATTTTGATGCATTTGTCAATACGTTTTTAGCTTGTTCAGGGACAAGTTTTGTTAGAAAAATATGAGCAGCCAATGTGTGGAGAGCAAAGGGATCTGAGATGAGGCCGGGAGGGAACGGGGGAAGAAACATAATATCGTATTATGAATATAAAACAGAAGGGTATACAGAATATGCCCGCAGAAAGGAGAACAGAGATGAAGTATGAAATAATACCACAGGAGGAAACCGTTCTTGTAAAGCTCACAGAGGATGGTTATACGGAACAACTTTCTTTAGCGGAGGCTCCGGGAGAGGAAAGCAGTCTGGTGCTGCAGAGCAAAAAGGATGTGCTGGGCGAGATTAATCTTGAAAAGATGCTCTTAAATCTCGATCATTGTGTGGATTTACTGCAGATCACATTTAATGCCGTGGACGGATTTCCTGTGCAGAGTAAGGTTCAGGAACTAATAAATCGATTTACTGATGCTATGACTAAGAGCAACACAATGGCTCTTGAATTCAGGCTTGCAGCGGAAGGAGTGGTAGAGCAGTATCTTGATGCTTATCAGAATCTTTTTTTTGGTGAAGTGGAATCAGCTTTAATATTTCTGACAGACATAAAGCAGGTCGCAAAGAAAATGGTCCGGCAGGCAGATGAGCTGGTCAACGTTTTTGACGGTTTGACAAATTATGCGAATACAGTGTTGAAAGAGGTCATGAGTGAACGCGCGGCAGATGAGAAAAAGAGAAGTGAAACACAGGCGCTTATCAATGAACTGCAGGGCTCGCTTGATGCGATGGAAGCTTTGAAAGAGAATCTTCGGGAGGATATCGAACAGGCAACCGCAGATTATGAAAAACTTCAGGAGCGTGAGATGAAACAGGAAGAGCGGGCATATAATATGCAGCTTGCGTCTATGATCATCAGCGAGGTCAGCGGACTGTTTGGCGCAGCAACCGATGCAGTGACAAATAAATCAGACAGAGATATGGCTGAAAAGGAGACTGTAAGCGAAAGCGGTGAGTCCTCTGCGGAAGTACAGACAAGACGTGCTTATACAGAAAATATAGGGAAACAGGAGCAAATTCAATCTGCAATAAGGAAAATCAACGAAAGGATTGAAGCCATTGATAAAATCCTTGACGGAAAGCTTTATGCAGGAGGGGCAAATCATGCATCTGCTGACGAGGCGGACTTAGACACTCAAAAGACAGACGATGAACTGCGTGCGGAAAAGCAGGCGAAAGTTGATGAGAAGAACAGGCTTAGTAAGCAGATAGACACTCTAAAGGGCGAAGAAGATACGCTTAGCAAAACATTAAGCGGATTTGGTGTGGTGATGGATAAAGTGGCTGAGGATACAAGAACCGCGGTACAGGAAATTCAGAAAACAGCAGATTCTCTTGCGGAGCGTATGAGCGTCATCGATAAAAAGCGTAATGAATTAAAGAAGCAGGAACGTGAAAATCTGGTAAAACTGGCGGAAAGTACAGCGAAAATGGAAAATATGGTTATGGATGAGAACGCTTTGGAAAGTGCTATCCAATGTCTGGTTATTGCCATCGGATGTTTGCGGAGGGTGCTTGCATATCTTCATGAGATTAAGCTGTTCTGGTCAAATGTAGAAACTTTCTGCGATAATCTTGCTCTTAATGACAGTATTGCAAAACTTATCAGCACGCAGGAAAATAAAACACCAGAACAAAGAGCTGTATATTTTAAAACAATATTATTTGTAAAAGGATATATCAGCATTGTTGCCAAATGGCAGGCGTTGTATGTGATTTTCACGGAGTATCTTCAGGCACTTTCAAAGGTATCAAAGAGAATGACCGCAGTAATGGAGCAGTCTTTATCGGCTGACCGGAAAGAACAGTGGAAACTTGCAACACAGATGGCAGGAGAACTGAATGAGAGGCTGGAGGAAGAAATTAAGGAAGCATATTAAAGAGGTGCAGAATGCAACGTTGTTTGTCAGAGATTAAAACACGATTAAGTGATGCAGCGAAAAAGTATGATGAGATTATTGTCAGTAAACAGTTTAATGCTGCGGTGTGGCTGGAAAAAGCAAATCTTATTTCTCCTGTTACGGCAGAACTTCGCGCATATGCACAACAAAAAATTGCAGAGTGCGAGCGGGAGAGATTCGAGAAAAACAGGGAGAATAATAAACTCATCATCACAAGGGCAGAATTATATAATAATCTTTCGGAAGAAAAAAGAGAGTTGTCGAAGCTTGATGAAACCCGAATTAAGATCGCACAGGAAATCAGCACCCTTTCAACAGAGATCGGTGAACTTGAAAAGAAAATAGCCGATTTACAGAATAAGATTGCGAAGTCAAAAGAGGACAAGGAATATTGGGATACTGTTTTTTGGGCGACTTGCTGGATTCCCTTTGTAAATATCGGCACAGGTGTTAAAAAGGGGCACGAAGAGGGGGAATATCGGGCGCAGGTAAAAGTATATGGCAGAGATTGTCAGATAAAGCAGGATAGGATTGAAAAACTTAAAGTTCAGTTGGAGGAAATCAGTACCCGGCAAAAAGAAAATGAGGAATCCTTAAGCAAAATGGCAAATCAGATTGTGGTGACAGAAGAAAAAATTTCTGAAGTAACAGATACCTTAAACAAGCTGAGACATGAAATCGGACTGTGGAATAATATATACAGTTCATGCCTGGAGATTGAGACGGAACTGCGATATATCAACGGAAGCATAGAGAAAGTCAGGGAATGTTTCTGTCGTTTGACAGAAGTGAGAGATCTTATAGAAGCATCGCAAAACTCTTTCGTTTCGTAAGCAAAGAAATGTAAAATCAGAGTTACAATATACAGGGACGGAAATAATCAATGGAAATAAAACAGATTAAAATATTAGATCAGAATTATTTGCTGGCAGGCATATCACAGGAGGAAGAAATCCAAACAGCGCAAAATAATCTAGAAAGAAGCGGTGGCCTCAGTGATTGGAAAATGTGGCGTGATAAGCTCTTAAAGGACAGATCGGCGCTTTTTTTGATCTGTGATCCGTGTATAATTAAGGAGGAGTGCAGCGAGACAGAAAAAGAAAATTATATCTGTCGCGAAATAATATCTTCACTTAAAGTTCAAAATGGGGTACCGGATCGAACGGAAAAATCAATAAAATGTGCGATAAAAGATATGTTGGAAAAGGATTTTCCTCAAACCAGAGTTTATGGTTCACAATGCAGTATATATCCATTTTCAGTTAATGCCTGTATCGACGGAGAGCAGATTAATGGGAAGATCGAAACTGTGCTTTTACTGAACAGTGAGGCTATTGTGAAAGAAAAAGGGAGGGAATGCTTATTACCTGTTATACTGCATGAAACTACGCACTATTTGGAAGAGTTATGCAGCAATCTGGAGCTCCCTGTAAATTATGAACTGCTTTCCCCTGACTCCGAGGCATGGAATATGCCGGCAGTTAATGAGCTTGAAAACATAAACAAAATTCTCGAAGAAGAAGTAGAATATCAAAAAAAATGGAATCACGAGAGATTGACAACTTTAGTAGAGAGAATGACAATTCTCAGTTTATTCGATTCCGATGAAGTGAAGCGTCAGGTCAGTATAATGAGAGAGTTGTTCAGGAAAGTGGTAAATCTTTGTTAAAATCCAGTGTCAAAGTTTATGGATATTAATAGATGAGTAAACAGAAGTAAAAATGTGTGAAAAGAAACGTGTAATAATCGGACATGCATCTATTGATGAAAGAGGAGAGGCACAGGGCGGGAACGCAGGAGATCAGACCGGAAAGGAAGTATGCACAAGAGGATGGTATGATAATTCGTGGACCTGTGTTATCAGACCAAAAAACTGTTCTGAGGCTGAAAAAATCGCAAAAACCATGGAGCAGGCCTGTGCGAACGATAATATAGGCTATGATCAGAGCCAGCGCACGACGCTTTTTGCGCAGGCGAAAGCCTGTGGCTGGGATTTAAGGAAGATCAAAACATCTTGCGAAACGGATTGCAGCGCGCTTGTGGCAGTATGTGTCAATGCCGCCGGAATCAGCGTAAGCAAAGATATTTATACGGGAAATGAAAGGGAGGTGCTCAGAGCAACGGGAAAATTCGTTATACTGTCAGAAAGTAAGTATCGTACGTCTGATATATATCTGAAACGTGGAGATATTCTGCTGGCTAACGGACATACGGCTGTTGCGCTGTCAAATGGCTCAAAAGCGGGCGCAGATTCCGGTACAGAAGAATCCGGTCATGCCGCGCCGGAAAAGAGTCCCGCGCCCTCCGTAAAGACAGAGGCAGCACAGAGTTTTGATAAAGCTTTGGCGGGGAAATACATAGTAACGGCATCTTCACTTAACATCAGAGTGGGAGCCGGAACAGGCAAGAGTTCGCTTGGAACGATTCCAAATGGAAAAACGGTACAATGTTATGGCTATTACACAAAAGCTGGAAATATCAAATGGCTGCTTGTACAGTATAACGCTTCAACAGGGTACTGTTCCAGTGAGTATCTGAAAAAAGTGTGATGTATGGCTGGATATCCACATTACTATAAGTGAAGATCATGGATAAAGAGAGCATTACAAGGATCAAAGAAATCTGCCCGTAATGCTCTCTTTTTCTGCTCTGATCTTATCCGGTGTTCCCGCCGCCACGATCCTGCCGCCGGCCTCTCCGCCGCCGGGGCCCATGTCGATCACATAGTCAGCGTTCCGAATCACATCCAGGTCGTGTTCGATCACGATCACAGTGGCACCGTTGTCGATCAGTGTCTGGAAGACGCTGATGAGGGTGCGGACGTCCAGCGGATGCAGACCGATGGTCGGCTCATCAAAAACAAATACGGAGTCAGACTGAGCTTTTCCCATCTCGCTGGCGAGCTTCAGGCGCTGTGCCTCTCCGCCGGACAGACTGGGCGTTTCTTCTCCGAGAGTAAGGTATCCCAGTCCAAGATCTTCCAGGACCTGAAGGCGCTGGCGCACGGTCTTCAGGTTCCCGCAGGCTTTCAGGGCCGTGCTCACATCCATCTCCATCAGTTCCGGAAGAGACCAGGATGGAGAACTTTTATCTTTCTTATTTGTGTATTTTATTTTCAAGGCATCTTTTGAATATCTGGATCCACGGCAGTCCGGACAGGTGATTTTCACGTCGGGAAGAAACTGCACGTCCAGGCTGATCACGCCGGTCCCGTCGCAGACCGGGCAGCGGAGCTTCCCTGTATTATAGGAGAAGTCGCCCGCCTTGAAGCCAAGCTCCTTTGCGTCGGAAGTCCTGGCAAAGGTTTTTCTCAGTTCATCATGGACATTGGCATAGGTGGCGACAGTGGAGCGGACGTTGATGCCGATGGGAGTGGCGTCGATGAGCTTTACCTGGCGGATCCCGTCTGCATCCACGGAACGGACGTGTTCCGGCAGCCTTTTCTCCTGGATAGAAGCTTCCAGTCCAGGGACCAGACTCTCCAGAATCAGGGTGGTTTTGCCGGAGCCCGATACGCCGGTCACGACAGTCAGCCGGCCCTTCGGGATATCCGCCTCCAGCGGCCGGACCGTATGGATCGGACCGGTAGAGAGATGGATCTTTCCGAGAGAAAACATGTCTTCCGGTGCAGCCTGCGCACGTTCATGGATTCCGGCGGCGCCGGACAGGAAAGAACCGATCTTTGAGGCGGGATCCCCGGCGATATCGGAAACCGTCCCCTGAGAGATCACCTGTCCCCCGTCCGCACCGGCTCCGGGACCCATCTCTATGATCCAGTCCGACTCGGAAAGGATCTGAGTGTCATGGTCAACCAGGATCACGGAGTTACCGTCCGCGATCAGGTCGTGCATGACCCCGTTCAGACCGATGATGTTGGACGGGTGCAGTCCGATGGAGGGTTCGTCCAGGACATACAGGACTCCTGTGGTGCGGTTTCGGACAGCCCGGGCAAGCTGCATCCTCTGGCGCTCTCCGGTGGACAGGGTGGAAGATGCGCGGTCCAGAGTAAGGTAGCCGAGTCCCAGATCCAGGAGGCGCTTTGCCACGGTCCGGAAGGATTCACAGATGCTTTTTGCCATAGGGCGCATCTCTTCCGGGAGTGAAGTGGGAACGCCGTCCACCCATTCCGTAAGGTCTGACAGGGTCATCCAGCAGGCTTCGTCAAGAGAGATTCCGCGAAGTTTCGGCGCCCGCGCTGCTTCGGAGAGACGGGAACCGCCGCAGTCCGGACAGGTGTCCTCCTTCAGAAATTTTTCCACACGTTTCATGCCCTTCTCATCCTTGACCTTGGAGAGAGCGTTTTCCACAGTATAAACGGCATTGTAATAGGTGAAATCAAGTTCACTTGCCTGGTTTGTCTTTTTGGAATAATAGAGGATATGCTTTTTCTCCGCCGGACCGTCGTAGACGATTTCTTTTTCCTTCGGGGTCAGATCCCGAAAGGGAATGTCGGTGCGGACGCCCATTTCCCGGCATACGTCTACCATGAGTGACCACATGAGAGAATTCCAGGGAGCGACGGTGCCCTCTTCGATGGTCAGAGAATCGTCCGGAACAAGAGTGGAGCGGTCAACAGTGCGCACCGTGCCTGTCCCGTCGCAGGTGCGGCAGGCGCCCTGGCTGTTGAACGCAAGTTCCTCCGCGGACGGCGCATAAAAATGAGCGCCGCACTCCGGGCAGACCAGTTCCTGTCCTGCAGCTACGGCGAGTGTGGGCGCAAGATAATGCCCGTTGGGACATCTGTGGCTGGCGAGACGGGAATACATGAGCCGGAGGCTGTTGAGCAGCTCGGTTCCGGTGCCGAAGGTGCTGCGGATGCCCGGCACGCCCGGACGCTGGTGGAGCGCAAGGGCAGCAGGCACATACAGTACCTCGTCCACATCCGCCTTTGCCGCCTGGGTCATCCTCCTTCTGGTGTAGGTGGAGAGGGCGTCAAGATATCTGCGGGATCCTTCGGCGTAGAGTACGCCCAGGGAAAGGGAAGACTTGCCGGAGCCGGAGACGCCGGCAATGCCCACGATCTGTCCCAGGGGAATATCAACATCTATGTTTTTCAGATTATGGACCCGGGCACCGCGGATCAGCATTTTATCGATCATATGCCGTTCTTTCATAATGCGATGGAGCTGCTTCCGCCGGCGCATGTGTAGTATGCTTTATCGTCTCCCGGCTTTACATAGATGCGGAGATCCTTCGGATCCATCTCCTCTGCCTCGCATTTGTCCAGGACCAGCTGTCTGATCTCTGCAAAGCTGTATTCGCGGTTTGCGTACTGCAAATAAAAAGAAATCTCCGGCTGAGTCCTCGTTGCCCGCGCTGCGGGAGCGGCTGCTTTTGCTGCCTTTGTGGTTTTTGCTGCTTTCGCAGTTTTTGCACCTTTCGTCGCTGTTGCAGCTTTCGTTGCTTTTGTTGTCTTTGCTGTCTTTGCAGCAGTACCGGTTTTGGCTGTGGTTGTTTTTGTATCCATATTTGTTCTACCTTCATTTCCTGATTTTTACGGGCTGACATGCCCTTCCACATTATATAACGGGGACGGCGATAAGTCAAAAACGAATCCGGTCGAAAAGTGAATTGATCTGAAACAAGTTACTTGAAGAAAATATATGATATTTGATATTATTAAAAGGAAACATAGCAACCAGGACCAAAGCAGTCTGTCAGAAATTATTGAGAAAAGGAGGAGTACTGTGTCGCTGAAAAAACAGATGATCCTTTATTTTTCCTGTCTTATGATCATTATTTTTACCCTTATGGAAGTGATCAACGCATATCAGTCCTACAAGCTTCTGGAGGAAAATATTACTTCTTCTATTACAGAGTCACTGAATTTGGGGCTGAATAATTTGGATTATTATTTCCAGGACGCAGAAAATCTATGCTCTTCTATTATGGCAGATGAGAGTGTGCAAGGAATACTGAATGACGAGATAGGGAAAGATTTGGATGGAAGGATCCTCATGCGGGAACTGAATCGGGTTATTACCCAGTATGCATCTACCCGTCCTCATATCACCCGAGTCTATCTTCTGGATCAGGATTATCAGGTGATAGATCCCGAATTGAATGGAGAGGATGTTGAGCGCTTTACAGATATAATAGAAAACGGAGAACTTCTGAATATTTCTGCGCTTCATCAGGTGGGATACATTACAGGGAATGCAAAAGTCTTTTCACTTGTGAAAGTGATCTATCCCTATACGGACAGGGAGAGAAGAGTGGGGACTATCGTGGCCGATATTGATTACCGCATTCTTAGCGAGATTTTTGGAGATTATAGTCTTCCCATGAACGGAAGCGCCGTACTGTTCGATCAGGATGGAAATACTGTTCTGGAGAAAGATGCAGGCGGAATAACCTGGGAACCTGACAAGGAGGAATACAGCGCCGTATGGGAATCCGGCAGCAAGGAGAAAGTTACTATAAATGGCAGGGAATACATTGCTCTTAACCATGTATCAGATATCACCGGCTGGAAGATCAGTGCTCTGATTCCCAGATCCGAGTTTGTGTGGGCCGTTTTTGTTCAGCTTCGAACGGGAATTTTTTTGCTTCTTGCCTGCCTGGCTGTTATTGTCCTTGTCAGCAGAAAGATCATCTTTACGGTTTATCGTCCGCTGAATCTGCTGGCAGGTTCTATGAAGGAAATCGAAGACGGTAATTTTAATACAGAGATTCATTATGAAAAACAGGATGAGTTTTCTTCTCTGATCAATGGATATAATCTGATGGTAACAAAAATCCGTTCCCTGCTCCGGGAACTGGTGGAAAAAGAGAAGATACGTAGGAACGCGGAACTCTATGCACTGCAGGCTCAGATCAATCCGCATTTTCTCTATAATACGCTGAATTCCATCCGCTATTTTTCCAGAGTCTATCAGGCTCCGGAAATCCGTGAGATGACTACTGCCCTGATTCAGCTGTCTAAGGCCAGTTTGAGTTCAGAAAAATTTATTACTGTTGAGCATGAATTGGAGCTGACCAGGCAATATTTGGCGATACAGAAAGTTCGATACGGAGACATTCTTCAGTTTTCCTGCTGCCTGGAGCCTGGACTGGAGGACTGTCTGATCCCCAGATTCAGCATCCAGCCTGCAGTTGAGAATGCGCTGTTCCATGGAATACTCCCTAAAGGGGAGGGAACTGTGGAGGTAAAAATATCTTCCGAAGGTGAAGGGATTCTTATTGAAGTCCAGGATGACGGTATCGGGATGTCAGAAAAGGAAGTCCATGCAATAACTGCCAGATTTCGGAAAGAAGAAGGAGGCGGAGACAGGCCTGAGGACATTTCAAGGCTGAAGAATATCGGATTGGAGAATATTAATTACCGGATCAAAATTAATTATAAGGGAGATAATTCCGGTGTATCTCTGAAGCGTACGGAAAAAGGGATGCTGGTGATCCTGAGGATTCCGCAGTGCATCAGGCCGGGGGAACTCCCGGCAGATATGGTTGCAGACTGCAAGGGAGGAACAGAGGATGAGAGAAGTTTTGATCGTAGATGACGAGCTTCTGGCAAGGCGAATGCTGAAAGAGAGTATTGTCTGGGAGGATTATGGATGCCGGATCGCATGGGAGGCACAGAATGGTAAGCAAGGACTTGAGATCGCAGTTCGCTGTCGACCTGATATCATTTTTGTCGATATCAAAATGCCTTTGATGGATGGACTTGAGATGGTAAAGCAGTTAAGTGCGCTGGGTATCAGAAGTAAGATTGTCATGCTTACCTGCTACGAGGATTTTGCCTATGTCCGTGAAGCTATGCGTTATGGAGCAGTGGATTATCTGCTCAAGCATACTTTTGAACAGGAAGATCTGGCTTCCCTGCTCGGCAGGATAGAGAAGGCGATCAGAAAAGAGGAAGCCGCGCTGGAAAGTATGGATCTGCTGAAAGAAGATGTGTTAAATAAGATCATTCAACATACTCTCACCCGCAGTGATATCAGAGGATACGTTGATACAGGGGTTCTTCCGACCGCTGATCCCAAGTATATGATTCTTTACATTAAATTCCAGAGAAATTTGTCAGATGAGGAGAAAGGCAGTTTCAGTGATATCCTGAGATATTCGTTGGAACACTATTTAAAAGCGGCTGCCGATATTTATATTTCCGGGATCAGGGAAAATGAGATTTATACGATTCTTTTGTGTGATGAGAATACGGGAATCTCTGAAATCAAGAGTCAGATCCAGTCCGCAGCAGCACAGTTCAGTAAAGATATGCAGGGGATGGAGACCGGATGGCTTACCGGTGTTACCTATCATATGTTTTATCGCTGGGAAGATTTGGGGGATGCACTAAAGGAAGTCAGGGATCTTGTACAGATAGATGGGGAATATCTGAACTGCAGTGCAAAAGTTTTGATGGCTATCGAGTATATTCGTAATAATTATTCACATCAGATCAGTCTTGAAGATATTGCAGAATATGCAGGGATCAGTCGTATTTATTTAAGCCAGCTGTTTAAAAAAGAAACCGGAAAAAATATACGGGACTATCTGGCAGAATACAGGCTCTCAAAGGCAAAAGAACTTCTTCTTACAAGTAATCTGAAAATATATACTATCTCAGAGCTGTGTGGGTTTGGCAGCGCACAGTATTTCAACCGGATTTTTAAGAAGATGACCGGTTTCAGTCCGTATCAGTTCAAGGATAATAAAATGCAATAAATAATAACAATGGCGAATGGAAAAAATACCTCCGAATGCTATACTTGTTCCATAAGTACAGAGGAGGTGTTTTTTATGAAAAGAAAAGTGGCGTTACTGTTAACAGGAATCATGCTTTTGTCGCTGGCCGGATGTGGAAACTCAGAAAGCTCTGAGAGTACACAGGATACGGCTCAAACAACGGATTCATCGACTGGCTCTTCTGCATCGGATGACGAGTATTACTATGTAAATGGGAAGGCCCCTGAGGAGGTTACGGGGAATATCCTGTTCTGGAGTTGGGATCCAAACTTTTTCGACATGGTGGAGAAGATGAATGACATTTATCCTAATGTGACTTTTGATTTTGTGACTGTGGCATCGGCGGACGATTATATGCAGAAACTCCAGGCTGCGTTGACCAGTGGAAGCGAGGTGCCTGATATACTTGCCATGGAAATCAATTATGTTGGAAGATTTTATGACATGGGAATTACGGAAGATCTGGAAGAACACGACATTGACAAAAGCCTTCTGATCGATTATCTGGCAGAAATCGGAACAGATGATGAGGGAACTTTTATTGGTATTCCGAATACGGCGGCACCAGGCGCCTTGTTCTATCGCAGAGATTTGGCAAAAGAGTATTTGGGAACGGACGATCCTGATGAACTGGCGGCTATGTTAAGTGACTGGGACTCTTTTA
>DWUT01000012.1 GCA_019120615.1 Candidatus Mediterraneibacter norfolkensis
ATATAATCGCTATCTGGTACAGGGACGTCCTGATCTACAAGGCAACAAAAAGTGTGGACAGAGTGGTATTCTCTGATCAGCTCAGATACATTAAGGAACGTGCGAGCAAGAGCTCTTACGAGGGGATAGAGAATATCCTGGATGGACTTGAGAAGGCAAAGGCCAGGATAAAAGCAAATGTAAATCTTGAACTTACTATGGAACTGCTTTTATTAACGATAAAGGAGAATTGACAGGATGACAAAAGTAATCGGTGTCAGATTCCGGACAGCGGGGAAGATCTACTTCTTCGCTCCGGGAAAATTCAATATAAAACGCGGAGATCATGTCATTGTGGAGACCGCGAGGGGCGTCGAATACGGGCGTGTTGTAAACGATCCCAGGGATGTTAAAGACGAAGAGGTTGTCCAGCCACTGAAACCGGTGATACGGATGGCCACAGAACAGGACAGGAAAACAGTGGAAAAGAACCATCAGAAGGAGAAAGAGGCATTTAAGATCTGTAAGGAAAAAATCATAAAGCACGGTCTTGAGATGAAACTGATTGATGCCGAATATACCTTTGATAACAACAAAGTCCTGTTTTACTTTACAGCAGACGGCAGGATCGATTTTCGTGAACTGGTCAAAGATCTGGCCGCAGTATTCCGAACCAGAATCGAATTGCGCCAAATCGGAGTACGTGATGAGACAAAGATAAAAGGAGGGATCGGTATATGCGGAAGACCTTTGTGCTGCAGCACGTATCTGACTGAGTTCGCAGCGGTGTCAATCAAGATGGCAAAGGAGCAGAATCTTTCTCTGAATCCATCTAAGATCTCAGGGGTATGTGGACGGCTGATGTGCTGTCTGACCAATGAGGAAGAGACATACGAGGTGCTCAACAGTCAGCTTCCCTCGGTTGGTGATACAGTGACCACAAAAGATGGACTGACGGGCGTAGTCCATTCGCTGAGTGTTCTGCGCAGACAGGTAAAGGTTGTGGTGAATCTGGAGAATGACGAGAAGGAGATTCGCGAATACAAGGCGGACGAACTGAAGTTTAAGCCCAGGAAAAAGAAACAGAGGGTGACGAGGGAAGAGAAAAAGAAATTGTCTGCACTGGAACATAAAGAGGGAGCATCAAAATTAAATGACAAGTGAGATCAAATTGGGAGAACGGCTGGACGATCTTCAGCTTAACGGGCTTGAACTGATCCAGAATCCTGATAAATTCTGTTTTGGAGTCGATGCAGTACTGCTCTCAGATTTCGTAAAGGTAAGACCGGGAGAGCAGCTTTTAGATCTTGGGACCGGAAACGGTATAATACCAGTGCTGCTCTCTGCAAAAACAAAAGCAGGACACCTCACAGGGCTTGAGATACAAGATGATATCGCAGAGATGGCACGGAGGAGCATCGCGCACAATGATCTGGAAGAGCGGATCGATATTGTGACAGGGGACATCAAAGAGGCGGCGGAGATCTTCAAGCCGGCCTTTTTTGATGTTATAACAACGAATCCTCCATATATGCTTGCAGATCATGGGTTGAGAAATCCGGATGACGCAAAGGCGATCGCGCGTCATGAGGTGATGTGTTCACTGGACGATATTCTTAGGGAGAGTATGAGACTTCTTCAGGACAAAGGGAGATTTTATATGGTGCATCGCCCATTCCGTCTCACGGAGATCCTGATAAAGATGAACTATTATAAAATTGAGCCGAAGAGGATTCAGTTTGTCCATCCCTATATAGACAGGGAACCAAATATGGTGCTCATAGAAGGGGTGAGAGGAGCAAAGTCTCATATAAAGATAGAACCGCCGATCATAATGTTTACCCGGACAGAAGATGGTCAGCAGGAAAACGGATATGGACATACGGAATCTCATCGGTGACAGAAGATTCGGGAGGAAAAGATGACAGGAATTTTATATCTGTGCGCAACACCTATAGGGAATCTGGAGGATATGACTTTCCGTGCAATACGGATATTGAAGGAGGCTGATCTTATCGCAGCAGAGGATACACGGAACAGTATTCGTCTGCTCAACCATTTTGAGATACAGACGCCCATGACGTCCTATCATGAGTACAACAAATATGTTAAGGGAAAGAAGCTTGTAGAGAAGCTTCTGGAGGGAAAAAACATCGCGCTGATTACGGATGCTGGAACACCAGGGATCTCGGATCCTGGGGAAGAACTGGTACGTATGTGCCATGAAAACGGGATCCGCGTCATCGCTGTTCCCGGAGCGGCAGCGTGCATTACCGCGCTTACTATGTCAGGACTTCCGACACGAAGATTTGCTTTTGAGGCCTTCCTGCCCCCCGAGAAGAAAGAGCGGGAAAGGATACTTGCGGAATTGGAGAAGGAGACCAGGACGATCATCCTATATGAAGCGCCGCACCGGCTTGTGAAGACTTTGAAGCTTCTTGAAGAGCATCTGGGAGAGCGGAATGCTGCTGTTTGCAGAGAACTGACAAAAAAGCATGAGACTCTCTACAGGGGAACGCTTTCCGAGGCAGCAGTCTATTATGCAAGTACGGAACCCAGAGGGGAATGTGTGCTGGTTATTGAAGGAAAAAGCCAGGAAGAGATTGACAGGGAAGAACAGCAGAAGTGGTGCCAGATGAGTATTGAAGATCATATGGCGTATTATATATCACAGGGAGCAGACCGCAAAGAAGCGATGAAAAAAACGGCTCAGGATAGAAGAATACCAAAACGAGAAATATATAACTATCTAGAAAAACAAAAAAATACCTAAAGAAATAAAAAGCAGAAAGAGTTTTCCCTATTTCTGCTTTTTTCAGTTTCATGATTCTATTCAGTTGTAGATATCGCCAAAGCTGACGATCTTTCCATCTTTCATATAGACGATACGTTTCCCCAGGGAAACCGCTTCTTCGTAATCGTTCGTAACATATAGAATGGTTATCCCGAGCTCGCTGTTGATCTTTAGAATATCATGCAGCATTTCACTGCGTCTGTCATCATTCTGTCGGGCAAAGTCCTCATCTACAAGAAGAACTTTGGGCTGACATACGATTGCACGTCCCAGTGCAACACGCTGCCGTTGTGAGTCTGAGATGGCGCGCAGTTTTGCGGTAAGGACATCTGAAATTCCGAAGAACTGCGCCGCTGATTTCACGCGGGAATCGATCACAGGGCGAGGAAGATCCCGCAGCCTGAGTCCCAATGCCATGTTGTCATATACATTCATATGCTTGTAAAGAGTATAATTCTGAAAAGCCATCGCAAGACGCCGGTCACGGGGAAGGATGTCGTTGAGGAGCTCTTTCCCCAGATAAATCTCACCGGAAGTGATATCCTCCAGTCCTCCGATCATCCGCAGGATCGTAGATTTTCCGCAGCCGCTGGGGCCGTGAAATACAACGAATTCTCCGTCCTCTATAAATAGATTTACATTATCTACGGAAACAAAACCATTGGGGTATGTCTTTGTTAAGTGTTCAAATGTCACGCTGGCCATAAGTACACCTCCATCTGTCAGTCTTTCATTATCATATTTTATCACAAAGAAAACCCACGTACAATCCTTAACATGACGCCAGAAAAACACTGGCCGCAAGCCCGGCGAATGTTGCGATCAGCGCGCCGGCAAGGGTGTAACGGGACCTTCTGACGCCTGCGGTCATGAAGTAAACACTCATCGTGTAGAAAATGGTTTCGGTACAGCACATGGAGATGGACGCGATCAGACCCAGCCGGGAGTCAGTCCCGTAATTCTCGTAAACGTCCAGTAGCAGTCCGGTGGCAGCGGAGGAGGAGAACATTTTTACGATTGTCAGAGGTACCAGTTCTCCGGGGAATCCGATCTTTGAGGAGAAGATCCCGACCACAGACGCCAGGAAGTCCAGGAAGCCGGATGCGCGCAGGATCCCGACAGCCGCCATAAGCCCGATCAGCGTGGGCATAAGCCGGATCACAGTCAGAAAGCCGCTCCGCGCGCCCCTGATAAACGTGTCGTAAACATTGATCCCTTTCAGGATACCGTATACAACAATAGACAGTATTAGAAAAGGGACGATAAAATCAGATATATAAACGATAAGATCCACGGATACCTCTTTCTCTAATGTGTACGGTTTATAGATTTATATGCAGGACGGGGCCGGAGGATTCATCTCGGGGTACAGTAAGACGTGTGGCGACGTAACCCGTCTGAGGAATATCAATAAAATTACCACATATAATGATGTAAGAAAATTTCTGGAGACATTATGTCGTTTCTCTTTATCTCTTACATAATCCCCAATAAAAAGAAAATAAACAGGAAGAGCAGGAATGTATACAGAACGGACCGTCCCGGTCGCGGAAATCTGCTGAGGAAAAGTGCAGCGCTGGTGCTGATCCCGGTGATTCTTCTCTCCGGCTGCGGGAAGGAAAATGTCCAGGATGAGAATGAACGATTTCAGGATTATACGTCTGCGCTTTTTACCGCGGAGGTGGCGTCAGATGCGGTCACATTCCATTACACGCTGAAGGATCCGGAAGCTTTCGGAATCAGTACAGAAGCGGAAGGATTCGGAGAGATCGACCAGGATCCTTCTCAGCTCAGAGCGGCGGCCGAGAATATGGGAAAGGCTCTGGAAAGTTTCGATTATGGGCAGCTGGATATCCGGAACCGGATCACATATGACATTCTGGACTACAGCAGAAAAACTGCCGAAGAGAGCGCGGATTATCTCCTTTATGACGAACCCATGGGACTGGTGAGCGGGATCCAGACGCAGCTTCCGGTGATCTTATCTGAATATCAGTTTTATGACAGAGAAGATGTGGAATCCTATCTGCGACTGATGAAAAGTACTCCTGAGTATTTTGACAGCCTGATCGAGTGTGAGAGGAAAAAATCGGAAGCAGGACTGTTTATGGCAGACTATGCGGCTGAGACTGTTCTGGAACAGTGCAGAGCATTTCTTGATATGGGGGATGGAAATTACCTGTATTCTACTTTTAAAGACAGAGTGAATGAAGTAAAAGAATTATCTGAGAAAGAAAAAAGTGACTATATACAGGAAAATGCACTTATGATGGAAGACTATATTTACCCGTCATATCAGAAGCTGATCTCAGCGGTAGAGGAACTGATGGGAACAGGGGAGAATGAAAAGGGCCTCTGCTTCCTGCCGGACGGAAAGGCATATTATGAATTCCTGGCAAGGCAGTCTACAGGAACGGACCTCACAGTGAGAGAGCTTGAAGACCTGGCAAGACGACAGATCGTGGAGGATCTTGAGGCGATGGAAGCGGTAGTGGGAACGACAGCAGAGGAGGCAAAAGAGACGATGGCACAGACCGGGCAGGAGGATGCAGAGCTCATTCTGAGCGAGCTGGAATCGGGGATCAGAAATGCATTCCCGCAGCCGCCCGAGACACAACTCCAGGTGAAATATGTTCCGGAGGAAATGGAAGATCATCTGAGTCCTGCATTTTATATGATTCCGGCGATCGACAACACCGGGGAAAATGTGATCTATCTCAACAGCTCAAAGATGGGGGATGATCTGACGCTGTTTACAACGCTGGCGCATGAAGGGTATCCGGGACATCTCTATCAGACAGTATATTACGAGGGAACGGATCCGGACCCGGTGAGAAGTCTGTTCAGTTTCGGCGGTTATGTGGAAGGATGGGCGACCTATGCGGAGATGTGCAGCTATTATCTCACACCTCTCTCAAAGGAACAGGCAGTGCTCCTGCAGAAAAACAGTTCTATCATACTTGCCCTGTATGCTCTGGCAGATATGGGGATCCACTATGAGGGTTGGAGTAGGCTGGATACAGTGGACTTTTTCAGCAATTACGGCATAACAGATGTGGGGACCGTGGAGCAGATTTATGAACTGATCATCGGTTCGCCGGCAAATTATCTGAAATATTATATCGGGTATGTGGAATTTCTGGAGCTCAAGAAAGAGTGGTTCAGGAAACAGGAGGATCCTTCACAGAAGGAATTCCATGAGGCGGTCCTTACAGTAGGACCGGCGACTTTTGAGATCGTGGAGGAATATATGTGGGATATACTGGATGAAGAGCAGAAGTGAGAAGGAGAAGTAAGGAGGAGAAGACATGCTGAACTATCTGTGGGCGGGAATGATCCTCACGGGAATTATTTTCGGAGCGTTTAACGGGAAGATGCCGGACATCACAAACGCGGCTCTGGACTCGGCAAAAGACGCGGTGTCACTGTGTATCACCATGATCGGAGTGATGGCTTTCTGGACCGGAATCATGGAGATCGCTTCCAGGGCGGGTATCATAGAAGCAGCCTCCGGAAAACTGAGACCGGTCATCCGGTTCCTTTTTCCGGAGATACCGGAAGGGCATAAGGCAAATGAACATATAGCTGCCAATTTCATTGCGAATTTTCTGGGACTGGGATGGGCGGCAACGCCGGCGGGGCTGAAGGCTATGGAGGAACTTGGGAAACTGGAGGAGGGCAGAAGAAAGGGAACTGTTTCTGGACCGGTGAGAAAAAAGGGGATAGCCAGCAATGAGATGTGCACATTTCTGATCATCAATATCTCATCGCTGCAGCTTATCCCTGTGAACGTGATCGCTTATCGGAGTCAGTATGGGAGCCCGAATCCTGCGGCAATCGTAGGTGCGGGAATTGTGGCGACTGCGGTGAGCACGGGAGCAGCGGTGATATTCTGCAAGTTGATGGACCGGGGGCGGAGAGCGTAAGGTGTTCCGTTCTGTCAACAATAAGAGGAAAGTGAATTGGTCAGACACCTTCTGACCAATTCAAGAATCTTACAGTGGGATTCAGAGATAAAACTACAAGTTGAAAAAGCTGTTGGAAAATAGCACTTGACCTTTTTAATGCCGAATGATAAGATATGTGTAAGTTTAAGTATCGAGAGGACTATGGATGATTGATGCAGATACGCTTCCATAGGTGCTGCATCGGCACACAGAAAAGGAGAGACGTAAATGCTGCTGACGACCTATGACAAAATCATTGACCTCTTCCATGATAATCACGGTTATATGAGTTTTGACCAGTTGAAAGAAAAAGGGGTCACGATCGCCCAGATCCAGGAACTTGCGGACCGGGAGATCCTGGACAAGTTCGCGCGGGGATGGTACTGGTGCAACAAATGCGGTTATGAGAGACCGGTGGACCGCAAATACATCGAGATCGGGAAGGTGAACGAGAAGGCTGTGATCTGTATGGACAGTGCAGGATATCTTCAGAAACTCCTGAAAAAAGAACCGGAGACCATCTCTGTGGCAACAGAGAGGACGGACAGGAAAAAGATGGAGTTCGCGTTTCCGGTCAACCGGTATTATTTCCAGAATACGGGTATCGAGGACGAGATCGAGAGAGTGAGCACAGAGTTCGGATCCTACAGGGTATATTCTGTTGACCGGACGGTATGCGACTGTATCCGGATGAAGAACCGCCTTGGGGAAGGCGTGCTGGAAGAGATTGAGGAATCCTATAAAAAGCGGGATCCGGATATAAACCAGCTGCTTGCTTACGGCAGGGGGCTCAGGGCGCTGAAGTGCATTAAAGAGAGGAATCTGTAGGAAACCTGCAGAAAAAGGAAAAGGAGGAAGACAATGGAGAAAAGAATCAGAATTCCCGAAACAGATATAGAAATGTTTCCTTTTGGACTTGGGACCACAGGAGCGGGACTTGCCTGGGACGGTGCCGACGCAGACAGGATATTTGACGCGTTCTTGGACAACGGAGGTTCCCTGATCGACACAGCGCATGTGTACTCAGACTGGGTGAAGCCGGAAAGGGCGAGGAGCGAGCGTGTTATCGGAGACTGGTTGGAGCGGAGCGGGAAAAGAAACAGAGTCGTACTCGTCACAAAGGGCGGACATCCGGATATGACTGTTGAGAATCCGGATACACATATAAGCAGGATGACAAAGGCTGATATGACGAAAGACCTGGAAGAGTCGCTGAAGAAGCTGAGGACAGACCACATTGATATTTATTTCTATCACAGAGACGATCTGAACCAGTCGGTGGAGGAACTGATCGAGACCATGGAAGGATTCCGCAGAGAAGGAAAGATCCGGTACTATGGATGTTCCAACTGGACGACCGCAAGGATGAAAGAGGCGGATGCATACTGTCGGGAGAAAGGGTACCGTGGATTTGCCGCGAACCAGTGCCTTTTGAATCTGGGCTATAAGTATATGAATCCTCTCGAGGACGATACTCTTGTCTATGTAGATGAAGAGATGCAGGAGTATCACCGCCAGGTAGAAACAAACCTTCTGATGCCCTATATGGGAATGTGCAGCGGGTTCTTCCACAAGTATATATCCAAAGGTCCTGATACGGTGAAGGACAGCCCCTATTATACGGAAGGAAATATCAGAACCGCAGAGCGCGTGAAAAAACTGTGCGAAGATTATAACGCCACTGTCTCACAGGTTGTGCTGGGATTTTTCGGGCAGCAGGATTTTGACTGTGCGCCGCTGTATAGTCCGAAAAATGTGGATCAGCTTATCGAAGCGATGAAGACGTTTGAGATCCCGTTCAGGAAAGAAGATTATATCGTATAGCGGTCAGGGGAAAGCCCCGGGGATTTTCCGGCTGAAGGAGAACTTCCGGGGGTTTTCTGCAGGAATGGATAAAATCCTGCAAAATTGAGCGGGATCATGAAGATGGGAAGAAACTTCCGGAGGAAATGACACTTCTAATAAATGTGAGAAAATTATAGAGAAATAAAGAAAATAATTAAAGGATAAAGAAATAAAAATATTTTCTTAATACTGTGCGAAATCGAAAATCTGAACGCGGGAAAGGCTTTTTTTGAGACCCGGATATGCTGGAAAATGCAGGATATTATTCATTTTTTCCGCGGCAGTTCCTTAAAAGAAAGACCAGGAAAAAAGAAAAATATGAAATGAGAAAATGAAAGAAATTATATAAGGGTATAAGAAATGAAAAAACATCGGAGGGATTAAAAATGAAACTCTTGATTGCGTCGGACATCCATGGCTCGGCGAAGTATTGTGCACAAATGCTGGATGCTTATAAAAGGGAGAAGGCGGGGCGCCTACTGCTTCTGGGCGATATCCTCTACCACGGACCGAGGAATGATCTGCCGGACGGATACGCGCCAAAGGAAGTGATCGCGATGCTGAACCCTGTGAAACAGGAACTGCTCTGTGTCAGAGGAAACTGTGATACAGAAGTGGATCAGATGGTACTGGACTTCCCGATCATGGCAGACTACTGTTATCTTGAACTGGGCGGGGCAACCATCTTTGCGACTCACGGACATGTGTTCCATCCGCGGCATCTGCCCCCGCTGAAGGATGGGGACATCCTGCTGAACGGACACACTCATGTGCCGGCATGTGAGGAGATCGCCGGAGCGGAAGGAGAGAAATACCGCTATCTGAATCCGGGATCTGTTTCTATTCCTAAGGAAAATTCAGAACACAGCTATATGGTATTTGAGGACGGAACATTTATATGGAAGAATCTTGAGGGAGAGGAGTATATGACATGGAAGACCGATTCGCGTTGCTGATCGACGCAGATAATGTTTCTGCAAAATATATCAAACCGATCCTGGACGAGCTGTCAAAGTACGGTAATGTGACTTATAAAAGGATTTACGGAGACTGGACAAAGACAAACAATGCCAGCTGGAAAGAGGAACTGCTGCAGAATTCGATCACGCCGATCCAGCAGTTCAGTTATACTCATGGGAAGAACGCGACAGATTCCGCAATGATCATCGACGCCATGGACATGCTGTACACCAGTGAACTGGAGGGATTCTGTCTGGTCTCCAGTGACAGCGATTTTACAAAGCTTGCCAGCAGGCTAAGGGAGAGCGGGAAGACGGTCATAGGGATGGGAGAAGATAAGACGCCGTTTCCGTTCCGGAAGGCCTGTGATATCTTTACGGTGCTGGAACTTCTCCTGGAAGACAATACGATGGAGAAGGAGGAACAGACGACAGTTTCCCACTCTCACGGAAAAGAGACGAAGAAGGAGACTGCTGCATCCAGGGATCAGATCGAGGAAGCTGTGGTCAAGATCATAACAGAGAATCAGAACGACGACAGGGAGACCGGTCTGGGCGAGGTCGGCAGCCGTCTGGTCAAACTGTATCCGGATTTTGACGTCAGGAGATACGGGTACAGCCTGCTGTCGAAATTCCTTGAGACGTTCCCGAAACTGAAGCTGATCCAGGAGGGCACCAAGGTTACTGTGACGCTTTATGAGGACCGGAGCAAAAAAGAAATGCTGGAAGAGTACATCATCCAGCAGATCAGGAGCAACGGAAGATACGGAATCTCCCTGGGCTCGCTGGGAAACCGGATCCGGATGAAGTTCGGGGACTTCAAGGTGCGGGATTACGGATTTTCCCAGTTCAAACAGTATATCCAGAGCTTTCCGAATGTAGAGCTGGTGGATGACGGAGAGAGGACAAGAGCAGTTTATACCGGAGGAAAATAAATATAAAATATGATCAAAATGTCGGAAAAAGACGATTTTGATCATATTTTTTTGTAAATTCATCTGTCTTGTCACATGTAAATTGCAGTGGTATACTAACCGGGAAAAAGACCTGCGCGGGGACTGGTGGGAAGAAAGGAGTCCAACGTCAGGCAGAAGACAGAACCATAACCGGGAGAAGAGGTATTACAATGACAGTGAAAGAAGAAATCGAACAGTTAAAAAAAGAGAGGAATGCGGTGATCCTTGCGCATTATTATGTGAGGCCGGACGTCCAGGAGGTCGCGGACTACATAGGAGATTCATTCTATCTGAGCAGGATCGCGGTGGGATTAAGGGAGCAGACGATCGTATTCTGCGGCGTTTCCTTCATGGGTGAGAGCGCGAAGATCCTGAATCCGGAGAAAACGGTGTTGATGCCGGACGCTGCGGCGGACTGCGCGATGGCGCATATGGCTGACGTAAAGACGATTGAGCGTATGAGGAAGGAATATGAAGATCTGGCGGTGGTCTGTTACATCAATTCCACAGCAGAACTGAAGAGACATTCCGATGTGTGCGTGACCTCGGCGAACGCGGTAAATATCGTGAGAGCGCTGCCGGAGCGGAACATCTTTTTTATCCCGGACAGGCACCTGGCGCATTTTGTGGCAGAACAGCTCCCGGAGAAAAAATTTATATATAATGACGGCTGCTGTCCGATCCATGCACGGATCAGCAGGGAGGAGATATATAAGGCGAAGGCGGAGCATCCCGGGGCGCTGGTCCTGGCCCATCCGGAATGCCCGGAGGAAGTGCTTGAAGCAGCGGACTATATCGGGAGCACTTCCGGGATCATAAGCTGTGCTGAGAAGAGCAGCCGGGAGGAATTTATCATCTGTACAGAGGTCGGAGTGGAGTATGAACTTCAGAAACGGTGTCCCGGGAAGAAGTTCTATTTCACAGAGACAAGACCGGTCTGCCAGGACATGAAGAGCATCACTCTGGAGAAGATCCTGCATGTGCTCCGGACCGGGGAGAATGAGGTCCTTCTGGACGGATCGGTCATAAACGGATCCAGGAAACCGCTGGAGCGGATGCTGGATCTGGGACAGAAATAAGAATGGGATAAGGAAAGAGGTTGAAGAAAATGGACATGAAGACAGATGTAGTGATCGTAGGGACCGGAGCGGCAGGACTGTTCAGTGCGCTGAACCTGTCGAGGGACAGACAGATCATCATGATCACAAAGGCAGACGCTGAGAGCAGCGATTCGTTCCTTGCTCAGGGAGGAATCTGCGTTCTGAGGAATGAGGAAGATTATGACAGCTACTTTGAAGATACGATGAGAGCGGGACATTATGAGAACCGGAAAGAGTCAGTCGATATCATGATACGGAGTTCTCAGGATATCATACATGATCTGATCGGATACGGCGTGGAGTTCCAGAAAGTGGAGAGTAAAGAAGGAGAGGATGACCGGGATCCCTTGCTCAGGGGGTATGCATTTACCCGGGAAGGGGCGCATTCCAGACAAAGGATCCTCTTCCACGAAGATGTTACGGGAAAGGAGATCACAAGCAAACTCCTGGCACGGGTAAAAGAACTTGAAAATGTAACCATATATGAGTATACTACGATGAAAGATATTATAGAGGAAGACGGAAGATGCGCCGGCGTCCTCGCGGAGGGGCCGGAAGGAGAACCGGTCAGGATCCGGGCGGATTATACTGTCTTTGCCTGCGGCGGCATCGGCGGGAGATACAGACATTCGACCAATTTCCCGCACATTACGGGAGACGCCATCAAGATATCAAAGAGACACGGGATCAGGCTGGAACATCTGGACTATGTACAGATCCATCCGACCACGCTGTATTCGGACAAACCGGGGCGGAGATTCCTGATCTCCGAGTCTGTGAGAGGGGAGGGCGCGGTACTCCTGAACAAGGACGGCGAGCGCTTCGTCAATGAACTGCTCCCCAGAGATGTGGTGACAAAGGCGATCCAGGAGCAGATGGAGAAGGACGGTACGGATCATGTGTGGCTGTCCATGAAGAATATAGACAAAGAGACCATTCTGAAGCATTTCCCCAATATCTATGAGCACTGCCTGGAAGAGGGATATGATGTGACGAAGGAGAGTATCCCCGTGGTTCCGGCACAGCACTATTTCATGGGCGGGATCTGGGTGGATTCCGACAGCAGGACCTCGATGGATAATCTGTTTGCCGTGGGAGAGACAAGCTGCAACGGCGTCCACGGAGCCAACCGGCTCGCCAGCAATTCCCTTCTGGAAAGTATGGTCTTCGCAAAACGGGCTGCCGGAAAGATCGAAGGAGATTACAGCCAGGAAAAATAGATGAAATCAGAAAGAAAGGCGTAAAGAAATGAATAAGATTACAACGACACTTCAGTGTGACCATCTGATCCTTGAGGCGCTGAAGGAAGATATTTCAAGTGAGGATGTAAGCACCAATGCGGTAATGAAGGAATACGTGAAAGGTGAAGTGGAACTGATTTGCAAGCAGGACGGGATCATCGCAGGGCTTGATGTATACAGGAGAGTTTTCGAACTTCTGGATGAAGGAACAGAGGCGGAGTTTTACTGTAAGGACGGAGACGAAGTAAAAGCAGGACAGCTTATGGGGAAAGTGACAGGGGATATCCGGGTCCTCCTCTCGGGAGAGCGTGTGGCGCTGAACTATCTCCAGCGGATGAGCGGGATCGCTACATATACTCATTCTGTTGCGGAAATGCTCAGGGGAACAGGAATGAAGCTTCTTGATACGAGAAAGACAACGCCGAATATGAGGATTTTTGAGAAGTACGCTGTCCGTGTGGGCGGAGGATACAACCACAGATATAATCTGTCCGACGGGGTCCTCCTCAAGGACAATCATATCGGAGCGGCCGGGAGCGTCACGAAGGCGGTCCGGATGGCAAAAGAATACGCGCCCTTTGTCCGGAAGATCGAGATCGAGGTGGAGAACCTGGATATGGTCAGAGAGGCAGTGGAGGCGGGAGCCGACATCATCATGCTGGATAATATGTCGCCGGAGGAGATGAAAGAGGCGGTGCGCATCATCGACGGGAGAGCCGAGACGGAATGCTCCGGCAATGTGACAAAGGAAAATATCGGCCGTCTGACCGGGATCGGCGTAGATTATATTTCCAGCGGTGCGCTGACACACTCCGCGCCGATACTTGACATTTCTATGAAAAACCTTCATGCTATAGAGTAAGTAAGGCAAGAGAAAGGATGATACGGGATGACCGGATCAGAAAGAAGAGAAGCCATTGTCAGCAGGATAGAAAACAGCGGAACGCCGGTATCGGGAACTGCGCTTGCAGCATCATTCGGCGTCAGCCGCCAGGTGATCGTTCAGGATATCGCGCTGATCCGCGCGGCGGGATACGAGATACTGTCCACGAACCGGGGGTATATCCTGAACCGGTCCGCAGTTGTCAGCAGGACGTTTAAGGTACGGCATACGGATGAGCAGCTTGAAGAGGAACTTTATTCTATTGTGGATTTGGGAGGTTGCGTGAAAAATGTCATGGTAAACCATAAAGTTTACGGACATATGGAAGCGCCGCTGAATATTACTTCCCGCAGAAAGGCGGCGGAGTTTATCGAAGATATCAGGAGCGGAAAATCCAGTCCGCTGAAAAATATCACGTCCGGTTATCATTATCATGTGATCGAGGCGGACAGTGAAGAGACGCTGGATCTGATCGCGGATATGCTGGAGGCGAAAGGATTTCTTGTGAAAAAAGAGCAGAGCGGATATAATGAAAAGGAAAAAATCCAGTAAGAGGTGTTCTGTTATATGAAAGAGATCCAAAGCATTCTGAAGAGCATATTGAACATAGATTTTATACGCGGGACCATAAGCGGTCCGAGAAAAAAAGAGGGTATAATAAAAATAAAAGTGCGTCCGCTGGAGAGAAAGGGGACGTTGTATTTTCAACTTGAATCCTTTACAAAGACTCAGGCATTTCATGAAAACCTGACTCCGGAAGCGGCAGGAGAGAAGATCGCTCTATATATGAAAGAATTTCGTCAGATGCAGGCCGAGACGGTAAATGAAGATGTTACGGTGCTTGTGAGCAAAAAAGGAAAAGTGACGATACAGAGAAAGAAAAAGAAAGAGGCTGCGGAAAAGGCGGATCTGACTCATGACCGCAGAAAACGCCATATTCTGGAGGAGGGGATCCCGGTTCCGTTCCTGAAAGATCTGGGCGTGATGACGGAGGATGGGAAGATCGTCCGGTCTAAAACCGACAAGTTCAGGCAGATCAATCGTTTTCTGGAGTTTATCGAAGATATCCTGCCCCGGCTGGATAAAGGGCGGGAGCTGACCATACTGGATTTTGGATGCGGGAAATCCTATCTGACATTTGCCATGTATTATTACCTGCATGAGCTGAAAGAATATGACATACGCATTATCGGGCTGGATCTGAAGAAAGACGTGATCAGACACTGCAGCAGTCTCGCCGTAAAATACGGGTACGATAAACTGACGTTCCTGGAAGGGGACATTGCGGATTATGACGGAGTGGACCAGGTGGATATGGTCGTGACGCTCCATGCGTGTGACACCGCCACTGACTATGCGCTGGCAAAAGCGGTGGGGTGGAACGCAAAGGTCATACTGTCGGTTCCGTGCTGCCAGCATGAGCTGAACGGCCAGATGAAGAATGAGATACTGGCGCCGGTCATGGACTACGGGCTTCTGAAGGAGAGGTTCGCGGCTCTGGCAACGGACGGGCTCAGGGCAAAATATCTGGAACGGGAGGGGTATGAGACCCAGGTCCTGGAATTCATTGATATGGAACATACACCCAAAAACATATTGCTGAGAGCAGTTAAAAATGGAGAAAGAAATGAAAAAGTTGACATAGAGATTAAAGAGTTTGAAAAGTTTCTGGGTGTACATCCAACTTTAGGGGAGCTTCTTAAAGAAAAAGAGGAGAATGATAAATAATGAAAAGAAGGGTAATCAAGGGAGTTATACTGGGAGTTATCTTTATTGCGGCTCTGATCATCAGCAGCCTTGTCCTGAACAGAGGGGCTGAGGACGAGATCGTCGATATGGGAGCAGCGTCTCTGCCGAGGATTTCTTTTGTCGTGGACGGCAGGGAGGTCAACACACTGTTCGGATATGTAAACGATATGGACGTGACGGCGATGCGTGATACGATCACTCCGCTGGAAGCGGACGGTACACTTCCGATGAATCTGGAAGCGGACGGCAACGAGATCAGCCGGATACAGTATGAGGTCTACTCTCTGAACGGGGAAGAGACGTATAAGACAGGAGAGGTGGAAGAGATCACCCCGGATGAACCGATGGTCATGGAACTGGGAGACGCTCTGTCGGATTCCGTACAGGAAGCGGTGCTCAAGGTGATCCTGACCTCAGGAGAAAAAACGATCAGCTATTATACGCGGATCGAGATGCCGGATGAGATCACAGCTGCGGAGTGTCTCATATTTGCTCAGGATTTCCACACAAAAGCCATCGAGAAGAGCGCTTCCGAGGAACTGAGCCCCTATCTGGAACCAGGGGAGGAAAGCGACAACACCACGTATCAGACGGTGAATATCCATTCAGATATCACCCATATCCAGTGGGGGGATCTGAATCCCGAAGTGATCGGGAACGTGAAATGGAGCATCAAGGAGAGCAACAGCGTATATACGTCCCTTCTGGCGAAGTATCAGGTGAACTGCGAGGACGACAACGGTCAGCTTCAGACATATAACATCAAGGAGTTTTTCCGTGTCAGGATCAGCGGCGAGACAATCTACCTTCTTGATTATAACCGGGATATGCAGCAGGTGTTCAATGCGGAACTCCAGCCGGTGGAGGAAAACGGGATCCGGTTCGGAATCGCATCGGGGGATATCCAGTATGTGACAAACGAGGATGATACTGCTGTGGCGTTTGTACAGGAAAGAGATCTGTGGCTGTACGAGAAAGATACGAACGAACTCCTGCAGGTGTTCAGCTTTGCAAACCAGGAAGGGAGTGACGAGCGAAGCAGAAATGATCAGCACGCGGTGAGGATCATCAGTCTGGAGGACGACGGCAGCATGGCCTTTGCGGTATACGGATATATGAACCGGGGAACCCATGAAGGAGAAGTCGGCGTCGGTGTCTACTACTTTGATATCGACAGCAATGCGATCCAGGAAAAGGCATTCATCCCGAGCACAAAATCCTTTGCTATCGCAGAGGATGAGCTGGGAAAGATGGTGTACTATAATCACGGGCAGGAAATGCTTTACGTCCTGGCGGATGGAACACTTTATCAGATCAATCTTGAAAATGACGAGCAGACCATTCTGGCGGAGGAACTGGAGGAAGGCCAGTATGCGGTATCAGACGACGGACACCTTATGGCGTACCAGACAAACGGATCGCTCTATACGTCTACTGAGATCCGGGTCATGAACCTGACTACCGGAGAGGAAAACACGATCCAGGCTTCGGGAAGCGACGGGATCCGGCCGCTGGGATTTGTAAACGGCGATTTCATCTACGGGAAGATCAATCCGGATGACGCGGGGACGACGGCGTCCGGGGAGGAGATCACTCCGATGTATGAACTGGAGATCCGTAATGCGGATAATGAGACAGAGGCATCGTATTCCTTTACGGATAACAATATCTACACAACCGGCATCCTTGTGGAAGGGAATATGGTAACGCTGAACCGGGTGCGGAAGAATGGAAGTACGTATCAGTCCACGGATCAGGAGTTTATCACAAATAATGTAGAGCGTTCGGACAGCACGATCTCCCTTGCGGCTTATACTACAGAGCGGATGCAGACCCAGGAAAGGCTCAATTTCACAGAGGGGATCGAGAATACGGAACCGGAGATCCTTACACCCAACGAGCTCGTCTCTGGCGAACCGCTGACCATTACTCTGAGCGGAGGAAGTGAAGGCGTAAAATACTATGTATACGGTATGGGAGAGCTGCAGGGAATCTATGACAATGCCGGAAACGCGATCCAGGCTGCGGCAAATATTTCCGGAGTGGTCATATCTTCCGACCAGGCTTATATCTGGGAGAGCGGCAACCGGGAACTGTCCTATTCCATCGATGTGGAACCATTCCGGACACAGAGCGGTGAGACGTCCCTTCAGGCATGTGAGAGCTACATGGAACAGTACAATGCTCATCAGGTGGATCTGACAGGATGCGCCCTAGATCAGGTACTGTATGTGATTAATAAAGGATGCCCGATGATCGCCATGACAGATTCCAGTCATGCGATCCTGCTGACCGGTTACACCAGGACGGATATCACCTATATCGATCCGGATACGGGAGAGCAGCAGACAGTGAGCGTGAACGAGATGGAAGATATGGTGAGCGGAAGCGGAAATACGTTTATCGGGTATATACAGTAAGGCATTACACATATAAAAAGTATAAAAGAGACGGCTTTTCGGGAAAATCCTGAAAGGCCGTCTCTCTTTTACTCTATAGAACCAAATTCTTTGGATGTGATATGTGCGGTTCTCATTCCTGCACGCAGCGGTTACGCCTGTGCGCGGAAGATGACATTTTTATATCTGCTCAGTGCTGTGTACAGTATCATACCCAGCACGCCGCAGGAGATTACTTCTCCGATTCCTACCGTCAGCATCATGAACAGGATCGGCAGCGGCACCTGATATCCGTATCTGAGCACGAAGGGCACTACGATTACATTTGCGATGATGGGCGGCAGCGGAGCAAGATACTTGCTTTTATTCCGGAGCATCCAGGTAAAGATCGCGCCGATCAGGGTTGCCAGGCTTCCGAAGATGATATCCGGAAGGATGCATCCGCCCAGTATGTTGCTGAGAAGACAGCCGATAAATAATCCTGGGATCGCAGCGGGGGTAAATACCGGAAGAATGGTCAGAGCCTCGGAAATGCGGACCTGAACCTCTCCGTAGCTGAAAGACGCGCCGACGAGTGTCAGCACAACGTAGATCGCGGCAACCATAGCCGCCTGTGCTATGAACAGCACCTTGTTCTGTTTGAATGTTTTCATTTTTCTGTTCTCCTTTAGTTTTGTTTTACGTGTGGAAGGTCTCGAACACACGACTCATTTAACGCCGGGAATCGGCGGCAAGCCCTGTAGACCTTGGTTTTTATGGGCTTTGCAACGTGGGATAGTATAACACGGAGAGGACTGAAATTCAAGCCGTACCCACAATTTACCCACAATGAAAAAAAAGCACTCTATCCCGTGGAGGACAGGGTGCTTTATGTGTTATTTGTTCCCTAAATATTTTTTAAATTCTGATATGAGCTGATCAGATGGATTTGAGTTATATTCGGCTGAGAATGCATCTCGTTTTTGGGTTGCTTCTTCTGACCATAAACGGAAGTCTTCAGCGTTCATTTTATGATTGGTGGCTCTTGCATAATTTCTCTTATAAGCGCGTTCATATTCTTTTACGATGGGATTCGAGTTTATTTTTTCCTTTCTGCGTTTTTGGGCCATGATTTTTTTACATGAGTATTTTTCTCCTTTAGGGATCCTATCACAACAATCAGTATTATATTTACCGGAAGATATAAATAGTCTTCCACAGTTTGCGCAGCGTTTAACTGCGATATTGCGAGATAACAATGTATAAAATTCAAAAAAACAGAAATCTTCGACAGTATTACATTTGTTGACCAACACGGCCTCCCCATTCCCCTTAACTTGATCAATAATATCATCAGGTATCTCATCTAGAGATATATCTTCATGCGAGGAAGAATTATATACATATTTGTCTAGAATATCATCGTGTAGGGCCATAGGGAAAAATAAAACAGAGGTATGAAGATTTAATATATATCTGAAACGCTCATGTTTTGTCGCTGTTAATATATAGTAGCGTTCCATAGGAGTTAATGAGTTAAGTTTTGGGTTATTTATTTCCATTAAACAAAACTCGACTAATTCTTTTATGGTGCTCTGCAATCTGAAAAAATCAGCGTTGTAAAACTCAGATGAAAATGTTCCAGCAGTTCCCTCCATGATTGTATCGCTATAATATAAGTATGGGTGTTCATATAAATCAGAGAAGCTATCCTGATTGCAGAATAAAAATTCAAGAAAACAGTCATCTGAACAAATAAAATCGTCTCTGTTGTACAGAGATTTATATCTCTGAGCTGTTTTAGGATATTTTTCTCGAAGCATTTTAAATGCAACTTGGTCAAAGCTGTTTTTAGAGCAAAATGTATATAGTGAATTATATTCGTTTAAATCTAATTCTAAGAATGAGAATAGCATATCTCCGAGTTTCTGACTTTCATTATATCCGTGACGTTCTTCATATATAAGAATTTCGTTAGTTTTTAGATATTTCACATAAGCCATACCGACGCCCCTTTTTTGATTTAGAAAATTAAAAAAACACAAAAACAATATTCTATTACTACTCTAACTTAATACATTGTAAATGTCAATAAAGAATGATAATCTAAAATAGAAAATAATAAATAATAAAAATCTATATTCTAAAAGGAGGGCACACAATGTATAATTCCAAAAACAGATTGATGGATGCCAAGGAAATGTGTTCATATCTGAGCCTTGGAAGGAACCGTGGTGTTGAATTCGCAAAATCAATAGGTGCAGAGGTCGCAATTGGGAGGCGGAGACTTTATGACAGAGTGGTTATTGACCGCTATCTCGATAACCAAATTCAGGAGGAAAAGTAATGCAGAAAGAAAACAGAAATAACCGAGTACATACAGGGGATCAGTCCGGCAAGACTGAATTTACAATAATGAACCTGCTACCAGTAGGAAAAGAAAATGCAATCAGTACAGCGGATCTGGTGCGGCTGATGGGGTGTAAATCTGTCCGAGATCTTCAGGAGCGTATCGCTTATGAGAGAAATCACGGTGCGGTGATATGCTCCGGCTCCGGGCGAGGTTACTGGAAACCGAAGGACAGGCAGGAGATACAGGAGTTTGTCAGGACAATGGACGCAAGGGCATTAAACACTCTGAGAGCAGCAAAGAGTGCGAGAGCGGCTTTGAAAGTTCCGGACGGGCAGCAGGTTATAGAAGGGAGCGGAAAAGATGGCAAATAAAAGAATGTTCTGTCTTGATGTTGTAGATACAGATTTATTTCTGGAAATGCCCACCAGTTCGCAGGCGTTATATTTTCAGTTGGGAATGAGAGCTGATGATGATGGTTTTGTATCTTCGCCGAAGAAAATTGCTAAGATTACAAGCTGCGGGGAAGATGATCTCAGGCTTTTGGCGTCAAAAGGGTATATTATCCCGTTTGATAGCGGTGTGATTGTGGTTACGCACTGGGGGATTAATAACAACAAGATAAAAGGGGATCGGTACAAGCCGACCATTTACAGCAGAGAAAAATCGATGCTGACTCAAAGTGGCGGAGTGTATTCCACTGTTGGAACCGAAATGGTTCCAGAATGTCTCCAAAGTGGAGACACCTCGGAACCTCAGAATAGATTAGATAAGAATAGAATAGATAAGAGTAATAACTATAGTGTGCATTTCGAGGAGTTTTGGAAAGCATATCCGAGAAAAAAGGAGAAGGCAAAGGCGCATAAATGCTATTTGGCCAGATTAAAAGATGGCTTTTCAGAAGAGGAGCTGCTGACAGCTGCCCAAAGATATGCGGAAGAGTGCAGAGAGAAACACACCGAGGAAAGATATATAAAACACGGAGCTACTTTCCTGAGTGCAAATACTCCATTTACTGATTATCTGGCGAAAGGGGATGAGAACGATGGAGAACCGGATAATCAGGATAGGCGACCTGCATCAGATTACTACACAGAGTTTCTCGGGGGATGCAGTAGTGACTGAGGTTCATGGAATACAGACGCCAGATCAAAAGGGAGTGCTTGTGAATTATCGCATTGAAGATTACGGAGAAACAAATGCCTTCTATTTGCCAGACAGTCAAATCCTTGAAGCTCAGGCGGATGGCAGGCGGAGCAGGAGCGGTATGCCAAAAGAATATGTCTATAAAACTGCAAAGAATTTTGACTGGATGCAATATGGCGAAGATGTGGCTGTACAAAAGAAGATAGCAAATGCCTTTGTAAAACGCTTTGATATGTTCAGAAAGCAGGGGAGAGGGCTTTATATCTATTCCGATACGAAAGGCAGCGGTAAGACGATGTTGGCGTGCTGTATTGTAAATGAGGTTCTGAAAGAATTTGATATCCCGGTCAAATTTATCTCTATGCCGGAATACATAGAGCTTGTGAAAGATAAGAGCGAAGGCACAAAGGCAAAGATAAAATCTGTGTTGGAGGCTGTGCTTCTAATCGTGGATGATATTGGTGCGACAACGGAGGATAAGGAGTGGATTTCCAACGCCATCTTCCGGCTTGTAAACTGGCGTCACGAGAATTTGTTGCCGACGATATACACAAGCAATGTTCCAATTGAGAAATTAAAGACTGATGATCGAATTGTGAGCCGGATCTATGAGGACTCTGTACCGGTAATTATGCCAGAAGTTAGTATACGTCGAAAAAAGGCGGATAAGTACAGAAGTGAATTTTTAAGACAGATTCTTGAAGAAAAAGAGCCAGTCGCAAGCGGTCAAGCCCTTCCTGATTCTGATAAATAAAGTATAAGGGAGCGGTGTTCAGGTGTCAATAAATCAAAATTACAGAACAAACGAATGTATCGTTGCGGCGGTTCAGGCCGGAGACAATGAGGCGGAGAATATGCTTCAGCTCTGGCAGCAGAACAAGGGATTTATCGCAATGATTGCCCGAAGATATTCAGCCGGGGCAGAGATGGAGGATCTTGAACAGGAGGGCTATATTGCCCTGTGTGAAGCAGTTCAGCATTATGATCCGGACCGTGGAATGTCATTCATCAGCTACGCGGCATTCTGGATCAAGCGCCGGATGCGGATCTGCGCGGACAACAGCCGGACAGTGCGCCTGTCATTCAACGCAGGGGATGAAGTCCGGCAGTATCAGAAGATCATGAGGGAATACCGGCAGGAGTACGGATGTGATCCCTCAGACTGGGAGCTATGTGGTTTTCTGTACGTCAGCCGGGAGAAACTCGACCGGATCAGGAAAGCGGCTCAGATGGGCATTATCCGAAGCCTTGACGAGCCTGTGCAGGGCATGGACGGAGATATCAGCCTCGGGGATACAGTGGCAACTGGTGAGGATGCGGTGGAGGTTGCAATCAGGGAAATCGACAAGGAGCAGATGAAGCGGGAACTGTGGCTTGCCGTGGATCAGCTCCCCGGAGATCTGCCTGCTGCCGTCCGTCTCAGGTACGAGAACGGGCTGACACTGGAGAAGACAGGGCAGGCGCTGGTCGTGAACCGGGAGAGGGCGCGGCAGCTCGAAAGCAAGGCAATGCGGATTCTCCGGCAGCCTCATAGATGCAGAACCTTCCGGGCGTACTTCGAGGAATACCTCTCAGCAGCGCCAATCCATCACGTAGGAGTGAGCAGGTTCCAGACAACATGGACAAGTGAAGTTGAACAAGAAGCCCTCAGATGGGCGGAGAAGGAGCTGGGGTATTCATGATGAAGAACCATGAAGGGTATCACGATCCGACGGCAGGAAAGGCGATCAGGCGGGCTCACAGGGCAAAACGACGGGGCAGGGGATCTTCATTTCATAGTCCCTTTATGTACCAGATCGGGGAGCTGCCGGGGTTCCTGATGATTCTGAAATAGATATTGTGTGTTGTCTGTGCTTATGGTAGTATATGGACAGGAACAACCGTGTTGCAGGGTGGCTGACCTCTATTCTACATAGAATGGGGGTGGTGCTGATGGACAAGAAACC
>DWUT01000134.1 GCA_019120615.1 Candidatus Mediterraneibacter norfolkensis
ACACGCTCCGGAAGGACATCCAGATACCGGCACAGTGCCTCCACCACAGACTCGTCTATTTCTCTTGACATGTCAAGGCGTACCGGAGAGAGTTTTTTTCTCTCCTTCATCAGGTCCGCCATAAACTCACGGTAATCCAGATCCTCATCATACAGCGCGTCCGCGTCAATATCTGCATTTCTCACCACACGGATGAGAGATTTTCCTTTCACCTTATATCCCTTGAACACTTTCCCAATATAGTGGAGGATGATATTCTCGGAAAGGATGTATCTTCCTTTTCCTCCCGGCAGTTCGATCAGACGCTCCACCATATTGTTTGTACAGGGGATGATACCGATCCTCTCTTTTCCGCTCCTTGTCTCGAGCACTACGACCGCGTAGATATCCTGATTCCTGAGGAACGGGAAAGGCTGTCTTTTCCCGACGATGGTAGGCGAACTCAAGGGGACGATCTCATGATTGAAATACTGTTCCAGATACTTCTTTTCATCCGATTTCGCAGTGGTAAAGTCGATCAGTCTGATGCCGTACTCTTCTACTTTCCCCATCAGGTCTTTGTAAGCCGCGTCTTTTCTTTTATTCAGCCTTTTTACTTCCTTCAGGATCGCCCTGATCTGCTCCTCGGAAGTCATATTCGTCTTGTTGTCCCGTATCTTTTTGTTCACCAGCATCTGATCCTGGAGCGATCCGACTCTTACCCGGAAGAACTCATCCAGATTGCTCTGATAGATAGATACAAAGTTCATTCTCTCGCAGAGGGGCACCTCCGGATTCTCCGCTTCCTCGATCACTCTCTCATTAAACTTCAGCCAGGACAGTTCCCTGTTCATATAAATGTTTTCCATATTCTACTTTTCCTCCTTCGTAACTAGCACAGTTTGCTTCCGTTTGCCATCAGTTTGAATTTGCAGTTCAGGCGTTCCGCCGCCCGCCTGCACATGATCATGCGTTTCAGAAATATCTCAAAATAATCCATCACTGTACAGATGGAGTCGTCCAGTTCAAGCTCCATCTGTATAATACGCTTTTCTTTCTCAATAATCAACTTCGAAGATAACGCCGCATAATTTACTCTGTCGTGAATGTCGAATGTCGCTTTGTTCCGGTTCTGCACCCGGTTCCGCCTGACGTCGGTCTTATCCGCAAGGATGAGGGCGGCCGACACCGGGTCCACCGCCGTTCCCGTGGCCTCGTCATGGTGCCCGATGGCGGTCGACACCACAAGGATATCCTTCAGCGGGAGTTCCGTATCCTTCAGGATCTGATATGCAAGGATCGCGCCGCTGTGGGCGTGGTCATGACGGTTGATGGCGTTTCCTATATCATGCATGTATCCGGCGATCTTTGCAAGTTCTATCTTATGTTTTCCATATCCCAGGTCCTTCAGGATCTTTCCCGCCGTCTCCGCCACTTTGGCGGCGTGTTTTCTGGAATGCTCTGTGTATCCCAGTTCATTGAGCGTGGCGTTTCCCTGCTCGATCAGGAGATTGATCTCCTCATTTGTCCTGATCTGCTTGTAGTCTGTCTTCATAGTCTCCTCACCGCCTCCATGGCAAGTGCAGATCTCTCGCACTCTTCCGTGGTCATGGTGATCTGCCAGCAGAGAGGGCTTCCTTTCATATGTTCCGAGGCGTAGCTCAGTCCGTTGGTCCTCTCGTCAAGGAAGGGACGGTCGATCTGGTTTGGATCCCCCAGCAGGATGATCTTTGTATCCTTTCCCGCCCGGGTGATGATGCCCTTGATCTGGTCCGGCGTGGTGTTCTGCGCCTCGTCGATGATGAGATAGGTCTTCACGATGGATCGTCCGCGGATATAGTTCAGAGCCTCCGTCTGTATGATCCCCCGGCCGAAGATCTCGTCCAGCTTTCCCTGAAGTTCCTCTTCATCCTTGTAGCGCTCCTCCTCACTGGAATCGATAAGCTGCTCCAGGTTATCGATAATGGGGCGCATAAGGGGAGATATCTTCTCCTGCTCATCCCCGGGCAGAAAGCCGATGTCATCGTCAAACTGGGCGTTTGGCCGGCAGACCAGAATCCTTCGGTATTCCTCTGTGGGATGGTTGAGCAGTTTCTCCAGCCCCACCGCCAGGGAATAAAAGGTCTTGCTGGTACCCGCCATTCCTTTCACGATGACCAGCGGAGCCTTGTCCGCAGGCTGCATCAGCGCCTCCTGCAGGAAATACTGTCCCGCGTTCCTCGGGCTGATCCCGTAGGGAGAGTTCTTGCGGTAATCCAGCTTACGAATCACGCCGTTCTCAACCCGTCCCAGCTGGGTCTTCTTCGCAGACTGATCTGCCTTCAGGATCACGAACTGATTTTCCTCCAGCTCCGGTACATAGCTTTCCCCTTCTTCACTGAGCACGTACACCTGATCCGCGGGAACGCCTTTCTTCTTAAACGACTTAAACAGTTCCTCCGGGACATACACCTCGCATCTTCCGCTGTACTGGTTCTCATGTTCCAGCACCTGATCCGTTGTAAAGTCCTCTGCACAGATTCCCAGGATCTGCGCCTTGATCCGAAGCAGGATATCCTTTGTCACAAGGACGACCTGTTCCTCCCTTGATTCAGAAAGTCCGAGGCAGACTCTTAAGATCCGGTTGTCCATGACCTCTGCGGAGAGATCCTCCGGCAGCTTCACATTGACAAAGTTTTTTTCCACACGGAGCGTCCCGCCGTTTTCCAGCGGCACCCCTTTGAGAAGGTCTCCTTTCAGCCTCTTCTGTTCCAGATACCGGATGACCCGGCGCGCATTCGCTCCGATCTCCCCTTCCGCTTTCTTGAAATGATCCAGTTCCTCCAGGACCACCATGGGAAGTACAACAGAATTATCTTCAAAGCTGTCCAGCGCATATGGCGCCTGTAGAAGGACATTTGTGTCCACAACATAAATTTTAACCATATGGATTCCTCTCAGGTTTCTTATTTTTGTATCAGTACTATTTTATAATAAAGACCCGGAGGATAGGGTAAGAGAAACGTTAAATATAAGTAAAAGATACCGGATCCATGCTGTATCATAAAATACAGCACAGATCCGGCACAAATACCTTTTCCGGCAAGATCCTGATTTCAGTTCTTCCTGAGAGCCGCTCTCAGCTCAGCATCATCCGGTCATTGGCAAACTCTCCGCCGCTGACTTCCTCAAATTTATTCAAAAGATCCGAAACATGAAGTCTTTTCTTCTCCTCTCCGGACACATCATATATAATGCGCCCCTCATGCATCATCACGAGACGGTTTCCGTGAGCGATGGCGTCCTTCATATTATGAGTCACCATCATCGCCGTCAGATTATGCTCCTCAATGATCTTATCCGATATGGCAAGGACCTTTGCGGCAGTTTTCGGATCGAGCGCTGCCGTGTGCTCATCGAGAAGAAGCAGCTTTGGTTTCTTCGCCGCAGCCATCAGCAGTGTAATGGCCTGGCGCTGACCTCCCGAAAGCAGGCCGACTTTGGACGAAAGCCGGTCTTCCAGTCCCAGGTCAAGTGTCTTCAGCTGTCTTTTATATTCTTCTCTTTCTTTTCTGGTAATTCCCCAGCCGAGACCTCTGTGCTCACCCCTTCTGGATGCAATGGCCATATTTTCTTCGATGGACATTGTCGCCGCAGTCCCGGTCATCGGGTCCTGAAATACCCTTCCCAGATACACAGCTCTTTTGTGCTCCGGCAGTCTTGTGATATCTGTTCCGTCCACAATGATCTTTCCTTCGTCTACCAGCCATGTGCCCGCGATCGCATTCAGGGTAGTCGATTTTCCCGCTCCGTTTCCTCCGATGATCGTAACGAAGTCTCCCGGATTCAGGTTCAGGTTTACACCGTCCAGAGCCTTCTTCTCGTTGATCGTACCTCTGTTGAATGTTTTGTATATATTCTGTATCTCAAGCATATATCCCATGTCAAGACCTCCTTTTGAGTGCTCTCTGCTCTTTCAGGTAGGGAACTGCAAGGAACAGCGCCACCACCAGCGCAGAAAACAGTTTCATGTAATCAGAAGGCATCTTGAACCACAGTACAAGTGCGTACGCCACATAATAGAGGATCGCGCCCACAAACACAGCCGCCAGAGTATAGGCAAATGCGATCTTTCTTCCTGCGCAGAGTTTTCCGAAGATCACTTCGCTGATAATGACTGCTGCCAGCCCGATAACGATCGCGCCCCTGCCCATATTGACATCCGCCGCTCCCTGATACTGAGCCAGTACGCCTCCGCACAGTCCGACAAGTCCGTTTGAGATCATCAGGGCCAGCACCTTCGCATAATCCGTGTTGATCCCCTGGGCGCGCGCCATCTGAGGATTGCACCCGGTCGCCCGGATCGACGCCCCCATCTCGGTCCCGAAGAACCAGTAAACCACAGCAACCAGGACAAGACATGCCAGGATCAGCTTGAGAAAGAAGAAAACGCTGTCGTCAGCTGTTACATATCTTGAAGAAGCAACCAGTCCCTGCTGTGTCAGGCTGATACCCTGATTCGATTTTCCCATGATCACAAGGTTGACCGAGTACAGAGATACCTGAGTCAGGATACTTGCCAGAATGCCCGGAATTCCCAGTGCAGTGTGAAGGATCCCGGTCACAAATCCTGCCGCCATTCCCGCGAGAAGTGCGAAAACAAGAGAAAGCGCGGGATGCATTCCTCCCTGGATCAGCATGACCGCTGTGGCGGCTCCTGTCGCAAGAGAGCCGTCCACCGTCAGATCCGGAAAATCAAGGATCCTGTATGTGATATAAACTCCAAGGGCCATAATTCCCCAGATCAGTCCCTGGGCCGCTGTTCCCGGCATTGCACGGAGCAGCGCCATGGGATCCAGCGACATAAAATAATCTAAAACCATTTTTCTCTCTGCCTTTCTGCTGAAATACTATTCCGTCTCGATAGCTGTATAGTCATCCGGAACTGAGATTCCAAGTTCTTCGCAGATGGTCGGATTATACATTTTTGTCACTTCCGGTGCTGTCTCGATCGGCATGGTCGTAATGTCCGCTCCCTCTGCAAGGATTTCATAAGCCATCTCTCCTGCGCGGTATCCGATATCATAATAGCTGATAGACAGGGTCGCAACTCCGCATCCGCTGCAGATTCCCTGCTCTCCCGCGATCACCGGTACCTTTGCCGGCAGGCAGATGTTGTTGATGATCTGCGTGTTTGCCGCCATCGTATTATCCGTCGGAATGTAGATCGCGTCGCACTCTTCCACCGCGTTTGTCACAACAGACTGGATCTCATTGGAGTCCGCCGCCGTATACTCTTTATATTCTACTCCGTCTGCCTCAAGTTCAGCCTCGAACAGCTCTGCCTGATATTTTGAGTTGGACTCTGCTGAACAGTACAGGATTCCTACCGTCTTCACATCCGGAAGAAGCTCCATCATCATATCTTCCTGCTCTTCGATGGGAGCCAGGTCACAGGTTCCCGAGATATTCACTCCTGTAGTCCCTGTCCAGTCCGTAATCCCGAGTGCAGTCGCATAATCTGTAACAGACGTGCCCAGGATCGGGATATCCGCTGTCGCCTGAGCGGCTGTCTGAAGCGGGAGCGTAGCATTTGCAAGGATCAGGTCTACATCCGCAGAGACAAAGTTATTAATGATCGTAGAGCACATGTTCTGTTCTCCCTGTGCATTTTCCACATCAAATTCTACATTTTCCTCTCCGAACTTTTCAGTACATGCATCCTGAAATCCTTCTGTAGCCGCGTCCAGCGCCGCGTGTTCCATCTGCTGGCAGATACCGATCGTATATTTTCCGGCCGCATCGGCGCTTCCGCTTTCTGAAGTACTGGTGGAAGAAGAATCACTTCCACAGGCCGCCAGAGAAGCGGTCATTGCTGCTGCCATTAAAAGTGCTGCTGCCTTTTTCTTTTTCATTTTCAATCATTCCTCCCTGTTTGCTTTATTGCACCAAAGCGTTGCGCTTTAATGTAACAAAGTATCAAAATCACAAATCGTATTATACACCAGAGGGATCGTCAGAGTCAATTTTATTTTTCTACATTTTTTCCCTCTCTTTCATTCTCTCGTTATACAAATCTTCCAACTGATATGTTATCATACTCTTTGTACACTGAAATGCATGTGTGTTCCGGTGTATCTGATAATATTTGAAAGGAGAATTTTACAAAAGAGAATCTATGCAATATACTTTTACACAACTGTTCTGGCTGCTCCTCGTTTATTCCTTCATCGGATGGATCATCGAGGCGATGGTCGGATCGATCAAAAACAGACATTTTACCAACCGCGGATTTTCCACCGGCCCCTTCTGTCTCGTCTACGGAGTCGCCGTTGTCATCATGGAACTGACCCTGTCCGAACTGATAGACAATCCGGTCTTTCTTCTCATTGGCTGCGGACTTCAGGCAACTATCATCGAATGGATCACCGGAAAAGTCCTGGAACGGCTGAACCATCACAAATGGTGGGATTATTCAAAAAAGAAATGGAATTTTGACGGATATATCTGTCTTCAGTACTCCCTGCTTTGGGCTGTCCTGGGTGCTGTTGCCCTCCGATACGGGAACACGTTCTTTTTCTTCCTGTACAGCCTGATCCCGACACCTCTTCGGGATATTCTCGTATGGGGACTGGTGATCTATCTTGCGGCTGACACGCTGGTCTCCTTTACCGCTGTACTTCATCTGCAGCACGGCAGGGGACCTTCCGGCCGTCAGCACAGGAAATTTACCGATCTGCTCTTCCGCGCTTCCCGAACCTTCATCGGTTATGTGGAGCGCCGTATGGAAAAGGCCTATCCGATCATTCAGGAACGTGCCGAAGAGATCCTGAAAGAGGGGCATTTCGCGGAGGGCTGCGGTTTCTACAAGCTGTTCTGGCTCTTCCTGATCGGCTCCCTTCTCGGCGATATCACGGAGACCATCTTCTGCCGGATCACTGCCGGCGTGTGGATGAGCAGGAGCAGTCTGGTATGGGGGCCGTTCAGTATCGTATGGGGCTTTGCCATCGTCCTTGCAACGATCCTCCTCTATAAAGACAGGGACAAACCTGACCGGCATATTTTCCTCATCGGCACACTCCTGGGAGGAGCCTATGAATATATGTGCAGTGTTCTGGGCGAGCTTGTCTTCGGTCAGGTCTTCTGGGATTACAGCGAGATTCCCTTTAATCTGGGCGGAAGGGTCAACCTTCTGTACTGTTTCTTCTGGGGGATTGCGGCTGTTATCTGGATCAAGGGGCTGTATCCTCATTTTTCAAAATGGATCGAGAAGATCCCGAAACTGACCGGATACATCGCTTCCTGGATCCTGATCGTGTTCATGGCCGCGGATCTGATGGTCTCCGCAGCTGCGCTGATCCGTTATGACCAGAGAGCGGGCGGCCCTCCTGCCAAAAGCGGCTGGGAACAGGTCATAGATACGAATTTCGACGATGCGAGGATGAAAGAGATCTATCCTAATGCGAAGTTCCGGTAAATAATATAAGACATACGCAGGAAGAGGGGCTCCCTCCCGGACTCATTTTCATTCGGAGTTCAGCGCAGCGGCACATAAGAGCGCAAAAGACGCGCTCAAAGTGCCGGCGCTGCCCTACGGTCCGGGCGGGAGCCCCTCTTCCTGCTCGTTTATATCCAGCCGGAGCATATCCTCAGAAATCAGCGCTCTTCCAGTATGGATAAAACGAGTCCCCGGGGACGTCCTTTTATCTACTAATATTATGCTTCTTCGCGTACCCTGACAGGATCAGTGTCAGCGCACCGTCTCCGGTGATATTGCATGCTGTCCCGAAACTGTCCTGGAGAGCAAAGATCGTGAGCATCAGCGCAGTCCCGGTTCCATCAAATCCAAGTACACCGGTGATCAGTCCCAGGGACGCCATGACAGTTCCTCCCGGAACCCCCGGAGCACCGATGGCAAACACTCCAAGCAGGACACAGAACAAAATCATGGTTCCCAGCCCGGGCAGATTCCCGTACAGGATCCGTGACACAGTCATGACGAAAAACACCTCGGTCAGAACCGACCCGCACAGGTGGATGTTTGCGAACAGAGGAATCCCGAAATCCACCATATCATCCCGGAGCGGCGGGACGGACTTCTTTGCACAGCGAAGAGCAACTGCCAGGGTTGCCGCCGAAGACATGGTTCCGATCGCCGTGAGATAGGCCGGGCCGTAATTCTTCACCACGTCCAGCGGATTGGTCCCGGAATAGATCCCCGCTGCGATATAAAGCACTGCAAGCCAGAGATAATGCCCCAGGATCACGATCAGGATGACCTTAAGAAAGACCGGGAGCTGTTTTGTGATCATTCCCTCATAGGAAAGGGCACAGAACGTAAAGCCGATGAATGCCGGAAGAACCGGGATCACAACCCTTGTCACGATCTCCAGCACGATCTTCTGAAATTCCTCCAGCAGTTCCGTCATGACAACCGCTTTCGTCCAGGTGCATGCGAGTCCCAGGAGAACCGACAGCACAAGCGCGCTCATAACAGACATGACCGCCGGGATCTCCAGCTGAAATACGACCTCCGGAAGTTCTCTTAGTCCTTCCGCCTCCGATACGACAGACAGACGCGGAATGATCCCGTATCCCGCTGCCATGGAAAGGACGGCTGCCAGGATCGTGGACACATAGGCGCACAGCAGCGCGATCCCCAGCATTCTTGACGCAGTTCGTCCCAGTCTGGTGATCGACGGCGCGATAAATCCGATGATGATCAAAGGCACACAGAAATTGATCAGTTCCGACAGGATAAACCTCACAGTCACAACAACATTCATCCATGCGGTTCCCGCCGCCCTGGCAGGCTCCATGCCTGCCAGCCATCCTGCCAGGCTCCCGGTCACAACACCGGCCAGAAGGCGAAAGGGAAGGCCTGTAAATAATTTCTTCATGTAATATCCTCTCTTCTGCTTCTATTTCATTTTCCTTCGGACCACGTCTTTTTTCAGTATGTCTCAATCCTCCGGGAAAATACCTCCCCAGTGTAACCGCTGCCTTCCATCCTGACAAGAAGTATATTTCAGGATAACCTTCCTCTTTTTTCCTCCCTGTAATCCAGATACTCCAGAAAACGCTTCACGGCAAGGGACGCGCTCTTCTTTTCTTTCAATGCCACGCCTATGCTCCGGTAGGCCGGAATCTCAAGCTCCTTGACGACGATCCGGTAGGGGATCCGCTTCAGGATCAGTTCCGGGAGGATACTGATGCCCAGCCCGCTCTCCACCATCGCCATGATGGCATAGTCGTCCCAGGTGGTAAAATGTACCTTCGGCGTCAGGCCGCACCGCTCGAATATCTCCGACACCTCCGCCCTGGCTCCTTTTTCCAGGAGCATGAAGGGATCTTCCACAAGAGCATTCACCGGAAATCTTTCACAGTCCGCCAGCCGGTGTCCCTCGGGAAGGACCACCATCAGGCGGTCCTGCTCCAGAAAAACTGTCTCCAGTTCCGCATGAGTGGGAAGCCTTAAAAAGCCGCAGTCCACTCTCCCCTCCAGGATCCACTCCTCGATCTCACTGTAGTCCCCCAGGAGGAGTTCATAGTCAATGTCAGGATAATCCTTCTGAAATTCTTTTATGATATTGGGCAGCCACTGTGACGCCACGCTGGAAAAGGCTGCGATCCGGATCAGACCGGACCGCAGTCCGTTCAGTTCGTCCACCTGCATCTGAAGCTTCTCGTATTCCCTGCAGACATTCTCTGCATAGGGAAGCAGCTTCAGCCCGTCACTTGTCAGGCTGACCCCGCCCCGTCCTCTCTCCAGAAGCGTCACCTTCCATTCTTTCTCCAGATCATGGATCATACGGCTGATCCCGGACTGGGAGTAATTCAATATTTCCGCCGCCTTTGTAAAACTCCCATACTCCACAGTCTTTACGAACGCCATATATTTCTGCAGATTCATATCCATATATAAAGCCTCCTTCCATCTGGTTTTCTCATGATATTTATGATAAATATTCACTTTTGTAATTTATGAGTCTATGATACGATATACAGGTGAGCGAATCAAGCTGAAATAACTGTACATAAGGAGAAGATCATGGGACTTTATAATAACAGAATCGTAGTAAAGGTAGGAACGTCCACTCTGACCAACGACTCAGGGAAAAGCGACCTGCGCGCCACAGACCGCCTTGTCTGCACACTGGCGGATATCCACAACATGGGCTACGAGGTGATCCTCGTTTCCTCAGGCGCCATCGCCGTGGGACGCAATAAACTGAACATGCATGCCAGACCGGACAGCATGAGAATGAAACAGGCCGCAGCTGCTGTCGGGCAGTGCAGTCTGATGTACCTGTATGATAAATTTTTCGGGGATTATGACAAGACTGTGGCTCAGATCCTTCTGAACGCAGAGGATATCGAGCAGGAAGAAAAGAAGGGAAATCTGACCAATACCTTCAACGCGCTGTTGGAAATGGGCGTCATCCCCATCGTAAACGAAAACGATTCCGTCAGCTACACAGAGATTGAATCGGAGGACCGGCTGTTCGGTGACAACGATATGCTCTCCTCCGTCGTCGCCGTCCTCTGCCGCGCAAAGAAGCTGGTGATCCTGTCCGACATCGACGGATTCTACGACAGCGATCCCCGTCTGCATCCCAACGCAAAACTGATCGATCAGATCGACGAGATCGACGAAAGCGTCTATTCTCTGGCAGGCGGAGCGGGAAGCCGCAGAGGCACCGGCGGGATGCGGACAAAACTCCAGGCAGCCCAGCTCGCCACCTCAAACGGCATCGACACCATTGTCACCAACGGAAAACGCCCGGAAGCCCTCTACGATATTGTAAAGGGCGGGAAAGCCGGAACACTGTTCACCGGGAAAATGTAGAATCTGCAGAAAATGTTCCCAGAATCACCGGAAGTGCCCAAAGGCATATTCCGGGATTGTAAGCGGTCGCCAGGGTCTCGGGCACGCCCGGGCTTTTGCTCGTCGCCGTTACAAAAAGAGACCATGCATACGGACTTTGCACGGTCTCTTTTTCTATTTTCCACCCTGCTCCAGGGCGAGAAGGCTCTTCTTTTTCTCCACTCCTCCCGCATATCCCGTCAGACTTCCGTCCGTCCCAAGGATCCGGTGACAGGGGACGATAATGGAAACCGGATTATGTCCCACCGCTCCTCCCACTGCCTGGGCGGACATAGAAGGAATCCCCCTCTGCGCAGCGACCCGCTCCGCGATTTCTTTATATGTAGTCGTCTTCCCATACGGGATCTTTAATAAAATCTCCCACACCTCCATCCGGAAAGGGCTTCCCTGGAGATGGAGCCTGGGAGTAAAGTCCGGCTCCTTTCCATCAAAATAGATATCCAGCCACTTCTTTGTCTCTTCAAACACCGGGAGAATCTCTCCGCTTTCTGTCTGTTCTTCTGCATCCGCAGCCAGCCCCGCACCGAAATATTTCTGCCCGTCAAACCACAGTCCGCTAAGCGACTCCCCGTCAGACGCCATTGTGATCCCGCCCAGAGGAGAATCGTAATGATATGTGTACTTCATTCTCTTTCTCTCCCTTCTCTCATCGTGAGCCGCAGTGCGGTCACATCTGATCCGGATCCTGCTGTCGCTCTGACGACCTCAGGAATTCCTCCACGATCCGGTTAAACTCCTCCGGATTCTCCTTTGCAATAAAATGACTGCCCTTCATCACCCGGATCTGCGCGTTTGGAAGGCTGGCATAGATCAGCCTTGTGTGTTCATCCTTTATCATATCCCTGTTTCCCGCGATCACCAGTTTCGGGATCCGCAGGAAATCCGGATCCCTGTTTTCAGACAGCTCTTCCGGGGTCAGGTCCGGGTCGTTGACCATCAGTCCCAGCATCTCCGCATTTTTACGCGCTGCTTCACTTTTCCCTGCGAACAGGCACGCAGCATGATACCCTATTATGATGGGAATCTGAATAGACGGTTTTACACCTCTTCCATACAGATTTGCCCCGTTCAAAATCAGTCTGTCCACCCGCCCCGGATATTTCAGGGCAAATACCAGGGCAATATTCCCGCCGTCCGAAAATCCGAGGATATCCGCTTTTTTGATCTCCTGCTCATCCATAAAATCATGCAGATCCTCCGCGAACTGCCGGATCGTAAATGGTTTATCCCCTCTCGGGGACTTCCCGTGTCCTCTCGTATCCAGAGCGATCACACAGTGGTCCTTTGAAAAATGATCTATCTGGTGAACAAAATATCCGCTGTCCTCTCCGTTACCGTGGAGAAGGATGAGCGGAGAACCGGTGCCTTTTTCAATGTAATGAAGTTTGATGTCCGTATCTTTGCTCATGTGATCTTTCTCCCTGGTCAATTCATCCTGTTTTCGTAATCCTGCAATTCATGAAATATGTTATCTATAATAACCAGATTACCGGAAATGCGATACAACATAAAATATCTATGCGCAGTAAAATTAATCCTTTTGTATCCCTGTTCTTTCAACTTGGGATTCTCACAATATTTTAAACTTCCTGCAACATTTTGAAGAATCTTTTTTGTAATTTCAAAATCATCAAGCAAGTTTCTTGCTGCTTGATCATTTTTCTTTTCAAAGAGCAAGTATCCCACATACTCTTCCAGATCATGTTCTGCATCTGGGGTAACAACCACTTTATAATCCATATTTTTCCCTCAGGTCCTTTACTGCATCATCTGCATCCCTGTACCTTCCTTGAGCTGCATGCATTCTTGATTTCTCAAGCTTTTCCAGCATAGCTTCCTCCGACATTGCCATATAAGGATTATTTTCAGGTGTTTTTTTTCTTATTTCAAATGGAAATCCATTATGCGCGACTGCCTGCGTTAAAAAAATCCGAATCGCTGTGGTTGTGTCCGTTCCCAAATCTTTAAATAAATTGTCAGATTTTTTCTTAAGCTCATCGTCCACTCTTACTTGTATCGTACTTGACATATGGCTCCCTCCAGTTCCTAACAAACGTTGTATTTTACACTGCAATTATACTGCATTTTCATTTCTATTGCAATACAAATGCACAGCAACTAGTAGGGAACGGCAACTAGTAGGGTAATCTGAGGGAGGAATCCGCACCTGCCCACATCTTCCCGTCTGAGAAAAAAGAAGCCAGGACAGAGGTTTCCATCAAAGGCCGTAGAGCTGCGCCAGCACTTGGGCTGCGTCTTTTGCAGCCCTATGTACTGTTGCGCTGCGGCCCGAGCGCAAGCGCGCCTGCGATGGAAATCTCTGTCCTGGCGGACTATTTTTCTCAGATCGTCGCAATATCGATCAATGTAAGTTTCTTAATATCTGTATTCTCCAGACTGGTGATCAGCGCCTCCGCCGTGTCAATGGCTGTCAGCACGTTCACGCCTGTCTCAATGGCATTTCTCCGGATGACAAATCCATCCTTGGAGTGCTCTGCTCCCTGTGCCGGGATATCGATGACAAGATCGATCTTATGTCCCAGGATCAGATCCAGAAGGTTCGGTGACTCCTGTTCGATCTTGCGGACCGGAGTCGCCTTCACGCCTGCTTCGTTCAGGGCGCGGGCAGTTCCGCTTGTGGCGAAAATGTGGTAGCCGATGTTTGCAAATCTGCGTCCGATCTCCACTGCCTCCGGCTGGTCCTCGTCACGGACTGTCATGATCATGTTCTTGAACTTGGGCAGCCTGATTCCTGCGCCAAGGAATGCTTTATAGAGCGCCTCGTCAAAGGTCTTTGCAATACCAAGACATTCTCCGGTAGACTTCATCTCAGGTCCAAGGCTGATATCAGCGCCCCGGATCTTCTCAAAGGAGAACACCGGCATCTTGACTGCCACATAGTCTGCCTCCGGCTGAAGTCCCGGTGTGTAGCCCAGTTCTCTGATCTTCTTCCCGATGATGACCTGTGTCGCAAGCGGCACGATCGGGATTCCGGTCACCTTGCTGATATACGGCACGGTACGGCTGGAACGCGGGTTGACCTCGATCACATACACATCCTCCTCACCGCAGACGATAAACTGGATGTTGATCATACCGATGACGTGGAGGGATTTGGCAAGTCTTCTTGTGTACTCTGCGATCTTCGCCTTTGCCCCCTGTGTCAGGCTCTGAGCCGGATAAACGGAGATACTGTCTCCGGAGTGGATTCCCGCACGCTCGATGTGCTCCATGATACCCGGGATCAGGATGTCTGTTCCGTCGCACACCGCATCCACCTCGATCTCCTTGCCCTGCAGGTATTTATCCACAAGGATCGGATGATCCTGCGCGATCCGGTTGATGATGCCGATGAACTGGTCGATGTCGTTGTCATTGATGGCAATCTGCATGCCCTGTCCGCCCAGCACGTAAGACGGACGCACCAGCACCGGATAGCCAAGACGGTTTGCCACCTCTTTTGCTTCCTCTGCGGTAAATACAGTGCCTCCTGTCGGGCGCGGGATCTGGCATTCTTCCAGGATCTCGTCAAAGAGTTCCCTGTCCTCTGCCTTGTCCACATTCTCCGCGGAAGTTCCGAGGATCGGCACTCCCATCTTCATGAGGGCCTCTGTCAGCTTGATGGCTGTCTGTCCGCCGAACTGAACCACAGCACCGTCCGGCTTCTCGATATCTACAATGCTCTCCACATCTTCCGGTGTGAGAGGCTCAAAATACAGCTTGTCAGCAATATCAAAGTCTGTACTTACAGTCTCCGGATTGTTGTTCACGATGATCGTCTCATATCCTTCTTTCGCGAACGCCCAGGTACAGTGCACGGAACAGAAATCGAACTCGATTCCCTGTCCGATACGGATCGGTCCGGAACCAAGGACGAGTACTTTCTTCTTTCCGGAAGTCTCCTCTACCTCGTTCTCACTTCCGTACACAGAGTAGTAATAAGGCGTCTCCGCCGCAAACTCTGCCGCACAGGTGTCAACGATCTTATACGCTGCCACAATGCCGTTTTCATGGCGCATATCGTGAATCTCACGCTCGCTCTTTCCGGTCAGGCGCGCGATCACATTGTCCGGGAACTCGATCCGTTTTGCTTCTCTCAGGAGATCCGGTGTAAGTTCCTCGTTCTTCAGCGCATTTTCCATCTCCACGATGATGGCGATCTTGTCGATGAACCAGCGGTCGATCTTGGTAATATTATAAATAGTATCGTAGTCAAAGCCTCTGCGCACCGCCTCCGCAATTCTCCAGATCCGCATATCATCCACGATCGCGAGCTGTTCGGTCAGCTCTTCCTCCGACAGTCCTGTAAAGTCATAGGACATCAGGCAGTCCACATGCTGCTCCAGGGAACGGATGGCTTTCATGAGCGCACCTTCGAAATTGTTGCAGATACTCATGACCTCTCCGGTGGCCTTCATCTGCGTTGTCAGCGTTCTCTTGGCGCTGATGAACTTATCGAACGGAAGTCTTGGCATCTTCACCACCACATAGTCCAGCATCGGCTCAAAACTTGCGTAAGTCTTCTGCGTAATGGCATTCTTGATCTCATCCAGTGTGTAGCCCAGCGCGATCTTTGCCGCCACCTTGGCGATAGGGTAACCGGTCGCCTTGGATGCCAGTGCAGAGGAACGGCTGACACGGGGATTTACCTCGATGACACAGTATTCAAAGGAATCCGGGTTCAACGCATACTGCACGTTACATCCTCCGGTGATGTTCAGCTCGCTGATGATGTTCAGAGCGGAAGTACGGAGCATCTGGTACTCCTTGTCTCCCAGCGTCTGAGACGGGGCCACAACGATACTGTCTCCGGTATGCACACCCACAGGGTCGATATTTTCCATGTTGCAGACCGTGATGCAGTTGCCGGCGCTGTCCCGCATTACCTCGTACTCGATCTCTTTCCAGCCGGCAATACAGCGCTCTACCAGAACCTGTCCCACGCGGGAAAGCCGCAGCCCGTTCTCCAGGATCTCCACCAGCTGATGGGAATCATGGGCGATACCGCCGCCGCTTCCTCCCAGTGTATACGCGGGACGGAGCACTACCGGATAGCCTATCTTATTAGCAAAAGCCAGTCCGTCATCCACATTCTCTACGACAAGAGATGCCGCCACAGGCTCCCCGATCTTCTCCATGGTCGCCTTGAACTCCAGACGGTCCTCCGCCTTCTTGATGGTCTCGGAGGTAGTTCCGATAAGGCGCACGCCGTTTGCCTTCAGGAATCCTGCCTCCTCCAGCTCCATGGCGAGGTTCAGTCCTGCCTGTCCTCCCAGCGTGGGAAGGACGCTGTCCGGCTTCTCCTTCAGGATGAGCTGCTCCACCACCTCGACGGTAAGCGGCTCAATGTAGACGCGGTCCGCGATGTCTTTGTCTGTCATGATGGTCGCCGGGTTAGAGTTCAGCAGAACAACCTCCAGCCCTTCCTCCTTAAGGGAACGGCACGCCTGTGTTCCGGCGTAGTCGAACTCTGCTGCCTGTCCGATGACGATCGGACCGGAACCGATGACCAGTACTTTCTTTATACTTAAATCTCTAGGCATTATTTCGCTCCTCCCATCATCTCAATGAATCTGTCAAACAGGTATCCTGAATCCTGCGGTCCGGGGCATGCCTCCGGATGGAACTGCACAGTGAAGATATTTTTGCCCACATAGGCAAGACCCTCGTTTGTCCCGTCGTTTACATTTTTAAACGCGGGCACAGCCACCGACGGATCCACGCTCTCCTCATCCACCACGTAGCCGTGATTCTGGGAGGATATATATACCCTTCCGGTCTTTAAATCCTTGACCGGATGGTTTCCTCCGCGATGACCGTATTTCAGCTTGTGTGTGGACGCACCTGTAGCAAGCGCCATAAGCTGATGTCCCAGACAGATGGCGAAGATCGGAATGTCTGTATTATAAAGCTTTCTGATTTCTTCGATTATGGATGTGCAGTCCGCCGGGTCTCCCGGTCCGTTGGAAAGCATGATCCCGTCGGGCTGTGATGAAATGATCTCTTCCGCGGTTGTGTGAGCCGGATAAACAGTTACTTCGCAGCCACGTTCATTCAAAGATTTTGCGATATTGTTTTTTGCGCCAAGGTCAAGAAGTGCGACTTTCTTTCCTGTTCCTTCGAGGACATATTTTTCCTGACATGTCACTTTGGAAACCACATCTCCTACTGTATATGCCTTCAGTTTCGGGATGATCTCGTCCAGGTCATAATCTTCTTTCGTCGTGATCATGCCGTTCATGGTCCCCTTCTCCCTCAGGATTTTTGTGAGAGCCCGGGTATCAATCCCTGCAATTCCCGGAATATCCTGTTCTTTCAGAAAATCCTGAATCGTGCCTTCACAGCGGAAGTTGCTGGGCATCCTGGAAAGTTCCCTCACGATATAGCCGTCCGGCCACGCCTTCTTAGACTCCATATCCGGTGTGATCCCGTAATTGCCGATCAGCGGATACGTCATCACGACTGCCTGTCCCGCATAGGATGGATCTGTCAGCACCTCCAGATAACCTGTCATAGAAGTATTAAATACGATCTCGCTGATACAGTCCCTCGTTGAGCCGATGCTCGTCCCCGTAAATACTGTACCATCTTCCAATATTAGAAACGCCTTCATCTGTTCACCCTTTCCCTTCGTACAAATAGATAGCATCCAATCTGAAAACCGCTCTGTCCCGGTCATTCCGTTACATAGCAAAGGCACTCTTGGAGTCTTTTCACCCAGAGCGCCCACTTTCTCAAATTGTAAAGATTATACTACAACTGAGCTCATATTTCAACAGAAACTTTACTTATAAATATTCATATTTTTCCAATAAATATTCATTAGTATAAAACTTCTTCGTTGCTTTCTATCACTTTTTTGTACCAGTAGAACGAATCTTTCCGTCTGCGTGACAGGTCTCCTGTCCCGTCGTCAAATTTGTCCACAAAGATCAATCCGTAGCGCTTCTTCACTTCTCCCGTAGACGCGCTGACAACGTCTGTACAGCCCCAGCATGTATATCCCATAAGATCCACACCGTCGCAGACTGCTTCTTTCATCTCTTCAATATGCTGCCGCATATAGTCGATCCGGTAATCATCGTGTATCTTTCCGTCCTCCAACAGCTCATCCACTGTGCCAGGCCATTCTCTACAATCATAATCATGAAACCCGATCCCGAGATCTTTCACGATAATTTCCTCGTTTTCCGCATTTCTGGACAAAACGAGATTATTATTCAGTATTTTACTTACCTTCATCCCCTCAGCCTCCTGATAAAAATAGGGTAGAGGGAGAATAAAATCTCGCCCCTCCCGTTGA